>CAYSEX010000008.1:12766-51786 GCA_964430305.1 uncultured Chryseobacterium sp.
TAGGGAAGGTTCCAGCTACAATTCGTTTTAAGGCAGTGGGATATTCTGAATTTACTTTGTTGGTTACGGAGATTTCGACTGAACCCATTCAAATTGAATTGGATTTTGCATCAACAGGGCCTATCATAGACATTGTAGATTCACGAATAACCGAAAAACAAAAGCAGAATCCGTTGACCGTTGAACGATTGGACTTAACCGCTATTAAAAACGCAGCCTCCGGCAATTTTTACGAGAGTCTTGGAACTCTTAAGGGCGTAGATTTAACAACGGCCAGTTTAGGTTTTCGAGTAATCAATACAAGGGGTTTCAATTCAACCTCTCCTGTTCGAAGTTTGCAGCTCATTGACGGTGTAGATAATCAGTCGCCGGGTTTGAATTTTTCATTGGGTAATTTTCTAGGAGCACCGGATTTGGATGTAGTGGGAGTAGATATTGTTCAAGGAGCGAGTAGTGCATTTTTTGGTCCTGGGGCATTTAATGGTGTTGTTAAAATGGAAACGAAAAATCCTTTTGATTTTCCAGGATTAACGGCTCAGGTTCGGGTTGGCGAACGAAAGCTAGTTGAACCATCGGTTCGGTTTGCTCATGTTTTTCGAAATAAAATGGATGAGCCATTTCTAGCTTATAAGTTTAACGTTTTTGCATTCAGTGCATTGGATTGGGCGGCTGATAATTACAATCCCGTATACAACACCGAGTATGGGGTTCAGAATGCGGGCGGATTTAATGCAGTGAACATCTATGGTGATGAATATTTTCCAGCGAATGATTTTTCGGGTGATTTGAATGGTAAACCAGGTATGGGGGTTTTCTTTCGGAACGGATATCGAGAGTCTGATGTGGTAGACTACAACACCAAAAATGTCAAGGCAAATGCAGTAGCACATTGGCGGTTAAAACCAGAGTTGAAGGAGAATTCCCCTGAAATCATTTTTGCAGCGAATGTTGGGCAAGGGACAACGGTGTATCAAGGTGACAACAGATTTAGTCTAAGAGATATTCTCTTTTATCAAGGTCGTATTGAATTAAAAAAAGAAAATGACTATTTCATCAGAATTTATGGAACCGGTGAAGATGCAGGTCGAAGTTACGATCCGTATTTCACTTCGCTGAAATTATTGGATGAAGCTAGAAGCAACGAGTTGTGGGCAAACGTCTATGTGAAATATTGGAAAGATTCAATTCAAAATAGGGTGTTGGACATGGGCTATCCTCAATATGTTCAAAATCCCAATTGGCCACAAGAACCTAATTTTTACATAGTGCCTACTCAAGATCAATACCAGCAGTGGTTTACTGATCACTATGATAGTTTGTTGTATTACCACCAGTTGGTTCAAAATTGGACCAATACTGGGAATGCTAATATTCCAAGCGTAAATGGAATTGGGTTCTTCCAGCCAGGAACAGATATTTTTAATCAAAATTTTGATCGTATAACCGCTGGTAAAAACAATGATGTAGAAAATGGAACGCGATTTTTTGATCGGTCAAAATTGTTTCATATCCACGGTGAAAAGCAATTTGAGACGAATGGCTATGAGATTCGAATAGGTGCCAACGGAAGAATGTACAAACCTTTTTCTGATGGAACCATATTCGAAGATGATATAAATCGAATTACCAATATTGAAGGCGGTGCTTATGCCGGAGTTTCAAAGAAATATTGGGAGAATAAACTGGTCGCAAGTGTGACTGCACGAGCCGATAAAAATCAAAATTTTGATTTGTTATTCAGTCCAGCCGCATCTCTAGTATACAAATCAGAGCGCAATGACTATTTCCGTATTTCATTTTCCTCGGCCTTACGCAACCCGACTTTGACAGATCAATATCTCAATCTAAATGTAGGTCCAGCCATTTTAAGTGGTAATCTCAATGGAGTTGATTCACTCATTACTTTGGAGAGTTTCAGTGATTACAGATATTCACTAAGTACAGATGATATTCGATATTTCAATATTAATCCGATTCGCCCCGAGCAGGTTCGGACTTTTGAATTAGGATACCGGGGTTTTTTCATGGATCAAAAACTATATGTCGATGCCGGAGCTTATTATAGCAGATACAATCACTTCATAGGATACAACATTGGTATAGAGGCGGATTTTGATGCTTTGACAGGATTAATGAATGACTTTCAAGTTTATAGATACAGTGCGAATTCAACATCTATAGTAACCACCCAAGGTTTGAATTTAGGTGTGAATTATTATTACCACAAAAAGCACAGCTTCTCAGGCAATTACTCTTTCAATGCCATTGCTAGTCAGGATGAAAGTGATCCAATTATTCCAGCCTTCAATACGCCAAAGCATAAATTTAATTTAGGATTAAACGGATCTAAATTATTTGAATTGGAATCCGGAGGCACATTCGGGTACTCTGTGAATTATAAGTGGATTCAAGGATTTTTATTTGAAGGGTCTCCTCAGTTTACAGGGGTAATTCCCACGTATGATTTAGTGGACTTCCAATTGAATTATTCACATGGAAAAGAAGGCAATTGGTACGCAAAGATTGGAGCCTCAAATGTGTTAAATAATTTACAAGTTCAAGCATATGGTGGTCCAAGAATCGGAAGATTGGCTTACCTTAGTCTCACGTATAATTTCAATCATCAAGAAAAAATCAAAAATCAATAACAACTATGAAGAAAATCTACACCTTTCTTTTCATGTGTTTTGTGATGTTGAGTGCAACTGCTCAGCGTTACATGACACCGCAATTTTCATCGGTTGATGTTCAAACCTCTGTAACTTATGGAGTGAACGCAACCGTATTGTATTATTCAGTTTTGAATGAGGCCGTTCCAGAAGCTTTGGTTATGGACGTGTATACACCATCAGGAGACACTGAAACAAATCGTCCGGTTATATTGTATTTCCACACTGGTAATTTCTTACCATTCCCACAAAACCAAGGAACGGGTGGAACACGCACTGATTCAACTGCTGTTGAAATTTGTACACGGTTAGCTAAATTGGGTTATGTTGTTGCTTCTTGCGACTACCGTTTAGGTTGGAATCCAATTGCACCAACTCAGGAGGAGCGTGTTAATACATTGATTAATGCTGCTTACCGCGGTGTTCAAGATTGTAGAACAGCAGTTCGTTTTTTCAGAAAATCAGTAGCTGAAGCAAATAATCCATTTGGAATTGATCCATCACGCATTGCGGTGTGGGGTCAAGGTACAGGTGGTTATATTACTCTAGCTGCATCAGGAATTGACAACTATACAGATATTTTGCTTCCAAAATTCACAACAAGTTCTGGTATTCCAATGGTATTGGATTTTGTAAATGGTGATATTTATGGAACCTCTGTTGGTATCAATCCAACAAACGGAGACACATTGTGTTACCCAAACCACGTTGGTTATTCTTCTGATTTCACTGTAGCAGTGAATATGGGTGGTGCATGTGGTGATATTTCTTGGATAGATGCAACAGATAATCCAATTGTATCTTTCCAAGTGCCAACAGATCCATTCGCTCCTTATTACACAGGAACCGTTATTGTTCCAGGTTTGAATTTACCAGTAGTAGAAGTTAGTGGTTCTTACGAAGTACAATATGCATTAAGCCAATACGGTAACAATGGAGTTTTCCAATTGGCTGAAGGGTATGCCCCAGGTCAACCATTCACAGATGCTGCTAACCTTTCGAATAATGGCTTCTTTGGCTTATTCCCTTTCAACCGTCCTGTAACTCAGCCTGCTGATTCAGGTCCATGGGAGTGGTGGGATACTGCAACCAACCCTGGCTCTGCAAATGGTCTACTGACAAACCCTGATATGAGTGCTGCAAAAGGTAAAGCATTTTGTGATTCAATCATGGGATATAGCGTTCCACGTATTGCTTGTGCTTTCAATCTTCAAGACAGCCCTTGCTACATTGGAGTAAGCGAAGAAGAAGAAATGTCTTTCGGAGTATTCCCAAATCCAGCTACAACTTCATTTGCAGTTCGTGCAAACGGACGCATTGCTGCTATTCGCGTGAGCAACAACCTAGGTCAAGTGGTGTACAATACAAACATTAACAATCAAGAGGTTGCTTTCGTCAACACATCGTCTTGGTCTAGTGGACTGTATTTCGTTGAATTGATTTCTACAGAAGGAAATTCTGCCATTCAAAAGTTAATCATTGAATAGACGTAGAGCAAAAATAAAAAGGGGCCTCGGCCCCTTTTTTTATGATTGAATAATTCGTTGTTGAATTTCTTCGAATTCTGAAGATGTTAATTGCAGTCTCGCCCCAGAGAAATTTAAATCACCAATTGTGTTCATAGGAACAAGGTGAATATGTGCATGAGGTACTTCCAACCCCACAACAGCGATTCCAATTTTTTTACAAGGGATGGCTTTTTTCAGTTGATTTGCCACTTGTTTAGCAAAAAGAAAAAGGTTTTGATACGTCTGGTCATCTATATCGAAAATGTAGTCGACTTCTGTTTTCGGAATGACTAGACAATGGCCAATTGCAATGGGTGTAATGTCTAGAAATGCTAAAAAATGATCATTTTCTGCAATGATATAGGCCGGTATTTCTTTTTTGATAATTCGAGTGAATATGCTACTCATGATGGATATTTATCGAGCAATCTCTAAAATTTCAAGTTCTAAAAGCCCAGCTGGAACTTGCACTTGAGCTTTGTCACCCACTTTTTTACCCAATAGTCCTTTCCCTATTGGCGATTCAATACTTATTTTCTTTTGAGCAAGATTGGCCTCGTTTTCAGCTACAAGTGTATATTCAACTACTGCATTCGTTTTGAGATTTTTTAACGTAACCCGAGACAAAATGTAAACTTTAGAATTGTCTATGTTTGTTTCATCGATAAGACGGGCATTAGCAACAAGATCTTCCATTTTAGCTATTCGAGCTTCCAATAATCCTTGTGCCTCCTTGGCTGCGTCATATTCGGCGTTCTCGCTTAAATCTCCTTTATCTCGAGCTTCCGCAATCTGTTGACTAATTTTCGGACGTTCCACCATTTTTAATTGATGAAGTTCATCTCTGAGTTTTTTAAGTCCTTCTGCTGTGTAATATGCTAAGTTTGCCATGGTAGATTTATTTAGAAACGAAGAACCCCCGTGAGGAGGTTCTTCAAACAAATATAAGAATAGTTTTTACAAAGTAATGTGTACACCTACACTATGAACGCCAGCGAAAGGATTTGTTACACGGTATGAATAATCCAAACCAATAATACTTCCACTTTCACCTGCAGGTAAATTCAACGTTAAGCCACCTGTAGGACCTACAAGGGCGCTTTTGGCATCATAAGTTGTGTTAGAACCTATTTCTTTTTGGTAACCACCTCTTAAGATGAAACGATTTCTTAAACTGAACTCTAGGCCTGCCGCGATTAAATCTTTACTGAATGAGTTAGATGTAAATTGACCGTTTGCGGTTAACTTCATTTCATTTTTCATTAAGAAGTCGTATGCAAAACCTACGTTTACCATAGATGGGAGTTCATATTTTTCAGAACGTTGCTCAACGGTAAGTGTTTGACCATTTGCAGGAATAACAGCGGATACAGTTAATCCATCGCCTTTGTATCGCATAGGCGGTCCAACATTACGGAGTGCAATACCAAATCGAACATTGTCTTTTGGACCAGTTACATAACGAATACCAGCATCGAATGCAACACCTTGAGAGCGCACATTGTATATGGCCTCAGAGATAAGTCGAACGGTTAATCCTCCATAAATTGAGTTTGAGAATCCTTTTGCGTAGCTAATTCCAATGTTGGAATAGTTTACTGTGAAGGAACCTATTCCACCTTCTGGTAAATCAGTAGTGGTGCGCGCAATGTCACCGAAGTTCATATTCACAACTGATAGACCGAATGCCCCTGACTTTCCTACTTTTTGTCCGAAAGCCACCGAATTCATTTGAATTCCAGTTCCAACGAAATATTGCGTATTGGTAAAGAGTAATTCTGTCTTATTTGTGAAAGCGAGTCCAGCAACATTGAGGAATACACCTTCTACACCGTTCACAGAAGCCATAGATGCATTCCCTAAACCAGCTGAACGTGCCCAAGGGTTGACGAGTAAGTGACTCGCACCGGCTGATCCTGCGCGGTCAGGATTTCCTGCAACGGCACCGAAAGTGCTCAGAGCAGCGAAACAAAATGATATGATAGTTTTTTTCATTTTCTTAGACGAATTAGAAGTTGTTCAAATCAACAGGTCTCATAATACCGAACCATTTCAAGATTTTTTCTCCGATTCCTGGAACTTCAACATGAATGATGTAAGTACCTGATGCGATTGGAATGTTTCTTTCATTTTTTAAATCCCAGTCGACCGAGGTTATCTTATCTGCTTTCTTGAACTGACGGATTTGTGTTCCATTCAGGTCATAAATGGTAACAGTACAAATGTCTGGTAGATTCGTAATCTTGATGCGGTTATCCAATTTGTTCTCTTCGTATGAACTGAAGGCATAATATGGATTTGGAACTACATTGATTAAGTCCAGAACTTCATTGGTCAATGTATTCGCATCTTGAGTAGTTACAGCGATGTCTTTTGTTGAGAATCGATAGATGTTTCTCCACTCATTAACTGATCCTGCTGGAGAGGTCATATCCGGTGAGCTGTATGAATAGTCATCATATTTTTTACCTACGCGGATGCTAATGCGAACATCATTTGGAATTAAACCTTCTTCAACTGATTTCAATTGGTAATCTGGGTTTAATAATCCACTTCCTACCCAAGTACAACCTCTGAATACTTTTTTCCAGTTGGAAGCACTTAAACTTGGATTCGACAACTGGGTGTATAAGAATTCACCGTTATCATAGCGAGGAGAAAGCGATAAACTCGAGTTCGGGCTTGAAGGTGAGTAGTCTTCCCAACGTAAATTTTTGAATACGTAAATCCAATGTTGACCACCGAATAATGGTTGACCGTTATTGTTGTATAAACGTGATGTAGGATTCCAAATCATGTCACGACCATTTTCACCAACCAACCATGAGTCTTCACCGAAAGCCATGTTTAAGCGTTCGCCTGTGCCTAAGTCAATGGCATAACCTGGGAACCAACCCATACCGATTGGAGAAACAAGATCTCCTTCTGAAGCATTGTATCCAGCTTGACCTGCACGCTTGCCATTTTTATCTACAGATGGAGCACGACGAACTTTCATTTTTTCAGGATCAATAGCCGTATTATTATCATTATCTTCCGCTAATTCAGGAGAATATTGCATCTCAATAACAGGGCAACGTGTCCATAATGCTTTGTTTGAAGTGAAGACAATGTCTACGTTATTGAGACCTTTGATATTTGATTTTCTTTCTTGAGAATCAAGTTGATCTAGATCACCTTTAAGAACATCTATTGTTGGGGCTACGTTGTTTACAACAATTGTTGCATCGTTTGGATCAACGGTAGTTCCTGACACGAGACAATATGGAGACCAAGTTCCAGCAACAACTGCTTCATATTTTTCACTTGCATCTGTGAAAGGGAAGTCGGCTGCAGAAGTTCCTTGCTCATAGTCATCATAAAGAGCTTCAGATAATGCTTGAGGGTCAGTACCGTCCGTTTTCACTGTACCTGCACGTATCCAGTTTTGTTCAGAAAATCCCTCACCGTCCTCTATACCAGCCAACCAAGGTTGAGAAGCATCGGCGTATGAAATGGTTGATTTAACCAACTGCGTGTAGTGATTAACAACTTGTCCATCTGCTTGATACGCGTATTGTCCCCATTCCACGGAGAGTCCCCAATCAAGAATGACATCTTCACTGGCAGTTCCGAATGATTTGAATGTGCCATACACTTCACCGTCATTCAAGTTTTCTAGTTCCCAATACATGCTGTCTAAGTCATCTTCTCCGAAAGAAGAAGTTTTTAAACGCAATTCAAAGTCGGCCTGAGGAACACGCAGGGGATCTACAACCTTAACTTTAACAGGGCCTTTTCCAGGTGCGTAGGTTAATTCAGCTATGTTGTTGTTAGCAAGAATGATTGACTCTGATTCAGAAGAAAGTACCAAATCATTTAAGCCGTTTCCTTTACCTTCAATTCTTGTCAAGGCAACACCATCGCCATAATTTGAATTTTGAATGGTTCCACCATTTTCAGGAGAAGGAATGTGAGGAATAGCTGCAATAGTTCTAATCTCGCCAATAGAGCTCTTACGAGAAGCTAGGAAGGCTTCATCTTGACCTCTTTCCAACCCAATGTCATACGGCTGATAGTTATTGTAACCGTAAGCAATAACCATGAAATAGTATGTCTTGTGATTGATTAAGGCATTGTTTGAAGTTGCGAATGCATCTGTTTTAACGCTGAAAGAACGCTGTATTCCTGCGTCAGCACCATCAACCATGAGTTCAGGAATGATGTAATCTGTTTCAGGATCGCGTGAGAAATTGATGATTTGGCCAATACCATTCTCAACGTCACATTGGGCTATTAATCTTGCTTTTGTAATATCATCGAGATTATCAGAGCTAACATCGGCATTTGCTAATTGATAAACCAAGTAACCTTCAAAGGCATATGAACGGTCTGTAGAATCAAGTTGAGTTCCGTCTGAAAGTTCTTCTGGAATAGAAGGGTCGAAACCACCTTGACTTGGTCCGTAGTTTTCTTGGAAGTTGGTTGAAATTGGATTGTCATTAGACAACATCAAGATAACTTCTTTGTCTAGCTCTTGAACTGCAACGTCTGGTGCGTCTGGACCAGATACCAATTCAAAACAGTTATCGAATAATGCCTGTGCTTTATCATCATATTCGCGAAGTAATCTTACAGATTCAAAAGGATCTCCATTGTTGGATCTTGCCCAAACAACACCCAACGTAATGTTATTGTAATCACCAGGCTTCAAAGTGAAAGGACCAGCAGCTTGAATGAATCGACGGTCGTTAGCGGCATTTCCACTAGACTCTTCAGACCAGTCATCTGTAATCACACCACCAGTTCCCCAATGAAGTGGATCTGTGTCATCTGGGAACATATAGTCAGCATCAATATTCGAAACTCCAGCACCATTGGCACCATTTCCACCGTATTTCATGCGCTGTCCATTTTTCCAAAATCCTCTCATGTAATTGTAGAAGTGACTTGGAAGTGCAGGTTCACCATTAATAGGGTTATTGCTATTGTTGTAATAAACGAATTTTCTCATTCCGAAACGTTCGTTGTCTACTACGCCATCACCGTAACCAATACCTAATCCTTTGTAGGGTATACCGTCCTCATCGATTGCTGTAATAATGTCAGTACTGAGAGGATTATCCTTGTTGTCTTCGTCTTGGTAGGGACCTTCGAAGAAATCAACACCAACAGCTGGAGGATTGTTACCATAACCAAGTGACCCACCTGCTGCATCGTCGAAAGCATCACCATTGTAGCAGTAACCAAGACCACGCTGAACATCACAACCCACGTAGTCATCTTGAGCATTACCTAAATCGGGGTCAACCCAAGAACCGAAATAAGTCTCGGTCAGTGTTTGTGATCCCTGATTAATAAGTACATAGTTGTAGAAGGTCATGTTGTTCACTTCATCATTCGAAGTGAAAGCGAAGGCCTGCGCACGGATTTCCATACCAATGGGCTGTCCCTGAGATTCAGTATGGGCATTTCCTTTATCATTAAAAATCCAATAATATGTTTGGTCTCCGAAAAGTGGAACAATGTCTTCTCTTCTTCTTTCTGCGCAATTGATTTCTCTTAGGAAGTCATACCATGGATAGTCACCGTTTTGTGGGTTATAAAAACCATCTTGGTCATAATCGTAGAAAGGAGCTAAGTAGAGGTCTTGACCCGCTGCAGTGTTTCCAATGGCCGGATATTCATAAAAATAAGATGGAATACTGTAGGTTGAATTACAATCGGTTCCACCTGCTGCAAGGCAATCGAAATATTGACGGTGTAATTGTGCATCTTGTCTGAGTGAAACAAAGAATCTATCATATTGAAGACAAGTTGCTTCAGTAACAGATGCTGTTCCATCATTTGTTAAAGGTCCGGTCCAAAAATCATTACTACCATCTCTGAAAGTAACTGCAGCTAATTTCAACTGTTGGTCAGGAGAAATACCTCCCATCCAAAGTGCTCCTGCATAAAGTGAGCTCACGCCACCACCTTTAGGAACTTCATATGCAGCGCGGCTGTTGGCACGATCTTGCCACATAGACCCGCCTGTTTCAATGAGGGCTTTTACATTGTTCCATGCTAAATCTCTGAGTCCAGTGGCGGGAGCACAAAGGGCAGCACGAGATTCTTGAATAATTTGTTCATTTTGCTCGGCCATACCAGCACCTAATACAGATTTAAGTGCAAGTGCGGGGGTGGAAAATCCAACTGCGAGAGCTATTATTCCAATGGTTATCTTCTTTCTCATTCTATTCAGATAATTCATTAATTCAGATTAAAAATCAAAGCGAACACCTAGACGAATTTGACGAGGTGAGCCAAGATTATAAGGGTTATTCACGTACATGCTGTAGTAGTTGCGGAATGCTTCAGGTGAATTCTGAGCATTGATGAAATTTTGGAACTGAGCAGCAGCCAAGTAACCATCATCATCAGGTGTTCCTGTAAATCTGTATACGCTTATGATATTTCTAGTGTTAAGAAGGTTGTTCACCCATAAATACACATTTAAGTTAGCTGCCTTTTTCTTATCTCCTTCTTTACCAAAAGTCAAAGGAATATTCTTGTCAAGATTCAAGTCTACAGTAAACTGCCAAGGTAAGCGAGCACTGTTGATACCGCCTGCTGTTGTTGGACTTAACTCACCTGTAATAGGAGTAGGCAATACTTGTGCAGTATAAGGCGTACCTGAACCAAGGTTAGCAATGAAGTTAGCACCGGTACTAGCAAAGATTTGCTTTCCGAACCACACAGGACCGTTGTATTCTTTTCCTTCACCGAAGCGGTAGTCTACAGTCATTACAATGCGGTGACGCTGATCGTAGTTGAAAGGAGAAACGGTTCTTAAGTTAGGAAGACCAGCAGCAATCAATGCCAACTGAGTTTGTGTTGTAGATCCTGTACCATCTGCAAACTGAAGGGTATAAGATGCCTTCATCCACAAGTTGCCAGTTCTTCTTAAGTCGTAAGTAACGGTTAATCCTTTTACTGTACCGAAATCGAGGTTGCCGAATGCACTGTACGTACTTGGGTACGCTCCGTTGAATTTACGAACTTGAATCATGTCACGTAATTCACGGTAAAATGCTTCAATTTTAATCGAAGAAGTTTTGCTTAACACTTGTTGGAAACCAAGTGCATAATCCACAGTTTTCTCAGGACGTAAGTTTGGGTTATTCAAAAGAACGTTTCTGTTTTCCATGTACAAATAATCTACTGGATTGAAACGATTTGAAGAAACGGGACGCTGAGTTAAGATGTCATAGTGTGCGAAGAAAAGAGCTTCCTCAGAAATTGGGAACGAAAATGCAACGCGTGGCATAAAGTTCACGGCTGGCTCGTATTCTTTGAAAGCACCACTTGTTAACTCTGCATCTGAGTCAACTTTTAAGAATGGGTTTACTTTACCACCTGAAGCTACTGCCGTGAATGGGTCATTCACATAGGTACCTTGAGCATTGTACCAGTTGTCACCATCACGGTATCCGGTAATCGTAGTTGGATTTCTTAAATCATCAACGTATACTACGAAATCGTCACCAATATTTGCTGGTCTTTCTACACCAAGTGAGTTGTAGTCAACTTCAGATGCTGTGAAAGCTTCTGAAATAACATAAGGATCTTTTGGGACGAATTGGTTCGCGTCATAACGGTCAACACGCAAACCAACGTTGAAAATCAAATCATCAAAGGCAAACTTGTCCATGATGTATCCTGAAATGTATACGGGTTCGAATGCGCCAACTGCACGGGTTGGATAGCTTCCTTCACCTAAAGTATATCTTTCAGAGAAGAAATCATCTAATGACGGTCTACGATTAAGCAGGTTTCCGTGGTGATCGTATCCGAAATAGGTTACCACATTGTTTCCACTGTTTAACAAGTCGCTAGCACCGAACATTTCAATAGAAAGTTGGTCAGGAGTTAAACCGTCTGTGTTAATGAAGTCCGTGCCAGCTGGATTAAGTCCCAAGGCTTCACGAAGATTGTAGTCAAATTCAAACTGACCCGTACCAACTAGGTTGCTGTAGTTAATGTAGGTGTATGTTCCATTGTTGTTGTACGTTGGATCATTCACGTTTAATTCTTGGTTGTGGTAGTTTGCATATTGTCTTGCAAGTGTCCAAAGACCAATTGGAGCAACTGAATAGCCAGCGTCTCTACGTTGTTCAAACTCGAAACCAACTTCAACAGCGTGATCTCCAATGTCAGCAGATCCAGAACCTGTAACACGGAATTGACTTTGGTTATTCAAACTGTAGCCGTTTGACTTTGTTCCAATGTGAGTCCAAAGAGCATAAGTACCGGTCGGCTGCATACCATTCACAAGACCGTTCCCACCTTGAATATTCGTAATAGAAGAGTATGGTGAATTACCGATTTGCTCTGCTTCAGTTGTACCATCATTTAATGAGGCGTCAAAAAATCCATCGTCAGTAATAAACGTGTCTGTTCCATCTAACACTTCGTTCACATAAGGGTTCGTATCAAATAAGCCGAAGAATTGACTCGTCATTGCAGCTAAATCAGGATTGTATTCTGAAGGGGTGAAGTTTACATTCACATCTTGCCATCCGTTTTGCTCGTAATAATTTCCAGACTGAGCAAGCGTGTACGATGGGAGTCTGTAAACATCAAAAGTACCAACATGTCCATATCTGAATAGATTGTCTCTGTGCTGTGCATCTTCAGTTCTTCCAATTGATTTCGAATAATCTGCCTGGATTCTGTAGTAAACATTTTTCAAGTTAGATGAACCCGACTCTTCTTCTGTATTCTTGAAGCGCTGAGCGAATTTTGCATAAGCTCTCCAATCTAGTGATGTGCTCAATTGGTTGTTTTGCCAATTTGAAAGCATGTTTCCGTAGTCAAAATTGTATCCGGTTCTGTAATTGGCAGTACCACCAAGGGTTACAGTTACACTCTCTGAAGGTGTAGCATCTACTTTAAAAGTGGCTTGAGCAGTTTTAGAGCGCACATTCATACGCGTTTTAATTTTTTCAAAATCGGAACCAGTCAAGAAATCTGCGTTGTATAGAGCACCATTTACAGTACCATCTTGTTGAATGTTCTGTCTCAATGGGTCGCTTAATAAATTCTGTCTTGCAGACTCTGTCATTCTGTAAACGCCACCGTATGCGGGAGATCCGTCTACTATGTCGTTGTAATTGCCAGAGAAAAAGAAACCCAAAATGGGTCTTCCCTTTTTGCCATCTTTCTTTTGGAACATCAAGGGACCTGATAATGAACCTTCAAGCAAATTGTAACCGAAGGCATCAAGACCAACTACTTTGTCACCCAGCATGAAACCAGAGGTAATGGCTTCAACACCTCCTGAAAATTCTGCTGAAGCAGAACGTAGACTGATATTAATAACACCACCTGTAGCGTCTCCAATGTTCGCTGGTATACCACCCGTGATAACCGAAACCTCTTCAATTGCAGATTTTGGAAGTGACGAAGACCCACGAACTTTAATACCATCAATGTAGATCCAAGTCGATCCGGTTCTTGCTCCGCGAATGGAAATTCCACCACCAGTACCTGCAGAACTTACACCGGCAACGGTTTGAGCCAAGCCAAGTGCATCACGACTCGGCATTTTTTGTAATTCTTCACGTGTAACTGTACCACCGCTGGCTCCACCATCTTTGTCAATCAATGGAACTTTGAAATCCTTAATTTCAATGACATTCATATCGACTCCTGAACTTAATTCAGCATTAACAAACTGAATCTTTCCTGCAGATACAGGAACACCTTTTTGGTTCTGAGTTTGGTAGCCAACAAAAGTGAATTGAATGTCATATGTACCTGGATCTACAGGCTTGATGGTGTATTCTCCATCTGGATCTGTTTGAGCACCAGTAACGAGATTCCCATTCAAGAAAACAATAACATTAACGAATGGTAACGGCTTTTTGGTCTCCGCGTCAGTAACTTTTCCTTTTAACGTACCAGCACTCCCTTGGGCAAATGCCATGGTGGTGGGTAGAATCAATAAACTCAACAGCAGGTATAACGTTCTCTGCATAATTTTTAGGTTAAGGATTACAAATAGTCTAAATACAACGGGTGCTAAAATAACACATGGTTCGCTTAAAATTGAATTTTAGTTCACCTAATATTCAATTTTTTTTCTTTTTTACTGAAAATCAGAAACTATGGGAGTCTGGAATAAGATTTACTTACGTCTGATGAACATTCGTTTGTACCAAGGTAGATTTCTCCCGGTACGAAGTTTTTTGGAATATCGAAGATGCTGTCGCATTGCTTTTTTACCCTTTTTTCCTTGCTTGTCTTGATGCTGTTCTGTGGCGTCAAGGTATTCCCTTTCAATTTTATCGTGCTGTTCTTTTTTTCTTCGTTCAGCGTTTTCAGGAGTAATAATGTCATTTTGAGCAAACCCTCCTTTAGAGAGAAATATAAAAACGGAAATGAAGATGACTCTAATCATGGTTTTCTGAATTGAAAAGTATATCTGCTTATTAAAATATCTTTCGTGCTCATGTCTTGGTCCAATACAGCATCAATAAAAAAAGTAGGCGTGTAGATAATTTCTAAGTCACGTACTAATTTACCATTCGAGTGAACCTTAAACCCAGTTAAATTTCCAAATTTATCATATTCAAAAAACTCTTGTTTAAGAGGTAATTCAGGTTTTTGAGGATTTATACTTTTCTTTTCGCTTATCCACCCATGATCATTGTAGCTATAAAGGATATGATTACTTTTCCCACCAATTGTCTGCTCATTTTCTTCTCTTAAAATATATCCGGATGGGTCGCGAATTATTCGCGAAGTAGCGAAAGGAAGGCCATAATTATTGAATGACTGCTTTTGAAGTGTATGTGCGTCGGGTTCGGCATATTGGTAGGTCTCTGTATTGATAGCGTATTGAAGACCGGGCACTAGCTTCAACTTGTCATCGCTTTCGTTTTCACTGGTCTTATTTTCTGTTTTTATAACATTTCCTTTTGAATCATATTCAAAAAAAACAGAAGTAAAACCGCGTTTCGAGGCCTCCGTTCTTTGAGATACAAGACCAAGTTCGTTTCGATCAATGGCTATATGTGTGCTGTCAATTCTGCTCAGCACACTTGTGATTGCATCTATTTTTATTAATTGGCCCTGCTCATTGAAAGAATAAATTTTGATGTCAGGTTTGTTTTCAATGGGTCGTCCGGTCCGCTTCATTGCATAAGATACAGTTATACTTTCAATTCGATTTATCTTTAAAAAAGTCTCATTGAAAAACATTTCAGTATTGAAAGCTGCACCTTTCATGTTGTCAATCAATTGACCGCTTGCAAGGTTGCTCAAAAAAAGCGCGAGTAGGAGATGAAAAAAACGTTGCATTGATATTTCTATGAAGCGAATTTAAATCTTTTCGAATTACTTTTGGCGAATAAAATTGAGTCACATGGATAAGGAAGTTTTTGAGCTTATTGAGCAGGAAAAATTGAGACAACAGCGCGGTTTAGAGTTGATTGCTTCTGAAAATTATGTAAGTAATCAAGTTCTTCAGGCTGTGGGTTCCATTCTCACAAATAAATATGCCGAAGGCTTGCCGTCGAAACGATATTACGGCGGTTGTGAAGTGGTAGATCGAGTTGAATCTTTAGCAATTGATAGATTGAAACAACTTTTTGGGGCTACTTGGGCAAATGTTCAACCACATTCTGGAGCAAATGCAAATAGTGCCGTTATGTTGGCTCTCTTGAATCCGGGTGATGCCATATTAGGCCTTGATCTTGCCCAAGGTGGTCACTTAACTCATGGATCACCTGTGAATTATTCAGGTAAATTGTATCGTCCATCTTTTTATCACGTGAATAAAGAAACGGGTAGAATTGATATGAACGAAGTTCGAGACCAAGCAATTAAAAACCGTCCAAAACTCATTATTTGCGGTGCAAGTGCTTACAGTAGGGATTGGGATTATGCTGCTTTTCGTTCAATTGCAGATGAGGTTGGGGCAGTACTTATGGCAGATATCTCGCATCCGGCAGGATTAATTGCAAAGGGGTTGTTGAATCATCCTTTTCCTCATTGCCATGTTGTAACTTCTACCACGCATAAGACCCTTCGCGGACCGCGTGGTGGAATAATCATGACTCAGGGAGATTACCCGAACCCACTGGGTATTCAATCACCCAAAGGAGAAATTCGCACTATAGCCTCTGTCCTTGATAGTGGTGTTTTTCCCGGTATGCAAGGTGGTCCGTTGGAGCATGTGATAGCAGGCAAGGCTGTTGCTTTTCAGGAAGCACTTTCGGATTCATTCAAAGGCTATGGTCAACAAGTGATGACCAATGCAAATTCACTTGCGAATCACCTCATGAACTTAGGTTACAAATTGGTAAGTGATGGAACAGATAACCACTGTTTCTTAGTTGACCTTCGAAATAAAAATGTTTCAGGTAAAGACGCAGAAAATGCGCTGGTACACGCGGAAATTACGGTAAATAAGAACATGGTTCCTTATGACGATAAATCGCCATTTGTAACGAGTGGTATTCGCATAGGAACACCGGCTATCACAACAAGGGGGCTTCTAGAGGGTGATATGGAATTTGTTGCACAATCCATAGACAAGGTCATTCAAAATGTAACCAACATGGAGGTAATTGAGAAGGTGAGGGCAGAAGTAGAAGGCTTTATGCAAGATCGACCACTATTTGCGAATCTCTAAGATTTTGTCTTTAGAGATTGGCCGCTCTGCCAAACGCAGGTTAAAGCCATCGATACTTTTCGGTAATGAATTCATTTTTGAAACAGGGGCAAATGAACTGTTTGCTTCGTTAACCAAATTCATTTCTGATATTTTATTTTTTTGGAATCGAAGTTCAATTTCAGAACAGGTAGCTGCATTTCTTCCGGTTAATTTGCTACTTCCTTTTTTTTCTTCAAGTGGGAAATACAAAAGTTCGGCATTACCTATGAAATGAGCTTTTTTTATTTCTTTTTCACCAAATACAGTTGTTAGTGATGTGCCGCGAATCTGATTGTAAAACTCACGTTTTGACAAGGAAATGAGAAATGCTTCTTCTGGTATGAAAAGTGTTGACAGTTGATTGCCTTTGAGCAGTAGTTCAATTCTCTTTCCGGTCAATTGGTTTTGATCGTTCCAAACAACAGGACTATAAAACAATTTGAGAATGGAATCATTTTCTGAGTATGATAGTGAGTCCGATTTTCCTTGGAAATCGTTTGAGTAGAAGAGAACGTGACGAAATGCGAGAATAGATTTCTTTGATTCTTTGTTTCCCAATATGTAAAGACTATCAGCAGTTAAATACAAACTATCATTGGCTTGAAGAGGTTTCTTGATATAGGCTCTTTTCGTAATGAAAGTGGAAGATGATGATTCAGTGTGACTACCGTAATCTCCGTATGCAGTTGTTCCATCTTCTAAATCTTTGATGACTACATGTCCAAAGGCTTCTCCGTTACTTGTTTTTCCATCGAAGAAAATACTATCTCCAATGAGAATAAATTTTTTTTCTTCTACCGTTGCTCTTTTTGTGAAAATACACTTTTCAGTTTTGCTGTTGAAACTTCCCCAGATGCATTTTATCTTCAGGTCATCACTTGTAATTGTTGTTGGTCCATAGAAAAAAGATTCTTCTCGAGTACTGTTGTATAACATGGTATCGGACACAACGGTATATTCATCATTTTTTACGGTAACTTTCCTTCGAAAAGTGAATTGATTGGTAGTAGAATGGTATCTACCGGTTTGTGCTGTGAGCACGTTGTTATTTTTTGATGAAATTATTTTTCCGCCTCCGCTGAATGTTGCCACTTCGGAATTGAAGTTATAGTTCATGGATGGTGCAGTCAATGTCATATCACCGTCTGTGAAGACACCATTTTCATTCAACGTGGCAATTTGATTTGCTTTGTTGAAAAACAGCTTTTTACCCGTAATGGTATAGTCGCCAGGTTTGTTTACACGAATATTGCCGAAAGCTTGAAAATTTTCATTTTCGAAGAAATAAGCGGAATCGCAGTAAAAAAGAGTTCCGTCAAAAGTCAATTGAACATGGCCGATCAGTCGTTGAGCTTGAATTATTTTTTTGTTGTAAACGGTCTTATCAGCATGTACAAGTCGAACTTTTTTACCCTGACCTAGGGAAAGAAATGCATGAAAAAAAAACAAGATCACAAACCAAAAACGAAGTTTGCTCAACAGTGTCATGATTTATCGAATGATGGTTTGCTCTCGATCGGGACCTACACTGACAACGGTAATTTTAATGGCTGTGTGTTTCTCAATGAATTCAATGTAATTTTTTAATTCCGTTGGAAATTCACTTTCACTTCTTACTTGGGTTAGGTCGCAATTCCAACCAGGGAGCGTTGTATATATTGGCTCAATGTCAAGATCAGTAATGTCAAACGGCATTTCTTTAGTGACTTCACCGTTTATTTTGTATTCCGTGCAAACTTGAATTTCCGTGAAAACGCTTAAAACATCGGTTTTCATCATGTATAGTTCAGTAATGCCGTTTAGCCTACAAGCATAATTTAATGCGGGAATATCTAACCAGCCGCATCTTCTCGCTCTTCCTGTAGTAGAGCCGAATTCGTTACCTTCCTTTCGAATAAGTTCGCCTACTTCGTTTTCAAGTTCTGTTGGGAAAGGGCCGCTGCCTACGCGGGTGCAATAGGCTTTAAAGATTCCAAAAGCGTCTCCTATTCTTTGGGGTGCTACTCCTAGACCGGTACAAGCTCCCGCGGCTACCGTATTGCTTGAAGTAACAAAAGGATAAGAGCCGAAGTCGATATCGAGGAGAGATCCTTGAGCCCCTTCAGCTAATATTTTTTTTCCGCTTTCCAAGGCCTCATAGAGATAATTTTCGCTGTCTATGATGGTTAACGATTGTAAAACGTCAATGCCCTCAAACCAAGATTTCTCAGATTCATCAAGAGAATATTTAAAATCAAAATGAGCAAGCATTTTTTTGTGCTTGTCAACCAAAGCGGCATATTTTGACTTGAAATTGGGTGATAAAATGTCTCCAACACGAAGCCCATTTCGCCCAGTTTTGTCCATATAAGTAGGGCCAATTCCTTTTAAGGTAGAACCAATCTTGGACTTGCCTTTTTCCGCCTCAGATGCGGCATCAAGGAGCTTGTGCGTTGGTAGAATGAGGTGAGCTTTTTTCGATATAAAGAGTCGATCCTGTATGTCTACATTTTTCTCTTTTAATTTATTTATTTCAATAGCAAGAACTACAGGGTCAATGACAACTCCATTGCCTATTATGTTTTTAACATGATTGTGGAAAATTCCGCTTGGAATGGTGTGCAATACATGCTTTGTGTTGTTGAATTCTAGGGTGTGCCCTGCATTTGGGCCACCTTGAAATCTTGCTATGATATCGTATTTTGGTGTTAATACGTCTACAATTTTACCTTTTCCTTCGTCTCCCCATTGGAGGCCAAGTAATACGTCTACTTTGTTCATTCCGTTGATTAAAGCACAAAAGTAAGGTGTTACTTAAAATATGCTTTATTTTCTTCTAAGAAATTTTCCAACTTGCTGCGAACAATGAGACGACTTATTACCTTTCCTTTACTATCTAGTGCAATAATGGTGGGGGTGGAAGGACTTGGATATTGCTTGACCAAAATATTTCTTTCTTGTATTGGAGCATATACGTTAATCCATGGTGATGGTTTAGCTTGTATATGCTTTTTCCAATCCTCAATGTTTTTATCAATGGAAATAGCGTATACTTCAAGTCCTTGAGAATGATACTTCTCGTAAAGACTTTTTAAAATGGGGTGAAACTCTTCACAATGCGAGCAATTACTTCTCCAGAAAAGCACGAGTGTTATCTTGTTTTTTTTGCACGTGCTTTCCAATGATATTTTCTGATTTTGATCGTTCGGATATTTTAATTCTGGAGCTTTTTTCCCAGGCGTACATGCCTTTAAGGCATCTATCAGATTTTGGCTATTTATAGTTTGATTTTCTTGGGAACCACATCCATCAATATAATTCGACAAATAGTAATTGAGAGCATTTTCATCTTTAGCGTCTAGAATTTTATCAAGTATGAAGCCATGAACGTACTGGTTAACTTCTGAATTGTTTTCTAAGCGTCCAATCACCTGATCAATGAAAAAAGGTAATGCCTCAGATTTCTTTGAGATTCTCAAGTCATTGATGTATTGGTTTAACGATCGAATCAAAGCATAGTGATAAAGTATTTCAGTTTGGGAGAAATTGATATTGTTTAGAAATAAATTGAAAAATTGTAAAGTGTCTTTTGGGGATGATATTGAATTGACCGTGGGATGGCTAAAAATTGGATAAAAAATTTGAGTGCAGGCAGGAATATTCTTCCACTTGTTTTGTGACTCAGAAAATGCCAAATTGCACATGTTTTGTGCTTGAACAAAGGTTTGGTTCGCAATAGACTTGAGGCTGTCATACGTCCATTGTACACGGGCATATTGAGCGCCCATAGTTTTATAATAATACTGAATTTCACTTGAGTAAAGGGAAGAAGGCAAACCCTTTAATTCTGTGTAATCTAAATCAAGTATAACGTTTTTGGGTAATTCTTTCAGATCAATCCAAAAGTCTGTCCATGGTTTCCCAGAGCCCATAAATCGAATACGATATTGACCATTGTGCTTGGGGTTGAATGTCACGGTGAGTTTGCTATCTTCTGGCAGCTCAAGTTTTTCACTGTTAATGGCAACCGGTACCCATTTCTCTTTTTCAAAACATTCGAAGAAGACTTTGCGTTGGGTTTCTTTAGGAAAGTTTTTAACCTTTAAGACAAGAACAACCTGTCCCAAAAGTGTTTGAGAGAGCAGCAGAGCTATGAGTAGAATGAAATTTTTCATGATCTAAAAAAAAAGGTCACCGAAGTGACCTTTTTAACAAAAAATTGGATTATTTATTTCCCATTTTTTCCATTTCTTTTTCGAAAGTTTCTTTGAACTTTTCGTAGTTGTAGTCTGCTTTGATTTTATCATTTTTAGACAAACCACTTTGGTATGCATCTGCAATGGTGTTACCGCTTAACTCAAGAGCAACGTAGCTAACATAAGTACCGTCTGGGCGTTGAGTCAATTTTTCACAGATTTCAATGCAACCTCTTAACTCTTGATCAACAACAGTACGAGCCATCTCATTGAAAGTTTCTGTTACTTCTTCTTTGTTGTTTACTTCCGTTGAGTTAACGTAGTTGTCTCCAACAATTTTCATTGTAGCGCTGATGGTTTTTGCCATTTCAGACATTGCATTTGAACGGGCTTTTTTCTTTGCAGTTTCGCGGTCCATGCTTTCACCAGTAGCGGTTGAACGGAAAGCGTCTTTTGTGCTTTTGTAAGAATCGCCAGAGCAGTATTCGTTGATGATTACTTCACCAGCTGGCTTTGGACCATCTTCTACTTTTTTGTCTTTTTTACAAGATGGTAATGCTAGAGCAAATGTTGCTGCTAAAGCGAGAAGTGTGATACGTGTTTTCATTTTGTTCGATTTTAGGTTTATTTCTATTTTTGAGGTTTTCATTAACTATGCCAAATTTATAAAATTCCTTTTAAGATATTTGGTATTATTTCATTGGATATAATTTCTTTTTCTTTTTTGTAGGCTTCTAGCGTTGCATTTTCATGAGAAAGCTGTATTCCTTTAACACCATCAATTGAGTGTTGGAATTTCTGTTCATTGGTTTTTAATGTTACAACTTCAATGTAACCATCTAAGTAGGCTACCTTGAAGCCTTGAATATCTTCTCCAATGCGTGGTTTGGTTTGAATTTTCAATAAATAGTCGGCGTCATTGGGGGTAGGAGCTATTCTCATTCCAGCGGCAATTAATGCAGTTTTTGCTGATTCGCTGAGGGTATTAATGGTTGAACCATCTAATTTGAACTCTTCATTTTGAATGTAAAAGCTAGGGGCTACGAATTCAATTGGAATATTTCTGTTATCAGTATTAATTCCGGTGATGAGCGCTTTACCTATGCTAATATCAATGTCTTGAGGAACCAAAGCATCCACAACAATGCTCAGTTCTAATTTGTTATTTTTTGCGGTTTTGCTCACGTTTTCAATATCACATAAAAGAATACCTTCGTTGTCACTCATGATAAGTCGAGGTTTCATGAAGTTATCTCTTGTATAGGTATATCTTACATTGATGCCTCTCACCGGTTGGCCCTTGAATGTGATAAGCACTGGCAACTGCATTTTATAATTGTTCGAAGCATTGAGTTGAATCAACTTGACCGGGGTGTCAAATCGAAGTTCTGAGATGATACCTCTGATTTCAGAGAAAAGCTCATTGTCAAGAAAAATTTCCTGACCAGATTCAGTGGTGAATTTGTTTACCTCGGTCCAGTAGGGCTTCAAGGTAAATAAGCCGTGATAAAGTAAATCAATGGAGGCTGGGATGTTATAATTTGCTTTGGCTTCTTTTCCTTTGGTGAGAAAATCAAATGCAACTCGAAGAGTCTCTTGTTTTTTAGCTTCTTTTTTTTGTTGGTAATCGAATTTGTTTAGTCTGTAATAGACAGCGTAAGTTGATTTGTCTTCCCAAACGCCTGCTACTTCATAATCTTCTAACTGTTCGCTAGAAGATGTTTTGATATTCGATGTGAAGCTTTCTGAAAATGCCTTATTCACTTCCATGGAGCTGAAAAAGGATTGACCTTCAACCTTCACACTAATTTCGGTTGCGAGATCGTTTAATGCTAATTTTTTCGCTATTGCTTGGTAGTCCAATGGCTGAGAAATTTTCGAACATTGGGCAATACCAATGTAATACGCGCCATTAACGGGCCTGGCATCTACCCATTCTGGTTTAGGTTGTGGAACATCTTTTTTTGTATCCACTACCACTTTCTCTTTACCGCAAGCAATAAAGAGGATTGTCAGAAAAAGTATATTCAGGACTTTACTCATATTACTTGACAAGATTTAGCATTTCTTTAGCAAGGGTATTCGCAATTTTGCTCGCGCTTTCAATGTAAATGGTATTTGCAAGTTCTTGAGGATCTGCGAGGTTTTTTCTACCATTTAACATGTTTTTCAACGCGTTGCGGTCTGAATAATTGGTGTTTACAACATTCCCATTGGCGGGATACAAATTGTTTCCATTACCACCATAAACAACATACAAAACTTCATCTTTCTTCTTATCGGTAACAATTTCTGTTTTGAGTAAACCGCCGGTCTCTAATGAAGTAAGCTTGTACTGAATACTCACATTGGCTTCGCAATAATTGTAATATTCATCATAAGTAACCGGCTTAAATTCTGTGTCGTAGTAGGTCTTTCCTTCGGCATTAACTTTTTGCACTTGATAGGACTCGAAACCGTTTCTTGTAACCTTTCTCAATTGTCCGTTACTAACCGTGTGGTTCAGAACGGTTCCTGTGATGATGGCTTTGGCTCCAGCAATTTTTCCAATTTCTACGGCATTTGATTCTGAAAACACGCCACTCATTTGAAATTTTTGTTCATTGAGTATGGTTTGTAAATTTTCTCTATCAACAACGTTCATAAACGGATCCTTTACAGTTGTTAAAGCGTTCAAGATGTAGGCACCAGCCTTGGTGTCGGCACCGTTCACATTGGTTCCGTTTTGAAAGGGCATTAAAGCCATGGTATACATTCCTTTTTGAATGCATTGTTCCATGTACTTTTCTGTCTCTTTGTAGTTCAATTTTTTATCATGAACTTTCGAGAAATTCTCATGCGAAGCGCGGTATCTCTTTGCATTAAATTCTTCCATTCCCTTCTGATACAGCGGTTCAGCGTATGCAATGTCCTTTAGGTTTTCTGCATCTTTAAATGAAGGGTCCCATTTTGAAATTTCAGTAAACTGATTTTCTGCTTCTTTGAATTTCGATTCTTCTAGAAGTTTGGTACCGTCTTCATACAGTTCGTTTAAGTATGCTTTTTTGGTTTTTTCGAAATCACTTACCTGATAATCGGGAACGGTGAGCTGAACTCCAACTCCTGCAATTCTATTTTTGTAATCAATAGCTGTTTGGTATGCGTAAACGGCTTCTCTTTTTGTGCCGAAATTATTTCTTTGAGTGAATTCGTTCAGTTTTAGGTTCAGGACGAGTTGGGCATTCTTTTTTAGTCCAATTTGTGCGTCGAGGTTGCTACGCTTTTTTTGCACTGCTGTGTAATAGCTATCTGCGGCCTCATTGGTAAGACCTGCAGCTTCTTGCTTCGCACCTAACTTCGTGTAGTATTTGCTGTTGTGGCAACTAGAAAGCACAATAAGCGAAATAAGGAATATGAAAAAAGTATAGCGTTTCATTTTATTTAGTTTGTAGGAATTCGTTTAATTCTTCAATTGTAGAATCAAAACCAAATGCATCGTTGATGATATAATAATTGTTGGTATCGAAACAATAATCGTAAGCAAATTTGGCAAAATCCAATTTCGTTTCTTCAAATCCAAATGCTGAAAGCATGGTTTTTATTTGCTCAGAAGTAAAGCAGTTCGCTTTGATTATTTGCTTTGCGGTGGACAATTTAGTGTCATCGAATCCTTTAGAGCTCACATTTTGAACTGCTTTTGCGAATGAAGCATCATCCATGGATTTCAAACATCCAGAATTACCCGATACGACTACTTTTCCATTACCCGTATTTGTAGTTTGGTTGGTAGTGGTTTGATTTGTGGTTTCAACACCATTTATTTTGGTTGTATTCGTGGTGGTAGTTGTTGAAGTAACTTTTGTATTCATATTCTGAGTGGTACCTAAATCAGCACCATCTACATTCATGTTCATTCCGAAATTTACACCATCTACATTCATGTTCATTGACACGTTTCCACCGTTTTGGCCATCACTGGCAGAAATGTTCATTCCCACTTGTCCGCCGTTCTGACCATCTTTTGCTGAAATGTTCATCCCCACCTGACCACCATTCTGACCATCTTTAGCTGAGATATTCATTCCCACTTGACCACCGGTTTGACCATCATTTCCAGTAATATTAACACCAACCCCACCAGTCGTTCCATTTGTGTTGATGTTCATTGAGACATTTCCTCCGGTGTTTTGTGTATTGGTGGAGGTTGAATTTTGAGTCTGATCATAATTGGGGTCATCAGCAACAGCGAATTGTTTGTTCGGGTTGTCAGTGTTCACTGAGGTTGTCGCTGAAATGGGATTTTCTGTATAATAACGAAGTACGTATTCTCCTTTTTTATTTTTCTTGACAATGTATGTAACTTCCATGCCTTGGTGGCAAGCAAAATTATTATTTGAAAAATCAGGTAAGCTCGAATCTTCAAAATCAATTCTGCATTGAAAGAACTCTGAAGTGAGTCCCTGCATTTTTACATTGGCTTTTGGTTGAGCATTTTGAGATTCACCGTTCAAGTAAACCGTAAATTTTTCACCAGCTTCGCTGTAAATAACAGCGTTCATTTGACCAAAAACGAAATTTGAACCAAATAGGAGTGCAAATAGAAGTAGGGTTGATTTCATGCAAGTTTATTTTTAGCAGGGTAAAGTTAGTTTATTCTCAGTAGTCATTAAACTTTATGCCAAAATTTTGTCGAATTTATCGTGCCACAATTTGACAAGGAGCAATTACATTTGGCTCATATTACATCATGGAAAAGAAAAAAGTCGTGGTGATTGGTGCTGGAAGGAGTGCCACGCATCTGATAGAATATTTGGCCAAATTGGCTCAGGAGCAGATCATTGATTTGGTTGTTGCGGATATGAACCTTTCTCATTGGTCACATTTAACCAATGTTGAACGTCATGAAATTAATATTCATGACACCGACAAAGTGAGACAAGTTTTGCATGGCGCATTTTGCGTTGTATCAATGGTGCCTGCTGATTTTCACATTTTGATTGTGCGCCCTGCGGTGCAAATGGGCATTCATGCCTTCACCCCCAGTTATGTTTCAACTTCAATTCATGATTTGAATGATTTGGCTTTGTCCAATGACGTTTTAATTTTAAATGAAATGGGTGTGGATCCGGGAATTGATCACATGTCGGCTATGGAATTGATTCATAGAGTCAAATCTCAGGGAATGCACATTGAATCTTTTGAATCGTACACAGGGGGATTGGTTGCCAAAAGGTCAGATACTAATAAATGGGGTTATAAAATTTCTTGGAATCCACGGAATATTGTTCTGGCAGGATCGTCTGGACACGCGTTGTTCCGTGAAAATGGAAAGGACAGATTACTACCATACAATAAGTTGTTCTCAGAGGTTGTGGAGGTTCAGGCTTCTGATAACGAATTGTATGAGGGCTATGCGAATCGAAATTCGTTGACTTATGTCGAGGACTACGGTTTGAATAACGCGTTGACAGTAAAACGCGGGACCTTGCGAAAAAAAGGATTTTCTCATGGTTGGAATTTTTTGGTTCAGTCGGGTTATACAAATGATGCCACTCTTGTTCCCCCTTCGCTTTTAACTTGGAATGATTTGTCCCTGTCTTTGTTGGGTGAGCATGGTTTTGAATCCATAAAAAACAACACCAAACTATTTTCACAACTAGAGGAATTGGGTTTATTTTCTGCGCAACTTTTGAAGAAAGAATCTCAATCATGTGCCGCTCATTTGCAGGATTTATTGGAAGAAAAATGGCGACTTGAGCAAGGAGATTCGGATAAAATTGTGATGGTACATAGGTTGCGGGCCACCAAAGACACAAAGATGTATGAATTCACGTCGTCATTGGTAATTGAAGGTGAAAATGAACGTCATACCGCAATGTCGAAAACGGTTGGTATGCCCATAGCTTTCGCCGTTGAACGAATGATACGGGGTGAGATTAGAGAAAGAGGAGTTCGGCTTCCCATACTACCCGAATTGTATTTGCCTATTTTGGAGGATTTAAAAAAGATTGGTGTGGCATTTACAGAAAGTGAGACGACATGTCCTTAAAATTGAAATTTGGTATACTTTTCATATTCGTTGTCCAAGGTTTGTTTGGGCAAGAGTTTCGGGTTTGTCCGAAATTCAATGCATACATTGAATGGAAATCACCTGTAACCTATCGAGAGCAAAATGATACTGCGCGTGCGCTTTTGAGATGGCTTTGTCAGACTCCATTTTCGGATCAAGTTGTTGAACGGTCCAAGGCCTCTTTGTTTGTTATGCAGTGGGCTGCAGGTCACCCCGACTACACCTTTAAAGTTGATGAAGAATTTTGTTTTGGACCTAAACTCTACACGGAAGAATTGTATTTGGCGTATTTATTTGGTAACATGCAAAGTCAGCTGAAAAAAGGTTCGTTTCAATCACAACCTGAGGCGGGATTAGAGGTGGTGGCTGAACTTTCTTCGTTTTCAAAAGTTTATTCGAAAGATAGATTTATTCATGAGTTGCAGAAGGCATCAAGAAAAAAAGAGCTTTCAGAATTTTATTTAAAATATTGCAATTACAAGCACTAAGATGAAGCAGTTTAATGTTCCCACTACTTATAGATCCCACATTTTGGGAGCCATTAAAACTTACAGAAAAAAACAAGATCCGAGAAAGCAAAATTTCTCACCAACAGAATTGATTTTAAATTGCACCAAACTATTTCTTCCGAGACATTTTGGTTTTTGTTATGGTGTTGAAAACGCTATAGAGATTGCATTTCAAACCGTACATGAGAACAAAGGAAAGAGAATATTCATGTTGGGGGAAATGATTCATAATCCACTTGTAAATCAAGATTTACTTGATTCTGGAGTTCAATTTTTAGTAGACAATGAGGGAAGGAGATTAATGGATTTTTCTGAGTTAACTCCTGATGATGTAGTTATTGTACCCGCTTTTGGAACAACAGTTCAGATTGAAAAGGAGCTTACAGATATTGGAGTAGAATTGGCGAAGTACAATACCACATGTCCTTTCGTAGAAAAAGTTTGGAAACGATCTCATGAGCTCGGTAATCGCGGTTATACCCTTATAATACACGGGAAATACAAGCATGAAGAAACCCGAGCTACTTTCAGTCATGCGGCCTTATCTGGGCCATGTGTGATAGTGAGAAACATGGAGGAAGCCAATTTTTTATCAGAAATTATTCAGGGGCAACGCCCTGCAAGTGAGTTTTATACTTTTTTCGACGGAAAGTATTCGGAGGGTTTTGATGCTGAAAGAGACTTAAAGCGCCTCGGAGTTGTTAACCAAACCACCATGTTAGCCGAAGAGACCTCATCTATTGCACAGTTTTTAAAGGAAATTTTGTTGAAAGTTGAAGGCAATGATGCATTTGCAGATACACGAGATACGTTGTGCTATGCTACCAATGATAATCAAACGGCTACACAAAATTTGCTTGATTGTGATGCTGAAAGTGCATTCGTTATCGGAGGGTTTAATTCGTCGAATACCATTCAGTTGGCCACCATATTAGGGAAAAAATATAACGTTTACTTTATTCGAAGTGCTGAGGATATTCATGATAATTCTGTGGTTACACATTTGAATCTGGAGACGCTTTTGCCCATTCAGACGAAAGTTGATTTTTCTTCTTCGAGTTTCCAATCGATTGTTATTACCTCTGGGGCTTCATGTCCGGATAGTGTTATGGATGGCGTTATTACAAAAATTTGTGAATTCAGGGGTGAGGAGGTAGCGTTGGAAGAAGCTGTTGAAAAATTGCTCGCACAAGACTGAGTTCCTCTTTTACCTTTGGGCAATGTCCGAAAATTTAATACAACTTTTATCTGAACAAGTATCCAATCAAATTGCTGCGGGTGAGGTAGTACAAAGACCCTCATCTGTGGTGAAAGAACTTGTTGAGAATGCAGTTGATGCTGAGGCAACATCTATAAAAGTTAATATTCGTGATTCAGGCAAATCATTGATTCAGGTTATTGATAATGGCAAGGGCATGAATGCTATTGATGCCCAGTTGTGTTTCGAAAGGCACGCCACATCGAAAATTACAAAGGCCGAAGATTTATTCCAGCTTCGAACCAAGGGATTCAGGGGTGAAGCTTTGGCTAGTATAGCTTCTGTTTCACAGGTAGAATTGTTGACATGCAATAACAATGAATTGAACGGATTCAGAGTTGAAGTTGATGGGGGAAAGCAACTTGCATGTGAAGAAGCAACTACACAAAAGGGAAGTGTGTTTACAGTGAAAAATTTGTTTTTCAATATACCGGCAAGAAGATATTTTTTAAAGTCAGATACAGTAGAGCTCCGACATATCATGGAAGAGTTCGAACGAATTGCGTTAACCCATCCGGAAGTTCACTTTGTGTTGAATCACAATGGGCAAGTAATTCATGATTTACCAAAATCAAATTTTCGTCAAAGAATCATACACCTATTCGGGACGAAGTATGGTGAATACTTGATTCCAATTGATGAGGATACCGAAATAGTAAAAATTTCTGGTTTTGTTGGAAGATCGGAAATAGCCAAAAAGTCTAGAGGTGATCAGTATTTTTTTGTGAATCAAAGATTCATACGGAATCCACTATTGAATCATGCGGTTTCACAAGCTTTTGAACAGATACTGCCAGCAGGTCAGTTTCCTTTTTTTGTTTTGTATCTTGATGTTCCATATGATACAATTGATGTGAATGTGAATCCAACCAAAACGGAAGTTAAATTTCAAGATGAACGTAGTATCCATGCCTTGGTTCATGCTGCGGTTCGTAGGGGATTAGGGAAACATCAGGCAGGTCCAAGTTTAGACTTTGAACAAGAAATGATTCCTTTGACTCAGGCGTCGCCGGATCAAGTTCGTCCTCCGCAGCTTAATGTTAATCATGACTTCAATCCGTTTGAAAATACAGGTGGTGCAACATGGCAGAACAAATCGAGAAATTGGATGGAGCAGTTTGAGCGAGCAGGATTTGGATTCACTCAGAACGAGAAAAGTGAAAAACTAATTTCTGATGATGAGAATGAAGATTACCAGCGAGTTTTTCAAACCATGAAGTCATATATAGTAGCCGAAAAAGAGCATGGATTATATTGGTTCAATCAAAATCGATTACATTGGAAAATATTATTTCATGAGTTATTGGAAGCTAGGCAAAATATAGCTTCGCAGGTTTTGTTATTTCCAGTTGAAATAACAGAATCGAAACAAAACATTGCTTCCCTTTCAACCGTTATTCCTGTTTTGGAAAGTTTAGGCTATAAAATCGAAATTGATGGAGATACTATTTTCATTTCTTCAGCACCAGTTGATTTGGATGAATCCTTGATTGTAGATTTTCTTCAGGATTATTTAAGGTCTATGCAAGATGACATTCATTTTACAACTCCTTTTGATCGCGGAGTCTATTTGTTGTCTCGTAAGATGGCTGTTAGAAAAGGTGTTATGTTAACTGAACCAGAGATGCGTGACTTATTAGCGAGATTTGGTAAGTTGGGTGAGGATAATATTGCCCCTAATGGTAAGCGTATTTTTTTTGTCACTGATTTGGAGTGGATGAATAAACAAATTGATGAATCATGAATTTAAATCTTACGACCGGCGTTAAGAATTTAATCATTATTAACGTGCTTTTTTTTCTGGCCAGTATAGTCATTCCTGAGTGGAACGAATGGTTTACAGGATATTATTTTACCAGTGAAAATTTTAGGCCTTGGCAGATTATAACGCATATGTTTATGCATGCTGATATTATGCATATTTTCTTCAACATGTATGCCCTTTATTTATTTGGCGTAGCGTTGGAAAACTATTGGGGAACCAAGCGATTTTTAATTTATTATTTTGTTAGTGGACTTGGTGCATTTGCTTTGCACATGGGAATTAACTATTTCGAGATAACACGGGTAATGAACTCACTTAGCGATAGTCAAGTTCAAGAAGTACTCAACCATGGTCTTTCAATTATGAATGATAACAAGGCATATGTTAATGCGTCTATGCAGAAGCTGAATGAGGCTATTCACGTGGGTGTGGTTGGTGCATCTGGTGCGGTTTTCGGAGTTTTGATTGGATTTGGAATGCTATTCCCAAATACCGAACTGAGTTTGTTGTTTCCTCCAATTACGCTTCGTGCAAAGGTCTTTGTTATGATTTATGGGGCAATTGAATTGTACATGGCTTTGAAGCAAAGTTCAGGAGATCATGTGGCGCATTACGCCCATATTGGCGGTATGTTGTTCGGCTATATGTTGTTGAAATATTGGCAATCTAAGCCTAGGGTGAATTGGTAGTAATGCAGTAATGGGCAAAATGAAAATTAATCTCATATCACTTTCGTTGATTGGTGTATTGTGGATTATGTTTTTCATTCACTTGCTTGCGGTTCTAATAAGTATGGATCATCAAGGTTTCCAAACTTTTTTTCAATCCTATATTTTTATTGACGGCTCAAATTCTTTGTGGATACAAACGCCCTGGATTCTGGTTACATATTCTTTATTCCATGATTCGTTCTTCATTCTTTCAATACACAGTGTTTTGATTTTCTTGCTTATGAATTCATGGGAATTTACGTTTAAGAAGACACTTATTATTTGGGGGGTAATTGCAATATGTGGTGGAGTGGTTTTCATGATGCTCAATGAGAGTGGAGTGTTAATTGGTCCATCGTTTGTGATTTCTTTCCTTACGCCTTATCTATTTGTTCAAAATTTGAAGACTAAAAATGAATTGGTTTTCTTTGGGCTTATTTTGTATGTTATTTTGTTCTTCATAGAGGTTGCAATAAACGGGTTTGGTGAAACATCGCTATTGCACATGATCGGGGTTTTTTTTGGAATTTTGTGTTGTTTGATTCTAGTATTTTTGAATATGCGTTTTTTAAATCGTTTAAGAATTTGGATGGGGCTAGCACCCAGATTGAGTGTAAATCAGAAAAATCCTAGATTTAAATCTGATGAAGAGTTTAATCAAGAGAGAAAGCTGAAAGGGGAGTACTTAGATTTTATTTTGGATAAGATTTCAAGATCGGGCTTTGAAAGTTTGAGCAAAGCAGAGCGAAAATTTTTAGAGGAGAACAAAGGGTAAAATGATTGAAGAAGAAAAAAAGAAAAGGTCTTGGTCGAAGATTGTTAAATTCAGTTTTCGTTTTTTTTCATTTTGTGTTATTCTAGTTTATGTTATATCCATTTTAGCCTTCTATTTTCCCCCGTCAAAGCTAGGTCCTTTAAGTATTTTGGGTTTGTTTTATTGGCCAATATTGGTGTTGCTTTTATTCTCTGTTTTGATTTTATTATTGCGAAGAGAATGGAAATGGTTAATCATGCATTTTCTTGTTTTTTTAGCTTCATTGGGGAATATCTCGTCTTTTTTTTCATTTGGTTTGGGCAAGGAAGATGGTTTGAATAAGAAAATTTCCATTTATACACACAATGTTCATCTGATGGGGTATTATGATGGGAAATCAAGTGAGAAGAATAGAGACATTGTGCTTAGCGCTATTGGAAGTAAAAATCCAGATATAATTTGTTTGCAAGAGTGTTATTGGAATGATGAAGAAAATTCTTTTTTTCATTGGAGTCAAGAATTAAGTTTAAGAGAATACCATGCATGTGAACGTGTCACCCATACGCTTTCTGATGGGTCCCATTTTGGTGTAGTGATTCTCTCAAAGTTTCCAATACGATTTAAGGGAACGGTTCCATTCGATAATGATGTCAACAATTTTGCGGTATATGCCGATATAGAGACCACTGCGGGAATGGTACGTGTTTTTTCCGTCCACTTTCAAAGCTTTCGATTAAAAGAAAGGGATTTGAAGTTATTTGATGAAAATATTGCGGTGGATGAAATCCAAAATAATTCACTGCCTCTGTTGGTTCAGTTGTACAGAGCTAATTTAAAACGAGAAAAACAAGTGGATCGCCTAGTGCGAAGCATGGAAGATTGTGATTACCCGATTATAGTTTGCGGTGATTTTAATGATTCTCCTTCATCTCATGCATATTATACCTTGACTAGTAAATTAGATGATGTGTTCAATAAATCGAATTTGGGAGTTGGTGCTACCTACAATGGGCCCTTACCTGGAATGCGAATTGATTATATTCTTAGTGATAAAAAGTTTGGTGTTGAGTCATGTGAGAAAATTGAAATTAACTCAAGTGACCACGATGCATTATTTGCAATTATTGGTTTGAAGTAACCCAATGTCTTTTGTAAACGGTTAATGCAAGTAGCACCATAACGAGACCGTAAAAAAAATCATCAGCTGGAACACTCCAAATACGCATGCCAAGATTGTGCGAATTGTTATAGTAAACAATGGCATTTTCTATCTCAATTTTAGACGTATTAATAAAAGGATATTCCCAAAATTTTAATCCGGTAAGCACACCATTGGATATGAAAAATGGGAGTTGAAGAAATGCCCATGTGATGTAAAAGTGTCCTAAATAATCTGTTTTTTTCCAAGTGTGGTAAATTATGAGTAATAGGCATGTTGCAGTGGCAGAGAGGGTGTACCAATGGTCAAAATAATATATACATAAAAGAATGGATATGATTATTAATAAGATTGAAATCATGCGAGTGAATGAATCTGATGGCTTTTTTGGAAAATAAGAGACAATCACTTCAAATGTGAATAAACAAGCGAATGGAACACAAATAAAAAAGAGCCATTCTTCAAGAGGTAAATCTAATATTTTCAGCCCAATGGTATACTCGTTGGAAAAATGCCAAATGTTGTTTTTGGTGAAAAAAATATCCCACGGAATAAATACGGCCATCATAACAAGCATTCCAATCACGATTGACTTCCATCTTTTGTAGAGATGCAATCGCGGATGGAAGCTCAGAATGAAAGGACCAAGCAAACAACTGAGGTTAACAATGAGATAGAGGTAGTTATTCAAGATGATTTCTTTTGTTGGTAAGAAATTTCTTTTTTGAAATATTTCAGGGGTACCATAAGCATTCCGAAACACTCTCCTTCTTCTTTATAAATGTTTTTATGATGAATCTTGTGTGCTTTCCGAATGGCTCGAAAGTAAAAATTATCTGTGTTGTCGAACCATTTAAATCTTCTATGAATGAGCACGTCATGAACAAGGAAATAACCAATTCCGTAGAGCAGAATACCAAAACCAATGTATGTTTTAAAATCCCATTGATTCATCATGCCAAACATAATTAACAGCCAAGATGGAATGGCATAAATCAGAAAAAACACATCATTTTTCTCAAAGAAACCTGGGGCTGGTTGGTGGTGGTCTTCGTGGAAATACCACATAAATCCATGCATGACAAATTTGTGAGTCAACCAAGCCATTCCTTCCATGACAAGGAATGTTAATAATGTAATCAAAATGCCTATGATGGTGCTCATTTAGTTTGTAATTGTAAGTTTCTCAATGGCTATTTTGAACCACGGAGTGTACATGTGTTCATTGATTTCAAGATCTTTTTGAATGTCTTCCATTCGCATGTATTTGTATGAGTCTACTTCATCTTTATTAATTTCGGGGCACGTATCTGATTGTCCGATAAGAACATGGTCAAATTCGTGTTCAGTTAGGCCATTGTCAAATTCAGCTTTGTATACGAATGAAAAAATGGACTCTAATTCGCACTGCATTCCCATTTCTTCTTTTAATCTTCGGTTTGCTGCGTCAATTGTAGATTCATTAGGCCTTTGATGTGAGCAGCATGTATTCGTCCACAGTCCACCGCAGTGGTATTTGTGATTCGCTCTTTTTTGTAGAAGTATTTCTTTCTTCGAATTGAAGATGAATATTGAAAATGCACGATGAAGAAGTCCTTGTTTGTGAGCTTCTAATTTTTCCATGGTCCCTTTCGGCTGATCAAGTTCGTCAACAAGCACAACGAATTCCATCTTATAATTTTTTGAATTTTGATTTTGTGTTTTCCGAAACGCCACTTGCGATTATAAATTTAATGACAGTAGACCAAAAATTGTCATTTTTGTTTGCGTAACCGTTCGTGAGCGCGTAATATATTAAATCAGCGTCTTCCTCTAAATTGCCTGAATAACCGAGCATTCTAGGAGCTTTTTCTTGAACACTGAATCGCAGGAACCTTAATTCAGGATTGTAACTATCGCGCGCAATGCTTTTTTCGATAATGGATTTTCCTGAATTAAAGAATTGTAGTTTGTCAGATACATTTGATACCACTTCGGCATACATGGCTGCTGCGACTCCAGAATATGCTATTTGCGTATTGGTTTTGTTTTGTAGGTTGACACAATAATTGTAAAAATCTTTCTTAGCCGATTCGGTTTGAGCGGCAAAGAACATCTTTCGCAAAACCTCATCCTGAGAAAAAATTGGGCTAGTGATTGAAATCAGAATTAGAATCAGAACGAAGGACCTCATAAAAGATTTAAATTATGTTGTACAAAACTCTTCGCCAAGAGAATTAGTTTTTTTTGGTTTGGAACTCGAACTCGTTCTTTCATTATTCTTGAACTTGGGAGTGATTGTATTTTGTAGAAAAGATTGATGTAATACTTATAGGCTATTAATACTCCAAATCTCGCTTCTTTGGGTAATTGTAATATACCTTGATAAGCTACAGTGAAGTCTTCACCTATTTCCTTTTCAATGATTTTCTTATCTGTTTCTGAAAATTCAGTGAGATTGATATTCGGGAAATACGTTCTTCCTAAACCATTGAAGTCAGCTTGAAGATCGCGTAAAAAATTTATTTTTTGGAAAGCAGCCCCTAGACGCATTGCAAATGGTTTAAGGCGGTTGTATTCACTTTCATTTCCTTTCACAAAGACATGTAAGCACATGAGTCCTACTACTTCCGCTGAGCCCAAGATATACGTTTCAAACTTCTCTCTGTCATAAATTTCTTCTGGATTAAGATCCATTTCCATGCTCTTTAAAAAAGTATCTACCAATTCCCATTCAATTCCATATTTGTGATAAGTCTGCTGAAAAGAATTAAGAATGGGATTCAATGAAATTTTTTCTTCAATGGCATTGATAGTGTCTTTGCGGAAACGAGCCATGAGCATTTCTTTGTCATAATCATGGAATGTATCCACAATTTCATCTGCGAAGCGAACAAAACCATAAATGGCATAAATAGGATCTCTAAGCTCTTTGTGGAGTGTTTTTATGCCCAAGCTAAAACTAGTGCTGTACGCATGTGTTGTAGCACGGCTGCACGTATAAGATACTTCGTCGAACAGAGGTTTACCGGTCATGATTTTTTGCTGAAATAAGTTTGGTGAATTGTGTTTGCTGCAAGTTTTCCACTAATAATACTTGGTGGAACACCCGGTCCAGGCACTGTGAGCTGTCCTGCAAAGAATAGATTTTTTAGTTTTTTTGAACGAAGTTTTGGCTTCAGGAAGGCCGTTTGCATGAGGGTGTTCGCTAATCCGTATGCATTTCCTTTGAACGAATTATACTCAGAGATAAATTCTTCGTGAGCAAAACTTCTTTTGTAAATGATGTGGTCTTGAATAGCAACACCAGTTCGCTTTTCTAATCGTTCAATGAGCATTTTCAAATACTCTTCACGAAGGTTTTCATCGCTAGTCATATCGGGAGCCACTGGAACAAGTAAGAAAATATTCTCTTTTCCCTCGGGAGCCACCTGCTTATCTGTTTTAGATGGGACACAGGCATAAAAAAGTGGCTTACTAGGCCATTGAGGATTATCATAAATTTCCTCAGCATGCTTATCGAAAGAGTGATCGAAAAAAAGATTGTGGTGAAGTAATCCAGGAATCTCTTTGTCAATTGCCAGGTAGAAAAGCAGAGATGAGGGTGACATGGTTCTAGATTCCCAATAGCTTTGGCTGTATGACTGATCCTCAACATGGAGTAATTTCGATTCAATGTGGTGATAATCACCAGCAGCAATGACAGCGTCGAAGTCCATGGTTTCACTACCCACCTGAATTCCAGTTACCTTTCCTTCTTGTGTAATTATTTTTTTTACATCAGAGTTGTAATGAAATTGTGCACCTTGTTTGACAGCAACTTTCTCCATGGCCAATGGTATTTCAACCATACCGCCTTTTGGATACCATGTTCCTAGTTCTATATCTGCGTAGTTCATGAGGCTGTATAACGCAGGTGTTTTACTTGGTTTTGCTCCTAGAAAAAGTACTGGAAATTCAAGTAATTGAATAATCTCTGGATGACTGAAGAATTTACGAATATGCTTTGAAATGGGGGTGAAAAGATGCAGTTGAAACAGGGCTTTTACTATTTTAAATTGAAAAAATTCGAATATGGATTGTGAGGGTTTGTGCACAAATTCTCCCATTCCGGTTTCGTATTTGATTTCTGCTTCTTTTAAAAATTGCTTCAATTTGTTTGCAGATCCAGGTTCTATTTCTTCTAATTTCTCTCCTAGTAGCGCTGTGTTTGCAGGCACATCGAATTCACGATTGCTGAAGAATACACGATACGATGGGTCTAGCCTTTCTAGTTCGTAGTAATCTGAACGTTTCTCTCCATACTCTGCGAAAAATTCCTCAAATACTTCAGGCATCCAATACCAACTTGGCCCCATGTCGAAGAGAAAGCCATTGTGGCTGAATGCACGACATCTCCCACCTGGAGTGCCATGCTTTTCGAAGACATGAGTTTCATATCCGAGTTGGGCGCATTTTGCGGCCGCAGATAGGCCCGCAAAACCGGCTCCAATGATGGCTATTCGCTTGGTCATAAAATTTAAAACAAGCGTAAGGCTTGAAAGTTCAATGATTTAAATCAGGGTTATTTCACCCGCAGCTTCTGACCTACTTTGAGAACTGAACTTGACTTTAATCCATTCAGTTTGCATAGCTTATCTACCGTTGTTCCGTTTTTTCTTGCGATTGAACCAAGTGTATCTCCTTTTTTAACGGTATATGTCTTCTTTGTGGTTGTATTATTTGAATCAGATTTTGGTTCTTCACTTGCTTTTGGTGCTGCCCTGGCTACAAGTGGTTGGTCTAGTTTTTTCTGATTCAGAGTAAAGATAGGTGATTTAAGTGCACGTTTACTTGGAACAACTAAATAGTTCGGATCAAAGGCTTGACCTAGGTACCTCACTTCCCAATGCAAATGTGCGCCGTACGATCTACCTGTATTGCCACCAAGGCCCAACAACTCACCAGCTTGGACATATTGGCCAGATAATACTTTTCTCTCATTGAGATGCCCGTAAAGGGTTTCTAACCCATTTGGATGCCTTACAACAACTACGTTCCCATAGGAATCACTCCATTGGCTAATTCGAACTAAACCTTCAAATGCGCTCACCACAGGGTCTCCAGTTTCTAAGTCCAAATCCAACCCAGAATGCATTCTCCCCCACCTGGGTCCAAAGGGTGATGTTTGTCTTCCCATTTCAGTTGGAAATGCAAAATCACAATCTTCACTAATTAAATGAAATACAATACTATCATTTGGAAATGTGATGGTTCGTTTCTTGTGCCAGATGTTCTGATTGTCCCAAGATAAGTACTGTGCATGAGCGGGAAGTTTTTTGAGAGAGTCTGAACGAGTTAATAATTTTAAGTCTATGAAATAGGGATGGAGGTTGGTTGAAGTTAAAGGTTCTGTCTGGCTGTCATTTTTTTTTCTTTTGAATGGACCGTCGTAATTTTTCCAACTCGCTGTGTCGCTCATTAATTCAAACCAAGAATCAACTTGCCCGGAGGAGGAGATGGAGAATATTAAGATTCCAAATACAATGAGAAGTCTTCGACACATCAACATTTTACAAAAGTAAGCATTAAAATTATTTTATTTTTACAAAGAACGAAGCACATTTGTAACATGAATAATTTGGAAGTATTAATCATTAGCGCGCATCCAGACGATGCCGAAATTAGTGTGGGTGGTTGCATTTTGAAATGGGTTAAGGAGGGTAGGAAAGTGGGTATTGTAGATTTAACAATGGGAGAACGTGGAAGTCGTGGAAGTGGTGATTTGCGTCTTGTGGAAGCTGACGAAGCTTCAAAAAGAATG
>CAYSEX010000009.1:0-30640 GCA_964430305.1 uncultured Chryseobacterium sp.
CCAAACCCAGAATAAGTGTCACAATTACACCAGCAAGTGCCATTTTTGAATTTCCCGATTTCAATGCGCGAACCGCCCAAATCATAGTTAAGCTTGAAATGACAACCAACGCGTTTCCCACCCAGAAAATGGTTGGGGGAACAATTTGAACCCAAAGCAATTTTCCATAAAGAACCATAACAGCGCTGGTTACACCAGCAAATAGCATGACAACTGCCAAGATTACAAACCACATCATCATCTTCTTGGTTCTCACTTTCACATCCATCGGATGATCGGCGAAAACATCTGTTGTTTCTTGAAGAATTTCTTGATTTTCCATTTTTTTACAATTGATCAATTACGTAGGCTATTTGAATCATTGGCAAATAAAAGAATGAAGCAAACATTACTCTTCTTGCATTTCCCATTGACGGATCCAAATATAATTTCCAACTTAGCCAAACAAAATACAATCCTGATAAAATACATATCCCCGCAGCCCAATTTCCGACCATTGGTGAGGATAATGGAAGCGCCCATGGCAATAAACTAACGGGGATAAGAAACATGGTGTAAATCAGAATTTGAAAAGCTACACGTTTGTCTGGCAAATCATTAAAAGGCAATAGGCGATAACCACCGCGCGTGTAGTCTTCGTGCGAAACCCAAGCGATTGCCCAAAAATGAGGGAATTGCCACATGAATTGAACGGCAAAAAGTAATCCAGCCTCTAAACCAAAATGATTCGACGCGGCTACATATCCGATCATTGGAGGAATTGCACCTGGAAATGCACCTACGAAAACTGCCCAAGGAGAAATTCTTTTTAATGGCGTATATACAAAGACGTAGCTAACAAAGGCTCCTACTCCAAGAATTCCGGACGCGAAATTCAAGAAATAAAATAAAATGAAAATTCCCGCACCAGAACTCGCAAACGCTATCAACCACCCTTGAGCAGAAGTCAACCGGTTTGTTGGTAACGGCCTATTCATGGTTCTATTCATGAGAGCGTCCCAGTTTCGCTCTAGAACTTGATTGGCAGCATTGCTTCCCCCGGCGAGAAGAAAACCGGCAAGAACCAACCAAAGCACTTCTTTCCAAATCCAAATTTCGGCGCCCATTTTATATGACAAAATGCAAGACACCACAACCAAAAATGAAAGTCGTAATTTAAAAAGTTCTAAAACTGCTTTAATTCCCATTGACCAAATATTCGGCGCGAAGTTAATTGACAAGGCTCGAACAGATTCGGAATTTTATTTAAAAATCCCAACGCATTGGAAAATCCAATCCTCTTCGAATTCCTATAATCACCCACTGCTCATCAAACGGATTCACCCGAGACCGAACACTTCTCCATCTCAGATTAGCGGCAATCTTCCAATTCTGGTTGATTTCATATGAAATACGCGCATCCAATACCAATAAGGTACTGCGCACACCTTGTAAAATGAAGTTATTGTATTGCTGCCAAGGTGCTTTGTATGATTGAAAAACATTACCTCCCACATTGTAGTTGGGGTCTCTACCAAAAGCCGCCCAAACACCAACAACATCATATTTCCATTTATCCTTCACAACTTGAACTCTTTGCCACCACTCATAAAAATTAGCCCCCAGCGGATGCGCAAAAGGCGTATTCCAATGTCCCCATGCCTGAGCTTCACTTCCATGAGTATACGTATACGGTCTTACAAAAGACCATTCAGACTGGTATGAAAGTCCAGGAGACTTTTTTGAAACCGCCATCATTCCTACCATTCCACCAAATTTATTACCCCACCAACCGCTTCTATTTCGAACTTCTTTCAGCAGAAATTCATCTAGTAAAAATTGTCCATAAACCCTAAAATTCTCACTTGGCTGAAAATGAACTTGAGCACTCATTAAAACATTGTCTGCGCTGCCTTGAGCATATTCCACCGGCCTATAAAACAAAAAAGGGTTAAAATAGTGTATGTCAAGACCTCTATTACTTGCTGAATCTTTGGCTTGCCAAGTCACCATTTCAGTTATCTCTGCATACCATCTCGAATTGAAAGTCCACTTCAAGCCATGCATAGCTAGATACTTTACCTTCTTTAAGTTTAGGCTTGAATCATAATGGGTGGTTCTTGCCCAAGAGTTATAAAATTTAAATTTTCCAAATTCAGTTCGCAGGCCAAGTTGCGGCAATGCACCGGCTTGATTGGAAAAAATTAGGCTTCGATAACCAGGTCCCACATGAATTCGCTCGTTTGCAATTTTCACTGAAAAATGTTCACCCACACTTTTTTCGAAGGACAGTTCGGGCAAAATCACCAACGCCCCACCATTTGATGTGTATAAGGGTTTATGAAAAAAAGGAATTACACCTGTAGAATCTAAATTTCGAGTTATAAAATTTGGAAGTTGCATGTGTGCAAGCACCACATTCCATTTGAATTGATTACTCTTTCTAATTACCAATCCTTCAGTATTTGCAGTACCAAGGAAACCCATTTTCTGCGAATTGAATTGGTTGCCTTTTTCAAGCGCCACAGACAATGCGCCTCCCCAATCAACATGCGTTGAATCTTGAGCGGAAGTAGTAAGAATTAGACTAAGGAATAAAAAAGTATGTAAAAACTTCACGTGGGAAAGATACTTCAGCTTTCAAAAAGGGAAATGTTAATTCCTTCTTTTTTTTCATGAAAATAAAATCTTGAATTCCGTTTACTTTGCTTCATGTCAAATCAGATGATCAATTTAGAAGAAGAGAACAAAGAAATTGTTCGCAGATACAGAGCACTGCTGCGTGTATGTCACAGATCAAAAACAAGAGCAGACAAAATGCGGATACGCAAGGCATTTGATATTGCCCTTGATGCACATAAAGACATGCGCCGAAAAAGCGGTGAACCTTATATATATCACCCTTTAGCCGTTGCAAAAATTGCTGCAGAGGAATTGGGCCTAGACACACTAAGTATTGTGTGCGCATTACTTCATGACACCGTTGAAGATACATACATTACACTTGAAGACATTGAAAGACAATTTGGAAAGAAGGAAAGAACTATAATAGATGGATTAACAAAAATTTCTGGAGTAAGCGACATTTCAAGCAGCGACCAAGCAGAGAACTTCAGGAAAATGCTTCTTACGTTGAGTGATGATGTACGTGTTATATTGATTAAGCTCGCCGATCGCTTGCATAACATGCGCACGCTCGACCACATGCGCCGAGACAAACAATTAAAAATTGCGAGCGAAACCCAATTCATGTATGCGCCTCTTGCGCACCGACTGGGACTATTCAACATTAAAACTGAACTTGAAGATTTAAGTTTAAAATTCAAAGATGAAGAGGCGTACAATGACATTGTGAATCGTCTTCAAAAAACACAAGCCGTTAGAACTCGATTTATTAATCAATTCACATTACCCATTCGAAGAGCTTTAGACGCTCAGGGTTTGGTTTATGAAATCAAAAGCAGAACGAAAAGTATTTTTAGCATTTGGAATAAGATTCATCAAAAGGGAGTGCCTTTCGAAGAAATATATGATCTCTTTGCGATTCGAATCATTTTAAACACATCTTCCGACACGGAAAAATCTGATTGTTGGAAGGTGTACTCTACTGTAACCGATTTCTATCAACCTAGTCCAGAGCGATTAAGAGATTGGATCAGTATTCCGAAAAGCAGTGGATACGAAGCATTGCATACTACAGTCATGTCTCCTACAGGCAAATGGGTTGAAGTTCAAATACGATCTGTGAGAATGGATGACCTTGCTGAAAAAGGGTATGCTGCCCACTGGAAGTACAAAGATGCTGTTGAGAGCCCTGAAAGTAAATTAGACAATTGGCTTTCTCAAATTCGCGAAGTATTGGAGGCTCCCAGTGACAATGCCATTGAATTCATTGACAATTTCAAACTTTCACTTTTTAGTGAGGAAATTTATGTTTTCACGCCAAGCGGCGATTTGAAAACACTTCCCGTTAATTCAACTGCACTTGATTTCGCGTTTCATATTCACTCCCAAATTGGTCATCAATGTATTGGTGCAAAAGTGAATCACAAATTGGTACCATTCAGTTATAAGCTCAGAAGCGGGGATCAAGTAGAGATCTTGACTTCCAAGAAACAGCATCCAAAAGAGGATTGGCTCAATATTGCGATTACTGCATCGGCCCGACAAAAAATCAAAAACTCCCTAAAAGAAGAAACAAAGCAAATTGGTGAAGAAGGAAAGGAAATTCTAAAACGGAAATTCAACAGTCTAAAAATAGAATGGCAAAGCAAGAATATTGATGAGTTCGTTCGTGCTTATGAATGCAATTCCACTTTGGATTTTTATGTGCGTTTGGCAAAAGGAAAAATAGAACTTAAAAAACTTAAAGCACATCATATTGAAGGCGGTCGAATCAAATTCGATAAATCCAAAAATCAAGTACAACAGGAGGCAAAATTGGTCACACCTTCTAATTCTACGAAAGGTGAAACTGTTTTAATTGGTGACGAAAAACATGATTTGGAATATACCCTTGCAGCATGCTGCAACCCAATTCCAGGTGATGAAGTATTTGGATTTATTACAGTGTCGGAAGGAATTAAAATTCATAGAAGTTCATGCCCTAATGCTCATGAGTTATTGAGCAAATATGCATACCGCGTTATTAAGGCTAAATGGAGTAGCAATGAACTTGTGCAATTCGAAGTTGGGCTAAAGTTTTCAGGCACTGATGATGTTGGTTTGGTGCAAAAAATAACCAATATCATTTCAACTGATATGAATGTGAACATGCGAGCAATATCATTTGAAGCACGAGATGGAATATTCGATGGGAAGGTTGTGGTTTTGGTTCATGATACCGAACACCTTGGCACCCTCATAGATAATCTAAAGAGTGTTGATGGTGTGTTAACCGTAGACCGCATTGTAAGTGAATTCGAATGATATCATTTGATTTCCTTCTTACATTTGGTTTGTGAACCACAAATCGGAAAATATAGAATTACAATTTAGTCGTTCAAAAAAGCAGTTAGCTGTTTTAATTGATCCCGACAAGTGGAATATTCAGGACTCTGCCAATCAAATTAAACTATTCGAGGCCTCCGGTGTAGACTATTTGTTCATTGGCGGCAGTTTGAATGTAACGAATGATTTCAATGCCCGGGTGCTCGCAATTAAAAATCAGACAAGGCTCCCGCTTATTCTTTTCCCCGGACACCCTACTCAGTTAACTCAGCATGTAGATGCTACGCTTTTCCTTTCACTCATTTCAGGTCGTAATCCAGAATACCTCATCGGTCATCATGTGGTTTCAGCGCCGTATTTGAATGCTTGGAAACAGGAAGTAATACCAACAGGATACCTTCTGGTTGAATCCACACAAACAACAACTGCGGTGTACATTAGTCAAACATTACCTGTACCATTTAACAAGCCTGATGTGGCCGCGGCAACTGCTCTTGCAGGAAAATATCTTGGAATGCGCGCCATGTTTCTAGATACCGGAAGCGGTGCGAAAGAGACGGTTTCCAATGAAATGGTTTTAGCAGTTAAGAGAGCAACTGAATTACCACTTATTGTTGGTGGTGGAATTCGAACTGATCAAGATGCCCAGCGCTTATGGAAAGCAGGGGCCGACATTGTAGTTCTTGGAACTGCAATAGAAGAAAATCCAACTCTACTATTTGATATTCAAAAACCCAATCAACATGATACGCAGACCCTTTAATTTAAATAAATGGATTGAAGAGAATCAAGCCTTGCTTCAACCACCTGTAGGTAATAAAAATCTTTATGTTGAATCAGGAGATTATATCATTATGATTGTTGGTGGACCAAATGCACGAAAAGACTACCATTACAATGAAACTGAGGAATGGTTCTTTCAAATAAAAGGAGATATTGTAGTGGGTATACAAGAAGATGGAAAGGCCGTTGACATTCATGTTCGCGAAGGAGAGATGTTTTTACTTCCTGCGAAAACTCCGCATCAGCCCAGAAGAGGAGAAAATACAGTTGGACTCGTCATTGAAGTTAAACGTGCAGATAGAGAAATGAAAGACGGATTGTTATGGTACTGTGAATCCTGCAACACCAAACTTCACGAATCTTATTTTGTTTTGGAAAACATTGAAAAAGATTTCTTTCCACGTTTCAAAGAGTTTTACAATTCTGAAGAATTGCGAACGTGCAAATCTTGTGGAACACGAATGGAGACAGACCCTCGTTTTTGCTAATTACCTCCTTTTAATCCAAAGCTCTGGATTTTGAGGTGTTCCAATACCTGTCTCATTGATACGCCACAACTCAAAATGCAAAAGGTATCCTTCGCCGCTGTCCATTACTGTTCCCAACGACTGTCCACTGGAAACTTGAGAACCCACGCTTACGTTTGCAGCAGTTAAACCACTATATACCGTTTTATAAGTGCCATGTGTTACAATTACGTTGTAGCCGGCACCAGGGATATTAAAAACGCTAGTGACCTTTCCAGAAAAAACACTTTTCACTTCAGCGTTTGCAGAGGTAAGAAAGTCCACTCCATTATTATTTACTTCTAAACCTTTGATGCTTTCATGTGCATGTCTTCCGAATTTAGATTGAATTGCACCAGCAGAAACTGGCCATGGAAGTGCGCCTTTGTTCTTCTCGAAACTCTGGTTTGCCGCTATGGTTTCTGGCGCTCTCTCTATTTTCAAGGTTTCGTTTTCAACCGATGCCTTCGGCGGTTCCGGGTTCGAAATGGTTTTATTTCCATCTGTTTTACCACCCGAAGTTGAATTAGCCAATTCTTGTTTTCGTTTCTCTTCGGCTTTTCGCTTTTCTTCTGCTATTCGGTTCAATTCTGCCTTTCGAATTTGTTCTTGCTTCTTTCGCTCTGCCTCAGCCTCGGCTTTGATGATCTCTTGAATCTTCGCCTTCAATTGTTGTCTCTCCCTTTCTTGTTTCTTTTGAACCTCACGTAATTTGCCTTCTTCAGCAACCAGTGATTTCAACTTCCTTTCTTGCTCTGCCTTTGAAAGAGCAATTTCAGTTTTTTCCGCGGCTTCAGATTGTCCTAAACTAATTTTTTCTGATTTTTGAGATTCTAAGAGCCCCTGAATATTTTGTATTTCAGTTGATGCAGAATAAATTTCATTCAGTTGAAATTTACGTTGTTCTGTATACTGTCTCAAAAAATCAACCCGACGAATAGCTTGGTAAAAATCTTTAGAGGATAAAATAAATGCCAACTTAGAATAAGAGCCTCTGTGCTTGTAACCGTTATAAATCATTTCAGCATATTCTTTCTTGATTAACTCCACTTTCTCATTCAATTCTTGAATTTGCTTTTCATTTTGAACCATGTTTTCACCAATTCTTCCTGCATCAACCTGATACTCTCGAATTAATTGTTCCCTTAAAGCAATTTCATCATTAATGAGCGAAATCTCATTGGTAACGCTTCGCTGCTGGCCTTGATACTCTGTAATTAATTTCTTCGTTTTAGCAATTTCCTTCGAAATCTCTTCTTTTCGACTCGCCAATTTATCTTTACTAATTTGAGCCCATCCCGAATGAAACATTCCACCGCAAATAACGGCTGAGGTCAGTAAAAGAAACCATATCAATTTGGTCCTACTCATATTCTTTTTTGAACAAATTTTTCCTAGTTAATTCAGGGTCGATATAAAAATCAAAACTGTATTTATTCTCCGTATTTAAACGCAAAATCTCAAAATTGAATTGTGTTTTATCTTTCGTTGATTTGATTGAAATCTTCTTGGGGTAATGTGATTCATGATCTTCATGGAAGTCTTTGTACTCAACAATAACAGAAGACAGTGTGCGAAGATCGGTAAACTCACATTTCTTAACCTTGTAATACATTGGGTCAATCCAAAAACGAGAAGATATCCAATCATTATCTTCAAGTCTACGAGAAGATTTTTTATCAGAAACTTCCAATGTATCGTACAATGCATCAGCATCATCAATTTCCTTGGGCAATCCTGTAGCTCGACGAACTCGTCTAGTTAATTTGGTACTTAAAACATAGTCACCCCCTTCAATTGTACTTTTCAACTTCCCTTCATCTCTAGTTAATCCTATTGGATTGCCAATGAACAGATACTGTAAGGTTTTAAGATCAAGTTCTAGCTTTAAAAGATTATATAAACTTTCATTACTATCCTTAAAAAACCATTTATCTCCTGGAATTTCAGAAACTACTTGAACAGAATCTTTGTCTATCAACGCTCTAAGCATTTCAATTCCCAATGCCGGTGATATGGAGATGCTCATTGCGCTGTCTTCTCGCATGCGGACCGTTGCTTTGAAGTTTTGTTCTTCATTTTCGCTAAGGACCAAATTCGCATCTAACTTCATTCCGAGCCAATCAAAGTCCAAGTTCGATTTTTCCACATGACGAATAAGAAATCCCGCTGATCGTTCTTTCAACTCCTGTTCAGTTGACTGAACAAAATCCTTGTTGGGTTTACATGCAAAAAGCATTAGACTTAAACCCAAAAGACTAATCGATATATTTCTTGTTTTCAATTTTTTGAATTAACGTAGTTGAATTCGATCCCAATTGCACTGCAATTTGCCATAATTTCAATGCTTCTTCCATTTTGTTTTGAAAAAATAAGCAGTCGCCCAAATGCTCCGCTGTTTCAGCATCTTCAGGAATAAGTTCAAACGCGCGTCTCAATGATTTCTCTGCTTCATCATAGCGCTTCAGTCTAAATAATACATAACCGTATGTGTCTAAATATATCCCCGAATTTGGAACTAAATCTATTGCAACCTGAATGTAAGATAGGGCCTGTGACAAAGAAACATTTTTTCGAGCCATGTAATAAGCGTAATTATTTAATGCTGTAACATTCTCTGGATTTTGAATTAAAGCCGCATCAAATGAAACTTGAGCTTCAGACCAAATATTTTGCTTGTAGTAGACGCTTCCCAATACGCATTGGATATCTGAGAGTAGCTTTGAGTCATCTATAACTAAATCTCTCCCTGTGAGCAATGACTCTTGAGCTGCTTGGTAATTTTTTAACTTATATTTCGCTAAGCCATTGTAATAATATATCTCTGGATTGAGTGGATACATTTCTATGGCTTCAGAAGAAATTCGGTCACATTTGTTCCAATTTCTTTCGGCCTTTGCATGATTCAAGATTTCCAAAATAACCTCTGGATCTGAATGATCCAATTCATAAATCTTGTCCAATACACGAATATGTTCTTGTTCTGAATTCATTTGATTATAGGTCATGGCCAACATCTTGAGCACATTTGAATTGGAAGAGTATGCCGTCTCAATTATTCCCGATATCTCTTTGAAATACTTGCATGTTGTTACATCAGTTACACAAAGCTCATTATATGAGTCGTGGATTTCTTGAATTTCTCTCTCACTCAGATCTCCAGAAGAAATGGCTTCTTTCAATAGCATGTAACTTTCTTCTTTCTTCCCTTGTTGAGAAAGTAGTTCACTTCGAATAAGTTTTACACTAGGTTCATCTGGAAATCTCGTATATACCTCATTCAACCAATAAGACAATTGATTCTCATCTTGACCTTTTCTAATGATTTCTAATCCAGAAATATAAAAATCCAGTTCCGGTTTATTGGTTTTTTCAAATGCTATCAAATTCTGAGAAGCTTCCTTGTAATTTCCAACGGCTGATAGAAATTCAACCTTATTTTGAACTAGAGTTACAGATAGGGCTTTTGATTTTTCCAATTCTTTAATCAAATCGAGGCCTTCTTTGGGAAATGCCGAAAACCAATTTATGTACATCTCCGCAGCATGAATTTTGTTTTCCGAATAATTGATAGCATTCGAAAAATGAGTAAGTGCATCCATCTCATTTCCCATGGACCAAGAAATCTCGCCCGCTAGAGCATGATACCATCGGTTCCTTCCATCAAATTTCAATGCAATTTGTATGTGACGCAATGCCTCTTGAGTTGATCTGAAAGAACTAAAATCATTTAAATTTTGTTCCAAAATGAGCTTTGCAATTTCATAATGCACAACAGGATCATTTCCATAGTTCAGTGCCTTTTCAAAAGATATAATGGCTTCTTGTTTCAGACCCGCCGCTTTTTCTTTTTGTGCTTGATAAAAGTGCTGATCAAACTCTTTCTTTTTAAGTGTGGTCCTAGTCTCTTTGTTTTCACGACACGCGAAAACCACAAAAGAACTAACAATGACGAACAAAAGCGTTTTCAGATAATTTATCATGAAATTATTTTATTGAATGAACCAAGATCAAGCGTTCCTTGATATGATTGAATTGTGTTGTGATCATCTATCATTGATTTTTTTAAATTGCAATTGCTAAGATGACAAGAACTACCTATAGAACTGTCTGAAATTATGCTATCCTCAATAATGCTGCCGCTTGCAATACTCACGTTCGGACCAATGGTGCTATTCAAAATCTTTACATTCTCTCCGATATAACATGGATCAATGATTTTTGAATTTTCACTTGGAATACTTTTTTGCTCTTGAATTTTCGGTAATAGTACCGACAAGGTATCCAGAACAGCATCTTTGTTTCCACAATCCATCCATTCAACTACCTCGCCTGGAATAAATTTCGCGCCTTGACTCATCATATTTCTCATGGCATCAGGAAGTTGATACTCACCACCGTTCTTGATTTCATTATCAAGTAAATAGTTTAATTCCCGACATAAGTCTTCACCTGATTTGAAATAATAAATACCAATCATGGCTAAGTCAGAGACAAATTCTTGGGGTTTTTCAACAAATGAAACAATCTCACCCCCTTCATTTAATTCAACAACACCAAATTGTCTCGGATCATCAATTCTCTTTACCCACAAAACGCCATCGGCATTTGGATCAATTTTAAAATCGGCACGAAACAGGGTATCAGCGAAAGCAATGGTGACGGGTCCTTTCAAAGCCGAAGCGGCGCACAAGACAGCATGGGCTGTTCCTAAAGGTTCGTCTTGATAATGTATTGTTCCCTCGGCACCCAATGCATTCGCAAGCTTAATTAATTCGCCCTCTACAACTTCTCCGAACCTTCCAACTACAAATGCAATTTCAAGAACTTGAGTAGACTGAATAGCCACTATATCTTCAACCAAACGCTGAACAATAGACTTTTCGGCAAGTTTCACCAATGGTTTGGGTGTTATCAATGTATGCGGTCTTAACCGTTTGCCCATACCAGCCATTGGAATAATAATTCTCATAACTTCACAATTATTCAACAAAAAAAAAGGAAATACCGTCTCGAAAATGAGGCCAGATCTGAAGTAATGAACAATATGATTTTAACGAGTTCCTGTGCTTCCGAACCCACCAACGCCTCGCCCAGATTCCTCAAGTAGACTAACCTCTTTCCATTGAATTTGAGCATGGCTAGCAAATACAATTTGTGCAATCCGTTCACCAGGCTCTACTTGAAACTCTGAATTCGATAGGTTTACCAATAAAACCTTTACCTCTCCTCTGTAATCAGCATCAATTGTACCGGGTGAATTCAATACCGTTATACCATGTTTGAATGCAAGTCCACTTCGTGGTCTTATTTGACCTTCAAAACCCTCTGGAATTTCCAGAAACAAACCTGTCGGAACCAATATACGTTCAAGTGGTTTCAAAACAATAAATTGCTCTGTATTTGCTCTCAAGTCTAATCCCGCGGCAGCTTCAGTTGCATACTCTGGTAACTCAAATTTCGATTTATTTACAACTCGAATCTCCATAATTTATTTTCCAATGAAAACAGGTTTACGTTTTTCAATGAACGCGGTTGTTCCCTCCTTAAAATCTTCCGTGCCAAAACAATTTCCAAACTCTTGGATCTCTGTCTCCATGCCAGTGTGTTCATGCACAAACCCTGCGTGAATTGACCTTAAGGCTGAAGCTATTGCAGCAGGTGATTGCTTCGAGATTTTTCCAGCCAAGCTTATCGCTTCAGCTTTCAAATTTTCCAAGGAATAGATGTGATTCATTAATCCCCATTGAACAGCTTCATTCGCTGTGAGTCTACCAGCACTAACCACCAATTCAGTTGCTTTTCCTCTTCCAATTAAACGAGCCAATCGCTGTGTACCACCATAACCCGGAATAACACCAAGTGAGACTTCGGGAAGACCAACAACTGCATTTTCCGAGACAAGTCGAATATGACAAGACATTGCAAGTTCCAACCCACCTCCAAATGCATATCCGTTTACAGCAGCAATGACAGGCTTCTCCATTTTTTCGATGAAATTAAACAGCAAATCATGACCGGTTCGAGATAATGCTTTTCCCTCTTCAATAGTAAAGTTTGCAAATTCTTTGATGTCTGCACCAGCCACAAAAGCTTTATCGCCAGATCCCGTCAGCACAATAACCCGAACTTGCTCATTCTTTCCAGCATTCTCGAAAGCTTCATGCAATTCTTGAATGGTTTGTTTGTTCAATGCATTTAATTGTTCTGGTCTGTTAATGGTAATTACACATGTCTGTTCCATGTGCTCAACGAGAATAAACTTGTAAGCCATATCTTTTTTTTGCGAAGTTAGTTTGAACTTATCGAATTACAGTCACATGCCCAATTTGCTCTGTTCTTCGATCTATAGAATCATAACTCAATTTCCATGTATAGACATCATTTTGCACATAGTAACCCTTGTAATCAGCAAGCCATGGTTTAGCTTGATCATTCGACTCAAAAACTAACATTCCCCAACGGTCATATATTTCCAAATGAAAGCCTGTTAAATTCTCTCCAACCACCAAGAAAACATCATTCAAACCATCTTGATTTGGGGTTATCGCATTTGGAACATAGACTGGAAAATAAGGTCGTACATAAACTGAATCCATGCCCACACACCCCAATTCATCGGTTGCACTCAAAACATACCATTGCGGGGCAAATGGCGATGCTACAGGGTAAGGACAGGTTACACATGACAACCCATCTGAAGGCGACCAAGAATAATCTAAGCCAAACGTATTTCCAAAGAGTTGAACTTCACCAGGAAATGAAAAATATTGGTCCGGTCCTGCATCTACTTGAGGCAGAGGCAAAATATTCATGTACAACGAATCTAAATCTGAACAACCATTTGAATCTGTTCCAACTACGTAAATCCATTGTGATGATTCGGGTAAAGCAAGCGTTACACTGTCATTCAAATCTGTGACTGAATTAACAGGATACCATTGATAGAGTATGGCTCCAGTAACTGAAATTGGGAAGGGTGTACCTCCACACACTGTTCCACCCTCACTGGCATTAATAGTTAATTCTGTGACTTCAACGGTTACCTCTGAAATTCCAGATCCACAGATATTCGTCATGGTTACCGTGTAAGTTGTGGTTTCATTGGGACTGGCTTGAACATTTTGTGCATTACTGTCATTAAGTGAATTCGAGGGGGACCAACTCCAACTTCCGGCATTTTCAGCCTGAAGAAACGCCGTTTCACCATGACAAATTTCGACATTCGGATACACAAGTCCTCCAGGTGCGTTTTGCACTACGAAAATTGTTACACTATCATTGGCAATGCATCCCTCAGCAGATGTAGTAGTTACATAAAACGTTTCACTTTGTGTTGGAGTAGCCGTAGGGTTTGCTACATTTAAAAAATTCAATGCATCCGAAGCTGACCAGGCGTATGCACTACCGCCACTTGCTTCCAATTCAACTGATTGTCCGAGACAAATGGTATCATCGGGGCCGGCTTCTGCCACAGGCACAATGACTTGAACTGTTACAGCCGCAGTGTCTGAAGCACAAACATTATAATCAATCGCGTAATAACTGGTTGTTGTTGTAGGTGAGGCGACTGGATTAGGAACAATGGTTGAAGACAAACTTGGATTTGAAATCCAATATAAATTACTTGAACCAACAGCGTTCAATTGAATATTTTCACCTTGACATATTGAAGCCACAGGATCAATTGTTGGCGGGTCAAAAACAATTACATCCAATTGAAGAGTTACAGAATCATCCTCATAACATCCATTATCATCAGAAACCATGAGTTGAATGGTGTATGTTCCTGGCTGGTTATAGGTATGTTGAGGTTCAAAAAGTAAACTTGATGTATTGTCTCCAAAAGACCAAACATAGTCTGTTGCACCTATAGTACCGTTGGAAAATTGTGCGGGAACACCAACACACAAAGTAGTTGGGCCTTCCACACTTGCTATGGCTTCCAATTGTCCTAAATCAAATCTAAATACACCAAGATTACATCCAGTGCTTCCATTTACTGAAGACCACGCACCGGGTGTTGTTGGGAAATCATCATTGTTTTGACAACCCGCGCATACCGCTTGATAGACAGATCCACTTTTATCGAAACGAGAAGTCCCACCGTCAACATGTTCCGCACTCGATGAACCGCCTAAAAAAGAGCCATACTCCAATGATGTTGCATCTGCGTTCAAGACAGCTAAATAAAAATCACTTCCATCTGTAGTTGACTGAAAAGCATCTGATGTAATTGGTAAATTAAGTGTTGTACTATTGAATGCTTGGCAGGTTAAAGACAGGCATGATACTGCATTCGTGTTACCACCCCAACCACTGAAATAAATTTGGTTGCAATCACTTACTAAAAACGCTGTAGGTGAGATATCAATTTCACCGCTACCTGTTCCAATGGTGGTGTTCCATACCATTGCACTCAAGTTTGAATTCAACTTTCGAATAGATTGACCACTATTCAATTGCCCATATTGACCCGGTGTTATTGGCATATCACCTGCGGTTTGACCAAAACAATAAACATTATCAGACAAATCAGTTTGAACGAAATATACTTGGTCATACTCCGGGGTACCCACGAACGTGCCGCCTAAGATCGAGAAATTTGAAGCCGAAATCTTCAATAAAAAACCATCTGTTTCACCATTCCAAGAATTGTCGGCACTTGAATTTGATCCCACATTAAAATTCGAACTTTGAGTTCCACCTCCGATTAACAAATTACCATCATTTGCAAATTCAATGGCATAGGCGGCATCATTCGAAACACCTCCTAAATAAGTAGACCACAGTAATGCCCCCAAATTTGAACTTAATTTCGCAAGATATCCATCACTATTTCCGCCTCCATAACTGGATTGTATCGCATTTCCCGCAATAGGTGAATTTCCTTTTGAACATGACGCTATAAAAATATTATTTGAATTATCTACATTCACCTCACCTCGGAATGCGTCGCCGTAATTGTAGAACAACTGAGAAGCATAGTTTAATCCTTCATTCAAATCGCCACCGAGAAATGTTGAATTTGACAAGGTTCCATTCGCATTAAATTTAGAAATAAAAAAATCGCAACCGTTAGGATGACCGCTTGTGAAAAAATTGGACATCATGAGAACAGGTCCGCCAGAGAAAATACTCTGATACGCTCCTGCTGTAATTGGAAAATCATTACTGCCCGTCACCCCAAATACAACTATCCGATCATTGCTATCTACAACTATTGAATGTGGCGTCTCTTGATGATTACCCCCTATGTACGTACTGTATAATAAGCCATTGCCTTGGTTATTGAATTTTGAAATGGCTACATCGAAATAATTATTCAAGGCAGAATTGAACGTTGAATTGTAGGCATTGGGGGTCAATGGATAACCGTTTCCGAAAACAATAGCACCTGAAACTAAATTTCCATTTTCGTCATCGCAGGCTGTAAATCCAAAATTATTGGCGCTTGAACCGATGAAACTGGAGAAAGCGATTTCGGGATCAATGATTAGATCAACTGTTGGATCATAGAAACCCAATTGAAAAAAAACACGATGACCTTCTAGAACATATTTGCAACTCACCTCCTTCACACGACCATCAATAAGTTGATAGGCGAAAGGTGTTGATTCCGTCAAAATTCCAACTCTACTCTCTGAGACTAATTCTCCTAAATCGTTTACATGCATCCGAAGAGAATCATGGTAATTCCAGGCCAACAAATTTGGATTAAATCCAGGTAAACATTCAAACTGATACTTTATTGAATTTCCTTTTGCTAAAAAACGCAAATTAACGTTTTCGTGTACATCGTTGTAAACCAGCTGAGAAAAGGATTGAACATGATTTCGCCAGAAGGTAGAATCGCTACCCAAATAGTAATTAAAATAAGCCTCAGAAGGATTTACTTTTTCAAGATTGCTCAAATTCCCATTTTCTAAAGACATGAGATAGCAAACCTTCTGAAATTCGTTTGAGGTCTGGCTAAGAGAATCATGCTTTGGGAAAGCATCCTTTTCATACAATTCAAATCGCAAACCCTGTTCTTCAAACCATACGTTGCCACCGGGGACAGCGGCTTTGGCAGACACATGATTTGGCCATTGACCTATGTTTTCAACGAACTGAATTTGACCATAACCCATTAGATTGAGTAAAATGCAACTCAAAAAAATAAGTTTTTTAGATACTAAATTGCCGTTCATTTCCTTGAAAATCAAGACAAATTTAAGTTAACAATGGTTGCTTAAAACAAAACAAAGCAATCATTAATTTTCTTTTTGGCACAGGTTTTGCTAATTGGGGGCCAACTATGCAAAAAACGTTTCAATATCTCTTAGTTGCAATGAGCCTAATCATTGCTGGAACGTCTTTTGGCTACACATCAAAATACAAAAGTCTTATATTCAATGATTTAGAATCCATTGTTGTCAAGGATTCATGTGAAGTTGAGGAGGAGAGCTGCGAAATATTAAGAACTGATATTGTCTCATCTATCATTACGGATGGCGAAAAATTGTTGGGCTTACCATACCGAGCGTCTGGAATTGCTCCATGGGTATTGGATTGCTCTGGTTTCACCAGTTATATTTTCTCCCTTCATAATATCAAAATCCCGCGTTCATCTGCAGCACAGGCAGAATTTGGAGAAGTTGTCAATGTAAAAAATGCTCAGCCAGGAGATTTACTCATTTTCACGGGAAGAGATGCAAGTTCTAAAAGACCTGGACACGTTGCGCTGGTTGTAAGTAATGATAATGGCAAGATTAAAATGATTCATAGTTGCAACAGAGGTATTTCTTATGATTATTTTCCTCAAATGAAATATTACAAAGAAAGATTCATCAAGTGCGTTCGCATTAAAATTGACCCTACCTTAGCGAAGATTTAATCTTTTAGCATGGTTTCTTTCCTGTTTCGTCTTTGTTTTCTTTGCCTATTACCAGAATTCACTAGTTGTAATTCTGCAGAGAATCCAATCATTACAACTGAAAATCAGACTCACACAGACACATCCTCGACTGAGATTGTAATTTCCGCAGTTGGTGATTGTATGATTGGAACCAATTACCCGAACAGTTCCTATTTACCCCCAAATAATGGTGATTCTATTTTTAAAGATGCACAACCTTATTTAACTGCAGCAGACGTTGCATTTGGGAATTGTGAAGGTGTTTTTTTAACGGGTGAAGGTCCTGTAAAACAATGCTCCGATCCAAGTAAATGTTATGCCTTTAAAATGCCTGACCAATATGTGAATCACTTTGTAAACGCAGGGTTTGATTTACTTAGTGTTGCCAACAATCATGTTGGGGACTTTGGAGATGTGGGCCGAGCCAACACAAAAAAAGTGCTGAGTCAAGCAGGATTGCATTTTGCGGGGTTACAATCTTGTCCTACAGTTTCATTTGAGAAGAATGGGGTATTGTATGGCTTCTGCGCATTCGCTCCGAACAATGGAACGGTGAGTATTTTGGATTTAGAAAATGCAAAGCGTACTGTTCAAGAACTGAAAAAAACGTGTCAAATTGTAATTGTATCCTTTCATGGTGGTGGTGAAGGTGCTGGATTCCGGCATTTAACAAACAGCCAAGAAAATTATCTCGGCGAAAATAGGGGGAATCCCCAAGCTTTTGCAAAAGCTGTAATTGATGCCGGAGCTGACGTTGTATTTGGCCATGGTCCGCATGTTCCAAGAGCCATAGACGTCTACAAGAATAAATTCATTGCTTATAGTTTAGGAAATTTCGCGACCTATGCTAGGTTCAATTTAAAATCCTATGCTGGTTATGCCCCTCTGGTCTCTATTCGAATAGACGAGAAAGGCAACTTTCTTGGCGGTGAAATTGTAAGTTTCATTCAGGAAGGGGAAGGCGGTCCTATTCTAGATTCTTCGCATAAAGCTGCCTTAGATATCAAGTCATTGACTGAGTCTGATCTTCCTTCTAGCCCAATTCAAATCTCAGCAACTGGAATTATTTCATTAAAGAACTAAGCTAACTGATCGGCAAGGATTCTCATTTCCATTGCGGGCGATATTTTTTCATACAAAATTCTGTAAACAGCTTCTGCTATTGGAATTTCTGCATTGAATTTCTTATTGATTTCATGAATTCCTCTTGCGGCATAATATCCTTCTGCAACCATATTCATTTCAATAGTTGCCCACTTCACACTATAACCCTTACCTACCATAGTACCGAAAGTTCTATTTCTGGAATAGGGTGAGTAAGCAGTTACAAGCAAATCACCCAAGTATGCTGAAGATTTAACATCGCGATGCACCTCATGAACAGCATCTATGAACGTATCAATTTCTCGAATTGCCGCAGAAACCAACACCGCTTGGAAATTATCTCCGTATCCAAGTCCATGGCAAATGCCTGAAGCAACAGCGTATACATTCTTCAAAATGGCTGAAAGTTCTGTCCCGAATACATCTTCGGTTACAGTAGTTTTAATGAATCTGCATTTCAGTTTATTTGCCATGGCTTCAGCCTTCATTAAATCAGCACAACCAATGGTCAAATAAGATAGTTTTTCTAATGCCACTTCTTCTGCGTGACATGGACCACAAATAATTCCTATATTTTGATAATCAATATTGAATTGCTTGTGAAAGTAACGGCCAGGGATTGAATCAAATTCATTCACAATTCCTTTTATCGCTGTAAAAATGATTTTCCCTTCCATTCTTTTAACGTTCGCTTCAACAAAGGACGTGTGAACGAATGCTGATGGAATTGCTACTACAAGCACATCACAAGCATCAATGACCTCTTGCATGTTCGCTGTAACCCTCAACTTCTCTTTATCGAATTCAATACTCTGAATATAATTGGGGTTGTGACCAAACTCCTGCAAATGTTTAACAGCCTCTGCATTGCGCATCCACCAATGCAATTCATTTTGAGACTGACATAATAATTTGGCGAGAGCCGTTGCCCATGAACCCCCTCCTAAAATACCTATTCTTTTATTTGACCAATCTTCCATAGTTGACAAAGATAACCAAACTTAAAAAGTGTATTTTATTCGTAATTTGCAAAAAACTGATGGAATGGCTCAGCTTCGTGTTGTAATTGTGGATGACGAATTTCACGCTCGTGAAAATTTAAAATTAATCCTTTCGGAATATTACCCAAATCAAATTGAATTTATTGGTGAAGCTTCGAACGGCATTGACGCCTTGGCGCTTGCACAAGAAGTTGAATTTGATTTGATATTCCTAGACATTATGATGCCGGAGGCCAGTGGATTCGATTTCTTATCTCGAGTTGAGAACCGAAATTTCCAAGTTGTATTTACTACCGCCTTCCGTGAATTTGCCATTCAAGCCATAAAAGAAAATGCATTGGATTATCTTGAAAAACCCATTGACATTGACGAATTAGGCAAGGTTATTCAAAAGGCAATCGAAATCAAGCACAAAAAAGAACCTGTAGATTCAGATCGTTTAACCAAGGTTTTGCAAGAAATAGCATTACAAAGCAATTTAGAAAAGACTATTGTTCCCACGCGAGATGGATTTGCGATACTAAAAAACACTGAAATTGTTCGACTTGAGGCAGACGAGAACTACACCACTATTTTTTGTACGAATGGAAAGAAATATGTGAGTAGCAGAAATATTAAATCATTTGAAGAAAAGTTGGATTCAAAAATGTTTATGCGTGTTCACAAGTCACACATTGTCAACATTGGTTTTCACTTAAAAGAATTCAATCGAACTGAAGGAAATCTATTAATTCTTTCAAATGGTGATGCTGTTCCTGTTTCGCGAAGAAAACTTCAGGAATTCATTGAAAAGATGCAGGAATAATGATGCGTATTCTCATACTATCTCTTCTTTTATTTCCAAATATCATTTCCTTTGGTCAGCAGTATTCATTTATTCAATACTCATTGAAAGAGGGATTACCACAATCTCAAGTGCGAAGCATTTTCCAAGATTCGAAAGGATATTTATGGATAGGCACTTTAGGAGGTGTTGCAAAATTCAACGGAAATACTTTCATCAATTATGATCGAAGTTCGGGCCTAATAAACAATCAAGTTAACACGATTATTCAAAACAAAAAAGGTCAAATCATTGTGGGAAGTATAGGTGGAATTTCCATTCACAAATACAACAAGTTTCACAATCATTTGCTTTATGGAAATCTCAAAGACGTTTCGGTTACTTGTCTTTACGAAGAATCTGAAAATCAGATTTTGGTTGGAACAGAGAAAGGTTTAATTCGATTTAATGGTGACACCTTGATTCATGATAATAATACCCTTTTTTTCGAAAATGAATTTATTCGCTCTATCTCGAAGAATGAGTCAGATGTTTTACATGTTTTAACGAAATCTAAATTATACAAACAAGATAAGGAATCTGGGCAATGGATTGAGGTGCTGTCATTGAATAATCCCGAGGAATTTTTTCAAGATTTCTGGACTCACAAAAATTCAATTTGGTATACTACAACGAACGGTGGAATACATATTCATAACTCAGCTGAAGAAAAAATAACACCACAATTGTTACCCTATTTAGAGACAACCGAACTCATGTTTACGAACATTGACGTTTTTGACGATTACGCCTATTTCTGTTCGCGATCGGGTGTTTTACAATATCAAATTAGCAATGGATCCACACAGTTCTTGACATCAACAAATGGACTACCTAACTCGGATGTGCGAGCTGTTTTCGTAGACCGAGAGAAAAATCCATGGATAGCAACATACGGTGGTGGAATATTCAAATATTTAGGTAACGGAATTCGGACCTACACCAATGATGACGGACTTGCTGGTAACGCAGTTATGACCATGTTCAAATATGGTAACAATCTTTTTTTCGGAACGTTTGATAATGGTTTAACATCTTATTTCAGCTCGCTGAATGATCCTATCGGATACCGCCTTGTTGAGAATATTAAAAATGAAAAACGAATTTGGACTTCAGCAACGGATTGGCATTTTAGACCTTGGATTGGAACATTAAATGGCGTTTATTACTACGAACAAAATTGTGGATCATGTCCACGCTGGTTCAATTTCAATTCATCAAATGGTTTAAATGAAGACCTTGTTCTAAGCCTTCTACCTACCTCTCAGGGCATGTATGTAGGAACGAATAAAGGGGTTCAACTCATTCAAGAAAATGGTATACAATCATTCAATGAAATACCCAACTTTCCAAATACACGTATTCGCCATATGATTCAAGCACGAGATGGTGCAATTTGGATGGCGACAAGAGAAGGATTAACGAAATTTGATGGATCCACTTTTCAGTCATTTGGTGAAGAAACAGGATGGACCGACCCCTCTTCATTTAGTGTTGTTCAACTTCCTTCGGGACTCATTGCAGCAGGAACCCAAAATGGATTGTATATAGGAAATGAAAGCGGATTCGAGCATAAAACTATTCATGCATCTCCCGGATCCAATACGGTCAATTTCTTGAAAGTAATACGGAATCACCTTTGGATTGGAACCTTAAATGGAGTTTACCTCTGGGAGCTTGACGGCAATGGCAATTTGGGAAGTATGGTTCGACACTTAAATCAAAGCGACGGACTCATAAGCCTAGAAACAAATTTGAATGCCATTCTCGAAGACTACAACACGGTGTGGATTGGGACTCCCTCTGGAGTTATATCACTTGATTTAAATACCATTGAATCTAAATTCCAAAATCCCATTCCAATTGTACATCTGACAAATATTCAAACCAATTTACAAGATATCAATTGGTTCGAATTTGATCCAAAATGGGACGGATTAAAGCTTCCCGAAAACTTAGAATTTTCTCACACACAAAACTCTTTCACATTTCATTTCGACGCCTCAAGTACTACTTATCCGGAGCGTGTTGTTTACAGTTATTGGTTGGAAGGATTGGATGAAACGTGGAGTATGCCAACACAATTTACCCAAGTTAACTTCAACAATCTTCCCGCAGGATTATACACTTTTCACATACGGGCTCGTGTAGATGAGTCGGGCGAATGGAGTAAAGAAGAAACATGGAGCTTCAGAGTATTACCCCCCTGGTGGCTTACATGGTGGGCCATTATATTGGAACTTCTTTTCATTGGATTTGTAATTTCGTTTATTATTCGAATTCGTCAACGAAATTTGAGGAACAAATTGTGGGCAGAGCAATCCGAATTGAAAGCGAAACTGCTTATGCTGGAGCAGCAGAGTATGAATTCAAGTATGAACAGACATTTTATTTTTAACGCGCTCAATTCCATTCAATACTACATCAACAGACAAGACCGAAAATTAGCCAATCAATATTTGACCGACTTTGCAAAACTTATTCGAAAAAATTTAGATAGCGGACAAGAGAATTACACACCCTTATCTGAAGAATTAGATCGTTTGGAGCTTTATTTAAAACTGGAGCAGATGCGATTTCCTGGAGCTTTCGAATACAACATAATCACAACGGGCATTTTGAATTTAAATACTTTAAGAATTCCTGCTATGTTACTTCAGCCCTTCCTTGAAAATTCCATTTGGCATGGACTAATACCAAAAGGATCAGATGGATTCCTAAAACTTGAAGTATCCGAAATTTCAAAACGATTAATAATAACCATTGAAGATAATGGAATAGGGATTGAAGCAAGTCAATTGCGCAAAACCAGTTCAGACACCCATATTTCCAAGGGAATGGAAATTACTCGAAATCGCCTGAAACTCATTCAACAAATGACTCAAGTTACCATACTTCTTGAGGGTCCGACCGATATTACTTTACCATCAGGAAAACAAATCACCCGTGTAAAGCTCATTTTCCCAAAAGAAATTCAAGAAATTTTTAGTGAACGTACTGATTCTTAAAATCTTTCGTTATATTTGTTACAAGCTCAGATAAGAATGAAATTTCTACGCACGATACTCTCTTTGTTTGCAATCATGGTTTTTGCCATGTCTTGCACCAAATCTGCGTGGACAAATGACCTCGAAGTGAAGGAAATTCGTTCTGAAGAAAACATCTCTAGAGACTCAGCCACCGACTTCGATATTTCAACAACGACCAATCCTAGCAATAGAAATGGGAATCACTCTGATGTTGATATCACAGATGATGAAGACGATGGTATCACTGACGATGAGGATGAAGATGACAGTGATTCAAAAAGCAACAAAAAGCACTAATTTTTTATGGAACAATTGACCAATGACAGGTCTATTACCTTCAATGAAGGTGAGTTAAACATGTTGGTTTCTGCAGCAAAGTGGACAAAATATCTATCCATTTTAGGTTTTATTGGCATTGGGCTTTATGCGTTAATTTTTATTTTCTTACTCTTCGCTGTTGCCGTTGCCGGGCCGCGTGCAGGGGCTGAAATGATACCGGCCTTGATTATTATTCCAATTTTCGTTGGTGTTTACATTGCGCCTGTTATTTCATTATACAAATTTTCAAGTAAAACCATTGAAGGTGTTCAGTTCATGAATAAAGACATACTTCTTCATGCCTTTAATCAATTGCGTAGCCACTTCCGTTATGTTGGCATTCTGACCATCGTTATGATTGCTTTATACATTCTAATCATCTTTTTTGCTGTCATTGCCGGAATTGCCATGGCACTATAATTTTCAACAATTTCATTTCCTAGTTTTTGTCCGTTTAAGTTTGCTACATGCAAGCAACTCGATCTATTTTACATATGGATCTCGACACCTTTTTCGTGTCGGTTGAACGTTTGCTTGACAGTCGTTTAAATCACAGACCTGTTCTCATTGGGGGCACTAGTGATCGGGGTGTGGTAGCTTCTTGCAGCTACGAAGCTCGGAAATTTGGAGTGCATTCAGCCATGCCCATGAAATTGGCCAAAAGACTTTGTCCGGAAGCCGTAGTCATCAAAGGGAATTCATATAATTATTTGAAGTATTCCGATCTTGTTAGTGGCCTTGTTAAAGAGGCTGTTCCTGTGTTTGAAAAAACATCAATTGATGAATTTTACTGTGACCTTACGGGGATGGATAAATTTTTCGGATGTTATTCTTTTGCCTCTGAACTACGCCAAAAAGTTCTTAAAGAGATTGGGTTACCCATTTCCTTTGGTTTATCTGTAAATAAGACCGTCTCTAAAGTAGCAACTGGCGAAGCCAAACCGAACAATCAAATACAAATTTCAGAAGGTGGTGAAAGACCTTTTCTTGCTCCACTTTCCATTCGTAAAATACCTATGGTTGGTGAAAAAACCCATCAGCTTTTACTCAATCTTGGTATTCAGCGCATAGGCACTTTACAAGATATGCCTGTAGATGTCATGGAACATGCGTTGGGCGAAAATGGCGTACACATCTGGCGCAAGGCCAACGGTATAGACCCCTCACCTGTTATTCCATTTCAAGAGAGAAAGTCCATTTCTACCGAACGCACCTTTGATCAGGACACCATAGATACACAAAAACTGAGAGGGCTACTTATTGCCATGACAGAGAATTTGGCGTATCAACTTCGTAAAGGAGAAAAATTAACCTCATGTGTAACATTGAAGCTTCGTTATTCCGACTTTCAAACGGAAACCATGCAATGCCGCATTCCTTACACATCAGCCGATCATCAACTTATTCCTCACGTTTTAGAATTATTCGACAAGCTTTACAAGCGTCGTGTTCTCATTCGTTTGGTGGGTGTTCGATTGAGCCATTTGGTCTCTGGTGGTTATCAAATTAATCTTTTCGATGACCAAGAGGAGCACATACGTCTGTATCAAGCTATGGATCAGCTCAGAAAAAAGTTTGGTGATCGAGCAGTTATAAAAGCTGCTGGTCTTCAAGCAAAAACCATTGGCAGAGGTGAGAATCCGTTTGATGGTGGGCCTCCGGTTTTATTGGCAAACCGAAGACAGTAATTACCTTTGCATCATGCCCATTGCCGAAGCTGTTGATCTGATTTACATTCCCAAAAATACAAGAACCCCACAGGGGTTTTTAGCGTGGAATATGAAACGGGAGTTCATATGCAATTCGCCTGAAGAATTTGAGCATTTGGAAAACTGGCTAAGTCAAGCCGAAGGAATGGTGTTCGGTTACATTTCTTTTGAGGCGAAAAATTTATTTGAAAAAAATGTGTATCACAATGTGGGGTCCGATGGCAGCCACCTGATGCATTTCGTAGAACCAATACATGTATGGCGGGAAGAAAACGAAGAATGGCATTGCTTGGCTGGAAACATATCACGAAGCGAGGTAGAAGCCTTTGTACAATCTATTCCAAACGAAAAAAAAACAATTCGGCATATACAAGTGAATTGCGAAGAGTCTTCTTCAACCTACAACCGCAAACTAGACGAAATACAACAAGCCATTCAACGCGGTGATTATTACGAAACAAATTTTTGCATTCCCTTTTGTGGGCAAGGTGAGATAGAAAACGGAATGGATCATTTTGCATTTTTGAATGAAAAAACAGATGCACCGCATGCCGTTTATTTTCGGACAAAAAACTTGGAACTTTGGTGCACTTCACCCGAGCGGTATGTGAAGCGATTAGGGAATAAACTCATTTCCCAACCCATTAAAGGAACGGTGAAGAGAGGAAAAACTTTAGAGGAAGACGAACAGCTAAAGGAGGAATTGCTAAAAAGCAAAAAAGAGCGATCTGAAAATGTGATGATTGTTGATTTGGTACGAAATGATTTATCACGGATTGCAAAAAAAGGGACTGTGCAGGTCGAAGAATTGTGTGGCTGCTACACCTTTAAAAACCTACATCACTTGGTGAGCACCGTAACTTGTGAGTTAGAAAAAGAAATTACTTTTTCTGACATTTTGCAAGCAACTTTTCCAATGGGATCCATGACTGGCGCACCAAAAATAAGTGCCGTTCAACACATGGAAAAAATCGAGTTAAGATCTCGAGGTTTATACAGTGGAAGCTTCGGTTGGATTGACACAAATGGTGATTTCGATTTTAATGTAGTCATAAGAAGTATAGTGGTATCTAAAGAGAAAAAAGAGCTCACCTTTCATGTTGGAAGCGCTATTACCAGGGCTTCACTATCTGGGAATGAATTTGATGAATGCATGCTCAAAGCGGGTACCACCTTATCTTTATTCGAACAATGAAGAAAGCATTCGCTCACGTATTCGATTTTTATTCTACAACCATTCAAAAACCAGTGCTTTTGGCTCTGAGTGGAGGGTCTGATAGTATGGCTTTGAGTGAAATTTTTTTAGAATTAAGCATTCCATTCCAAGCCGCACATATCAATTATAATCTGCGTGGAGATGAGAGTAAGATGGACTTTCAATTTGTGGAAGAATATTGCAAATCAAAAAAAATCAAATTGCATGTACATCATGTTGAGGGGGTGTTGAGGGGCAATATTCAACACGAGGCAAGAGAGATTCGTTATGGGTTTTTTAAAGAGGTTTGTGAGCGTGAATCTCTTGCCTGTGTTGCATTGGCGCATCACGCCAATGATCAAAAAGAACAATTCTTTTTGAAAATATTGCGTGGAAGCGGATTGTTCGGTCTGGCCGGAATGAACGCCTTTGATGGATGGAAATGGCGACCATTGTTGCAAATAGAAAAAAAACAGTTACTTGAATTTCTCAACACGAAAAAAATAACCTGGAGAGAAGATAGCAGCAATCAAAAAATAGATTACGCTCGAAATTTTTTTCGAAACAAAGGTTTGCCTTTCATTGAAGATCATATTCCTTCTTTTCAATCTGGATTAAAAAACACACTCAGCAGATTGGAACTTGAGCGCAGTTACCTTCAACTTCAGATAGATGCGGATTTGAATTCACTACTTGACAAGAAAAACGGATTCATTGTTTTAAATCAGCTTCAACTTCAGCAACATTCTCACCCTGCACTCATTTTGCATTGGTGGTTGAATAAATTCGGTTTTAACGATGAAGACATTCGAAGTATGCTGCAAATCAATTCAACAGGTAAACGAATTGAATCAAAACTAGGACACGCCATTTGGTTTGATCGTGGCTACTATTATTTCATACCTCAAAACGCCCTGAAAGAAATTGAAACCACTGAAATAACAGATGCTACTCATTTCTGCAAATACTGGGGAAATTTTGTAATCAAAGAAGATCAAAATTCAAGTTCTCTGGATTTAGATTTTTCAAAAATCAAATTCCCTCTCAAACTGAGATCTGTTCGCGAAGGCGATAAAATAGATCTTGGCGGTGCTCATGGAAATAAAAAATTAAGCGATCTCTTCGTTCAACACAAGATTCCTCTTTTCTTGAAAAATAACGTAGGCGTTCTAGAAGACGGAAATCAGGAAATCATTTCCGTAGTTGGTATTGCCGTTAGCAAACATGCAGCTGCAACTTCAAGTACTTCGCAACGCATGTCTATTCCAATCCAAACTCCCTATTTAGCTGCATTGTAGAGAGAAAGACCTGAATCTAACCAAGACTTAAAATTGTTTGGATCTTTGTGATGTTCGTAATCTGCTGATCCATTTGATAAATCCTCACCGTTTGGCCCCAACATGCGATAGTACGGTTGCGTATTGGTCTGGTATCGTTTAGCCTGAAGAAGGCTCCATTTATGACCTATCTCCATCACCTCCATGGTTTTTCCAGGTGCATATTCAAAAACCCCTTGCTCAGCTGCTGGAAGTGTTGTTTTATCATCTACATAGAGTGAAACAATTACAACTTGATCACGAAGAATATCAATGATACCGGGCTCACCCCAAACATTCTCTTCCATTTTTCTGCAATTCTGACATGCATAACCTGTGAAGTCAACGAATAGCGGCTTGTTTACTGATTTCGCGTAGGCTTGTGCCTTTTCCAAGTCATGAAAAACGGGGATATTTTGCGGACCGGGGTGTGTGCCTTCAAGGCTTGAATGTCCTGTACCACCTGATTGATTTGATTGCCCTGATTCTGAATATGTCATGGGTGGTGGAAACCCGCTGATTAATTTAACAGGTGCACCCCACGTTCCAGGAAGAATGTAGAATACAAAACTCAAAATTAAGGTGGCTAGTAATGCTCTGCCTACACCAATTTTTTTCGTGCTTTCATCATCATGCGGTAGCTTAATGAATCCGAATAAATACAACGCCAATACCGTAAATATACCTACCCAAATTGCAATGAAAAGTTCACGCTCGAGGTAATGCGCTTGCACCACCAAATCAGCATTTGATAAGAATTTAAGTGCCAATGCCAATTCTAAAAATCCGAGAACAACTTTCACTGTATTCAACCACCCTCCTGATTTTGGCAGTGTATTTAACCAACCTGGGAACATGGCAAAAAGCATGAATGGCAAGGCCAAAGCCAAAGAAAATCCGAACATGCCTATAAACGGCGCCAAGCCTCCAATGGTAGCTGACTGAACCAAAAGAGAACCTACAATAGGACCAGTACATGAAAAGGATACCAACGCTAGACCCAAGGCCATAAAGAAAATTCCCACATAGCCTCCTTTGTCTGCAGCTTGATCCGTTTTATTCAACCAACTGCTTGGTAACCGAATTTCAAAACCACCTAAAAAGGCAATAGCAAAAACAATGAGAAGAAGAAAGAATACCAAGTTAAACCATACGTTGGTGGCTAACTCATTGAGAGCAGAAGAGCCGAAAACGCCTGTAACTACTGTGCCCAACAAAACATAAATGACAATAATTGATACGCCAAATATGATTGCATTTCGAATACCTGCAGCTCGTGTCTTGCTGCGTTTCGTAAAAAATGTAACCGTCATTGGAACCATTGGAAAAACGCAAGGCGTAACCAAAGCCGCGAACCCGCTTAAAAACGATAATAAAAAAATCATCCACAGTGAATCAGGTACATCTCCCTCAGATTTTTGCTCGGTTGAATTTTGATTGGTTTGTTGCGTTTGCTGCACATCACCGCCACCCTGCGGTTGTGTTTGTGCTGTTGTATCTGTCGCAGTTACTTGAGCTGCTGCTGTAGGACACCCCTTGACATTCAACGAAAACTTGTATTCATCAGGTGGCAAGCACTTGCCGTTGATACATGTTTGATATTCGAAAGAACCGTTGAGAATGAAATCAGTGGCCGAAAGTATTTCTACTTTCCTTTTAATGGTGAATGATTTTTCATGCTGACTTTGAACATCGCCCAATTCATCAGTGAAAACATGGGGTTTCGGTTCAATGATACTTCCCACCTTTACTTGATTCTTTCCATCAATCTTCAGGTCAGATGCGTATGCGTAGGACCCCTCAGGTAATTTACATGAATTGATATGCCACTCATCTTTGATATCAACTTTCACTACAACAAAAGCTTCACAACCGTTTTGTTCCAATGAAATTTTTGCTTTCACAACTTCTTTTGGCTCAATGATTTGAGCGAATGCACTTCCCAATTGAATGAGCGCAATAAAGAACAACAATCCTAATTTTTTCATATAAACGATTTTGAGATGCAAGAAACCTCAAATTTAGACAAATCTTCGTGACGAAAGTTGCATAAGGAAAAGCTTTCAACAAATGATTCCGAGGAATGTTGACATTCCAATTTTTAAAAGACTACGATTTTTTGTTACTTCGTGAAGCAATGAGGCAATTGATTTTATTCATTTTTTTAGTTCTGTATTCGGCAGTTGGCATTGGACAAAAAACCATTGTGTCTGGTAGGGTTACCGATGCAAAAACGAAAGAGCCCATTGCCTATGCGCCCGTTTACTTTGTGGGCACGAAGTCAGGAGTAAACACTGACCTCGACGGCAATTATAGAATTGAAACCTATTATTCTTCAGATACGCTTCGTTGTGCTGCAATGGGTTACCGCATGCAATCCAAAACCATTAAACAAGGAACGAGCACCGTTTATAATTTCGAAATGGAATTTGGCTCATCCATGCAGGAGATAGTTGTGAAGGCAGATGACGAGAATCCGGCCATTGCGCTCATGAAAAAAGTGATTGCAAACAAAAAGATTAACAACAGAGAAAAACTTGACGCCTATGAATACGAGGCTTACAACAAAGTTGAATTCGATTTAAACAACATTACTGAAGCAATAGGCGATAAAAAAATTCTGAAACCTTTTGAATTCATTTTTGAAGGAATTGACACCACTCAGGAAAAGCCATATTTACCCGTTTTCATGACGGAATCGCTTTCAGATTTTTACTACCGAAGAAGCCCAAAAATTTCAAAAGAAATGGTCAAGGCTACACGTGTTTCTGGGGTAGAGAATCAAAGTGTAAATCAGTTTTTGGGCGACATGTATCAGAATGTGAACATTTATGACAATGAAATCATTGCCTTTAACAAGAGTTTCACATCGCCCATTTCAACCTACGCACTTGGTTTCTACAATTACGATATTTTGGATAGCGCTTTCATAGATGGGAAGTGGTGCTTCAAAGTTGACTTTTTCCCAAAAAGAAAACAAGAACTTTTATTCAGTGGGCAAATGTGGGTTCATGATACAACCTATGC
>CAYSEX010000009.1:30740-50716 GCA_964430305.1 uncultured Chryseobacterium sp.
GGATATACAGACATTGTTGTTGATCCCGAATCTTCAAATAAAGACGATGCCTATTGGAATACCCATAGACACAGTGCACTGACTGATAAGGAAAAACGTATTTATAACATGGCAGATACGTTGAAGACCCTACCGCAATTCAAGACAGTAGTAGATATCATTAACTTGTTTGTCAACGGTTACAAAGTGGTTGGAAATTTTGAGTTCGGCCCCTATTACACTTTTTACAGTTTCAATCCAATTGAAGGAAATCGACTTCGATTAGGAGGCAGAACAAGTAATGCCTTCAGCACAAGACTCATGTTAGAAGGGTATTTAGCTTACGGCTTTCGTGATGAACGATTCAAATATGGCGCAGGGGCATTGTACATTTTCAATAAGAGTCCACGCATGGCAATTGGTGTGAATGCCAAGCGCGATATGGAGCAATTGGGTCAGGGTGCTGGGGCCTTTAGACAGGATAACATTTTAAGTTCGTTGTTCAGAAGAAATCCGGCGAATAAACTCACCGATGTTACTGATCTCACGGCATATTTTGAACGGGAATGGCTTTACGGTTTATCGAATAAATTAATTTTCAATCACCGCATTTTAAAGCCTGCGGGTGATCGGTATACGTACACCCGTTTTCTGCCAATTACGCAATCTTTTGTTCCTGAGAACGCGCTGATTTCGACTGAAATTTCGCTTTATACTAGGTTCGCTTTCAAAGAAAAATTTGTCTACGGTGAATTTGAAAGAATTAGTTTGGGAACCAATTATCCGGAAATTGAATTTTCATACAGCATTGCCCTTCCGGGTGTCATGTCTGCAGAATATAAATATCAACGCCTACAATTACAGGTAAGGGATAAACTTCGTTTTGGGCCATTCGGATATGTGAACATGACTCTTCAAGGTGGAAAAATTTTTGGAAACCTACCTTATCCCATGTTACAAATGCATCAAGGAAATGAGACCTTTTTTTATGACGAAGCATCATACAACACCATGAATTTCTTTGAATTTGTAAGCGATGAGTGGGCAAGTATATGGGCTTCGTACCATGCCGAAGGTTTGTTATTTAACAAGATGCCCCTTTTCAGAAAATTAAAATGGAGGGAAGTAGTAAGTGCCAAAGCTCTGGTTGGAAATTATGATTTGAAAAATGATTTATTGCTTAGTAGAGATTTCAATTCAGATGGAATTGCCGACATCTATACGCTTCGACAACCCTATGTAGAGGCGGCGGTTGGTGTAGAGAATATTTTTAAAATTCTGAGAGTAGATGCTCTGTGGAGGCTGTCTTACCTTGATAATCCGAACATTGTAAAATTTGGATTCCGAGCTAAATTGCAATTTGAGTTCTAACTATCTTCGTACGGTGAATTTAAAAGCTACAATACCGAACGGCGTTACGCTATTCAACTTACTATTTGGAGTAGCCGCGTTGGTTGAAGATGACGTCAACTGGGCTTTTTACTTCATTCTATTTTCAGCCATAGCAGACTTTCTTGATGGTTTTGTTGCGCGTCTTTTGAACGTCTCGAGTGAGCTTGGGAAGCAATTGGATAGTCTTGCCGATTTGGTTTCATTTGGTGTTGTTCCAAGTGTGTTTTTATTTCGATTGCTACAACCTGAATGGGGAAATATCGCATTTCTCACTTTTGGGTTATCCGCAGCGGCAGCCTTCCGTCTTGCACGTTTCAATATTGATCCATCACAAGCCAAAGGATTTAAGGGGCTTCCTATGCCTGCGAATGGATTGTTTTGGATGAGTGTGATTTATGTGCATCAAAGTCAGCCATTACCTTCCATAGCGCTGCTTTTACTCAGTGTTGTTTTCACATTCTTAATGGCTTCTCGGCTTCCGTTAATTGCTCTGAAGTTTGATCATTACAAATTGCAAGGAAATGTGTCTCGCTACAGTTTAATACTTGGTGTAGTTGGAAGTATTGTTTTCGCAGCATTTGCATTAAAAAATTTCGTGTACGGGTTTCCAATTGCCCTAATTTTGTACATCATTATCTCTTTCATAGATTATTCAATAAAAAAAAATGAGCAAATTCAAAGCAGAAATTAATGTAATGCCATTAGAGGCCTTACTGGATCCACAAGGTAAAGCTGTAACACACGCCATGTCTAACCTTGGCCTTTCAGAAATTTCTAATGTTCGTGTTGGAAAACACATGTCACTATTTGTTGAAGCTTCCAATGAAACAGAGGCAGAGCAGAAGGTAGACCTTGCTTGTAAAAAATTGCTTTGCAATGAAATCATGGAGTACTATAGCTTCACCATTCAAGCCATTTAAGCTTTTGATTCGCCAGACTCTTATACTCTTGTTTATTGCTTTTCAAGTTCAAACAGCTTTTACCCAAAAAGGCTATTGGGACAACAGCAGTGAATTGGTCTCATTCGGTTATGAGAAATATGAGGGTGTGCGAAAAGTTAAAGCCTTAATCATTCATTCAACCTTTAATGCCTCTTACCCGAGCACAGCAAAGCCTGACACTTTCAATGTTCAAGGTGTATTGAAACAATTCAAATCTTACAATGTAGCTGCGCATTTTTTGATAGACCGAAAGGGCGTAATTCATCAATTGGTACTTCCGAATAACATCGCATGGCATGCCGGTAAATCTCAACTGCCCGATGGAACCACTTCGGTGAACGCGTGCTCAATTGGAATAGAAATCATGTGCACATACACCTCAGGTCCGAACACTGCGCAATATGCGGCGTTGAGAGAACTCATTGATGCCTTGGATAAAAACTATGGTTTTACATACATCTTAGGACATTCTGATATTGCACCTGGAAGGAAAACTGATCCCTGGAAATTTGTGGACAATCACTTCTACAGAAAATAATTTTCTGACCAAACTCATCAAATAAAAGAAAATAATTCGCTGATTTTCATTAGATTTGATTTCAACCAGAAACCAAATTTCATGAGAAATCTTTATCTAACGCTTGCACTGTTATTCTTAGGTGCTTCAGGAGCTTTTTCACAAGCGCCTGCTAATGACAATTGCGCAAATGCCATATTAATTGCGCCGTCTGCAACCCCGGTATCTAGTTCTAATTTGAATGCAACAGATAACGCAGCGAACCCCAGTTGTGGGGGTGGAACACAGATCCTCGATGTTTGGTACAAATTTGTTTTCACTGGGGGTACTTTCACATTAACAACTCAACTTGGAACACTCACTGATACGCGAATAGCGATATATAGTGGATGTGGAAGCGGTCAAATAAGTTGCAGTGATGATGTAACTGGAATGGGTTATGCCTCTCAATTAACCATTTCGTGTCCTACCTATACTGTGGGTAATACCTATTACGTGCAGATGGGGGGTTACAACGGGTTATCTGGTGCATTCACTTTCACACTTACAAGCACTGACTTGAATGGATGTACAGATCCTACTGCGGCAAATTACAACGCTTGTGCAACAATCAATGATGGCTCGTGTGTTGTTGCTATGCCCAATGAAATATGCGCAACTGCTCAAGAATTTTCAGTTAATTCCGGTGCAATTACAACGAATAACAATCAAGTTGCAGCAGGACCAACACCTGGTTGCGGCGGTGGAATTAGAGACATCTGGTACTCCTTTGTTTACACTGGTGGAAATGTAACTATTGGAACAAGCGCAACAACTGGATCTGGAACACCACTTGCTGATACCCAACTTGCTGTTTACGATGCGTGTAATGGAAGTATCATTGCATGTGACGACGATGATAATGCAGGGAATTATTCTTTAATCAAATTTGGTTGTCCAACGGGCAATGGCACAGCAGGTGCTAACGAAGATGATCAATTAATAATTGGTCAAACCTATTATGTTCAGGTTGGTGGATACAACAACACCATGGGTGAATTTAATTTCAACATCACTTCAACTCCTGTCAGTGGGTGTACAAATGAAAATGCAAGCAACTATAACGGGTGCGCAACTACAGATGATGGATCCTGTGAGTTTCCCCAATTGACTGCCAATTTCGATTACTACCCCAGTGGCTCCAATTGCATGAACTACCAATTCATGAATACCTCTGAAGGAAATGCCACCACTTTCAATTGGACTTTCCCAAGTACGTGTGTACCCAATACATCGACCGAGGCAAACCCGGTTGTATTGTTTGATGGCACTACTGGAATTTTTCCCGTTACGCTTCAGGTGACTGATCCATCTGGGCTCACAAGCACCATTACCATTAACGCTATTATTACGGCTGGACATTTGGTAACTGTTGATATTACCTCAGATAATCTTCCGCAACAAACTTCTTGGAAAGTATTCAATTCAGAAAATCTTCTTATTCAACAAGGAACAAGCAACGATGCAACATTTTGTATAAGTGATAACTGTCATAGAGTTGACATTTTCGATACAGGTGGAAACGGTCTTTGTTGTGGAAATGGCAATGGCTCTTATACCATTTATTTAGATGGTGTCTCTGTAGCCACTGGTGGTGCTTTCGGTGCAATTTCTACCAACGCCATTAACTGTCCAGAAGGAACCAGTTGCAGTAATCCAATAACAGCAGTTCTAGGAACCAATGCTGTTCCAGAACCCAATACGTGGTTCGAATTCACACCCTCTGTGAATGGACAATACTTGATTTCAACATGTGGTCTAGCCAACTGCGATACAAAGATTTGGGTTTATGATTATTGCAACATGTCTCTATTCAATAACACCAACGAGGCGACTTACACATACAATGATGATTTATGCGGAAGTCAGGCTGAAATTACACCTTTCTTGGAAGGAGGTATGACCTACTACATCCGCGTGGGTGATGTAGGAAGTGCCTGTGGTTTGGATGCATTTCAAGTCTTATTTGAATATATGGGGCCTGTTGTTGGTTGCATGGATATTAATGCATGCAATTACAGTCCACTTGCAGAATCGCCTGCACCGTGCTTTTACAACGGTGATCCAAATTGCGCGTCTATTGGACCAGACCTATTGGTAGAGGGAAATGTACTTTATACTTCAACCTACCAAACAACTTTGACTGCAACGGATGGATGTTTAGTGAACGAAGGATGTTTGCAAGGTTTGGGGACAAGGCAGGTTGTTCGCTTCTCTACACGAATAGATAATATTGGAAATTTAGATTATTTCATAGGCGTTCCTAATGCAAACAATCCGCAATTCATTTACGACGCGTGTCACAACCACTATCATTATGCCGGTTATGCAGAGTATTTGCTCTATGACGACAATGGTAACTTAATGCCTGAAATTGGATTCAAGAATGGATTTTGTGTTTTGGATTTGGGTTGCGTTACTGGAGTAGCCAAATTCGGATGTGGAAATATGGGTATTACCGCAGGATGTTACGACGTATATGGCTCTGGCTTAAGTTGCCAATGGATAGATATTACAAATGTTCCTGCAGGAACTTACCACCTTGTGGTGAGAACCAATTGGGATCAAGATACAGATGCATTGGGAAATTATGAATTGCGTTATGATAACAACTGGGCGCAGGTTTGTTTTACCATTACTCGAGATGATATGAATAACATCACAAGTTTTACAAAACATCCGATGAACTCGTGCCCGGCTATTACAGACTGTATTGGGCAAATCTTCGGGAATGCCGTACCTGATTGTTTGGGAAATTGCCCAGCGGAAGTAAAACAAGGTGATTTGGATACAGATTTAAGCTATACTCAAAGTGATGTGGATCTTTATGGAGAAGCCAGCGTTCATGTTGATTTGGCAGCAGAGATCTGTAATGATTTGAATCAAGATGGAACCATTAGTATTGCCGACGCTGCATACTTAGAGGAGTGTATTCATGCTCAAATAGACGCTGGTATATTGCCAGGCAATATGCAACCATGTGGGTGGGATCCAGAGATTTTTGATAATTCAGAAACTATCACTCTCGGTGTAACCAACGTAAATGCCGCACAGGGATATTTCGATATCACCATTACAAATACCGACGGACCTATAAACGCTGTGCAATTCGATATATCAGGAGCAACAATAGCTTCAGTTGAAAATCTACTTCCAATAAGCATGTGGTCAGCGAGTATTTACGAAGAAGAAGGAGGCGTTAAAATTGCTGCATTAGGACACCTCGGAAGTATGATTCCTGTGCACTACACACCTACTGCCTTTTTAAGGGTTTATGTAGAAAGTTTCACTGGTAATGAAATATGTGTTGCTCAAATAGATGAAGCAATTAATGTTTTCACACACAATGTTATGGCTCAAATAGGACCATGTATGCCGGTGCAATTCATGCAGGCCAACGCCTCTTTTAATAATCAAATTTGTCTGAATACACCACTTACATTTACGGATAATACGAACAACAACCCACAAGAATGGACATGGTATTTTGAAGGCGGCTTTCCTGCAACAAGTTCAAGTCAAAACCCTGTAGTAATTTACGGAACTCCAGGGGTATATGATGTTACCTTAGTAGTCAGTAATGGCACAGCGAACGACAGTATAACATGGAATGATGCAGTAACTGTTGCAGATGTATTTCAATATTTCGCTGATACAGACAACGACGGATTTGGCAATGCAGCTTCAATGGTAGAGGGGTGCACAGCGCCTCAGGGCTATGTTTCGAATAATACCGATTGCAATGACAATAACAACACAGTAAATCAGAACCAAGATTCAGACGGAGATGGGCATTTCAGTTGTGTTGACGACTGTAATGATGGCAACGCATTAGCTTATCCAGGGGCGATGGAACTTTGCAATAACATTGATGAAAATTGCAATGGATTAATTGATGAAGGATTTGATACAGACGGAGACGGTTACACGCTGTGCAATGGTGATTGCAATGACAATGATGCCACTCAGAATCCTGGTATTACAGAGTTGTGCAATGGCATAGATGATAATTGTGACGGGGTAGTTGATGAGGGACTTGCTGCAGGATATTATATGGATATTGATGGTGATGGATTTGGATCAGGTGTAATATATTACTCGTGTACACCACCAACCAATTCTTCCTCTAACAATTTGGATTGTAACGATGCAAACCCAGCAATTAATCCAAACGCAATTGAAACTGCAGATGGAATAGACAACAATTGTGATGGCGAAATAGATGAAGTAAGCATAGAAACTTATAGTCTTGAAAGTATAGGATTACAGATATACCCAAATCCCACACAAGGCGAATTGAACATTCTATTAAACGTTCATGCAGGAAATGTGAAGGCTTCTGTATTCAATATGAATGGAACAATCGTTGAGACTTTCCAATTCAATTCAACCTTTTATAAATTCTCAATAGAAAAGTGGAGCTCGGGAGTTTATGAAATTGTGTTGCATACGGAGAACGGTTACGCTACCCAGAGAATTATCAAAGAATAAAATTAGTCACATAAAAAAGAGCCTCAAATTGAGGCTCTTTTTATTTAAAAGTTATTTTTTTACAGAGGATAAATCAACCCCAGAAAATTCTTTCAGCTCCATTTTTACGCTGCCCACTTGAATTTTTGCTTGAGCCAGGATTGGAAGATGATGAGCGTCATCTGTAACCCAAACTGACAAATCATCTTGCTTTTTAAATATTCTACCCTTCTGCACTATTGGAACAAATCTCAAACATTTGAATGTTCCTGCGTCTACCTTGACCGTTTCTTTGCCAACGTACTTCATTTTGAGTTTGTAAATCTCATCATCTACTAAAGTTGGAATTGTAAAAATATCACCTTCTTTTGCGGAAGAGAAATCGAGGGTCCGTGCATAAAAAACAGCGCTAACCATATCTTGCAAATTTGCAGGTGCGGAAAACCCTTCGCCCTTTCTATTTTTAAATGCGCGTTTGTGTTGGAAAAAATAATAATCTTGATTGACCAAATAGCCACCCTCATCGCAATTTCTTTTAAAACGCAGGGGAACTATAGCTTGCTTGTCAACATATGACTCATATTTGTCACGCACTTTAAAAAACCAATCGAAAGAACCGATGCTATATCCTTCGCCTACGATATGGTAACAATCACGTCCGCCAAATTTCTTTTCACTCTGGTTGACACTAATTATAGCAAGTCCTGCATCTACAACTCCATAGTGTAGACGATAAACCGATCTTTCACCCACTTGAAAGGCATTGTTTTGTACCTGTCTTAAGGTATGATTTGGCAGATTATCAATGTTAACCGTTGTAGGCTTTGAGCTTTGTGCAGACAAGGTAGCTGTTCCGGCTATCCAAGCGCAAGTGAGAAAAAGTGTTCTCATGGTTTTTTCGTTTTAAAATTCTTAACGTGAATTCTAGTCGAAAAATTCAAAGTTTGGGCCAAAAAATTAATCGATGGTTGCAATGCACTTCAATTCAATTGCAATTGGCGAAGGCAGAGCATTAATTTCAACTGTAGTTCTGCACGGATTTGCATCTTTAAAGTACTCTGCATACAATCTGTTATAGGTATGGAAATCACGCTTCATATTCACAAGAAAAACAGTAACATCTACCAGGTTTTCCCATTTAGAACCACTTGCATCCAAAATGGCTCGTACATTATCGAAAACATTTCTGCATTGCGCTTCGAAATCAAAAGTCACAAAATTTCCAAATTTATCTAATTGTAAACCTGGAACTCCTGTATCATTCGCATCACTTCCGGCAATTCTTGGTCCTACTCCGGATAAAAAAAGTAAATTGCCCACTCTTCGTGCATGCGGATAGGCTCCAACGGGTTTGGGAGCATTGCTAGTTGAAATAGTTTCAGACATGTTATTTAATTGATATGAGTTTTCCGCTAAGTTGTTTTTGATTCACCAATATCTCGTAGAAGTAAATACCTTCTGTGAGGGGCTGCCAATTCCAAGAATTGGCATTTTCAGATATATATTCCTCCCAAATTAAAGCACCGTTTGAGTTGTAAATCCGTAAGATTTTTTTTCCTTTTTCAGGGCAATTGAAATGGAATTCATTGGAGCTTGGATTTGGGAAAACACTGACTACCGACTCTTGATTAAGATTTTGAACATTTGAAATTTCAGGGACTGCAGTCAAATGAGCCGTGTAAATGCCATTGGCATGTGTGGCAACAGCAACGGTTCCATCGAAGGGTCGTGACACTACCATATTTACAACGGCATTGCCTATTGAATTTGCACCTTCCATGAACCAAATGGTACTGTCGCCATTCAACTGTGATGTTGAAAATAATCCTGCGCTTGTTCCAGCAAAATAAACAGGCGGATTGCTTGGGTAAATTTCAACCCAATAAACTGCTGGACCGTTGCCTGTTCCGTCAATATTCTCCTCTAAATTTCCACCAACATGAGTCCAGGTAGTTCCAGCATCTGTAGAATGAAAAATACTCTTCTTATTGAAATTTGAAAAACTCACCATCAATTCATTGGCGTTTAAGTCATGAGAACTAACAGCGGAAACGTATGAGTTGGTAGGAAAACTAGTCGATGAAATATTTGTTTTAACTGGTGTTCCGTATAGGTCATTCAACTTAAATAATTTCCCTTGTGTACTACCATAATACAGAACAGAATTATCACCATACGGCATATCTAAACACGAAATACTTCCTTGTGTAAGGCTTATTGTACTTGCGCTATAATAATTCCAATCATCCGTGTTTCGAGCAGTAGGATAATTCCCGGTGACTGAAATGGTATCTATTCCATCGAGGTACCAAATCATTTTATTCCCAGCAATAAATAATCTATTTGTCCATGGGTCAAGCAATAATGGATTAATGAACAAAGCATCGGGACCATTTAGAGCATCAATACGCTCTGTTGAAATTAAATTCCCTTCTGAATCAATTGATTTTTTAAAAATTCTTCCGCTCTGACTGCTGGTAATAACGTAGTTTGCTCCGTTGGGAATGACACAATATGCGCCGTCATCTGCATGCATTTCTTTCCAATTGATTTGATTATCACTGGTATGTGTTAACCATGTTCCGTTGTCTTGCATTCCACCCATTACCAAATCGCTTGAACTTAGCCCTTGTTCAATTGCAGCTGTATAAAATTGAGAAACACGGTAGTCATTATTCAAAGAGGTCCAAACAATGCTGTCGGCGTCGGGCTGAACCGTTTTATAAATTCCGCCATCATTGGTACTATACATTACCGAAGGATTATTCGGGTCAAAAACCACAGCGTGTTGATCTGGATGATGATTGGGGTACACGTAGAACCAAGGTTCAGGGACATTGCAACGATACCCGCCTACCCATTCATCTTGATCATCTGTTTCAAAGGCATTGTTGCTTCGATGCAGATTTGTTCCGCCAATAAAAAGCATATTTGGAATGGTTGGGTGGTGAGCTATACACATGTCATAACTAAACTGGGTCTTAAACGTGGCAAAATCATAATCAATTCCTGTGAACAATTGGCAAGGCTCTGAAGGAAGGTTCGCAGATCTGTTTTCCCAAATACCGGAAGTACCGGAACCATCTCCATCGATATAGGTATACTTATAAAGAAAATGATCAATCGGATAAGTTGAATTATTGATGGTCTCTCCCAGAAAATAGATTTCATTCTCATTTTGTGGATTAACACACATGACTGTTCTTCTTAGGTTTGGAATATCCCCAACAATAGGAGATATTTCAGTCCAAGTTAACCCGTCAAGACTCCGAAAGAAGCCACCGCCATTGGTTGAGTTATCACTCATTGAAGCATACAATACCCCGGTTGGTGTTTGAATGATATCTACAAATTCACTTGCACCGGAAGTGAAGCCAAGCACTTCAGACCATGTTTGCCCCCCGTCTTCACTTCGAATTACACCGTTGTAAACGGCGGCATAAACAACATCATTTACCAAGTTATTTCGATCTACAATCATTCTCCAAATAAAGTCATAGCTTCCATTTTGCAAAACGTTTTGTGGAGTTCCACTTGCGGTGCTCTCTAATTGTTGCCAAGTTTGACCATTATCTGTACTTTTCCATATACCGTCACCACTTAATAGAGCTGTAAAGGATGTTCCGCTTACTACCCCATAAAACTCCTCACCTGAACCGTAGTACCAGGTTTGTTCGTGTCCAGCACGTTGATCTTGCACAATACAACTTACACTTTGCAATTGATCTGGTGCTGAGGTTTTGCTCCATGTTAGACCTCCGTCATTTGAATTCCAAATACCACCAGTGACCGAACCCGCAATGAGATGATTCGAATTCAGAATATCAACAGCGAAAGCACGCGTTCTTCCACCAATATTCACTGGACCTCTCACCTCCCAGTTGTAATCTCTTTCGTATTCAGAAGCTTTCGGAATTCGGCTTGTAAATTCAACACACTTTTTGAAAATACCTGCTGGAACCTCACCGGTTTCTGGATCTCTGTTGCGCATGTATTCATAATACTTCCTGCTGTTTTTATTCACGCCAAAACCTTCTTCCGTTGGATTTTCTATACCTTTCCTTTTCAATAAGATTGAACATGACATACCCGACATAGCTAAAAGGCATACCCAAATCAAATAAATAGTACGATTGAATTTCATATCAACCAAAGATAAGGCTTGAATTGAAAACAATACACTTCACAGGATTATGTTCAAACTTGAATCAATTTCTGCTTCCATCAAATTCACCAACCACTTATCTTCGGGTTATGAAATACGCGCTACTCTTATTTAGTTTTTTGCTTTCACAATTCCTTTTTGCCCAAGGAACATTAACTAAAATTAAATATCCAAATGGTCAAATTCAAAGTGTTGGAAAATTCAATTTAGCGGGAAAAGAGGATAGCACTTGGAACTATTATTACGAAAATGGTGCATTGCAAGAAGTGGCTAATTACACCAATGGCTATTTGAATGGAAGTGTAATTCGGTATCATTTAAACGGGAATATTCAAACAACAGGATTTTTTAAATACGGTGTTCAAGATAGCATTTTCAACACATACAATGACGCTGCAAAAATCATAGAGACCGGACAATACAAAGAGGGTTTTGAAACAGGGATTTGGAAGTATTTCAATGATGATGGAAATCTGCAGAAGGAAATAGAATTTTCAGCCGATGGTGTTCGTTTGATGACTTTTCGAGACAGTAAAGGAACCATTACCATTACTAATGGTCTTGGCGAGCTCATTGAATACCATGAAAACGGTACATTAAAATCGAAAACACCATATGTAAACGGAGTACCTCATGGAATTTTCGAATCATATTATTCAAACAATCTCATAGAAACAAAAGGGGAATTCAAAAATGGAATTAAGGAAGGTGCTTGGATTGCCTATTTTTTAGATGGAAAAATTCGAACCTCTACCACGTATACCAATGGTATTGTAACCGGACCTTATGAAGAGTATTTTAATTCTTCGCAATTGTTTGTCAAAGGTGATTTCATTAACGGAAAAAAAACGGGAAAATGGAATTGGTATCGAGAGAATGGGCAACCCGATATGGAAGGTTCATTTGAAGATGATTTGCAAGAAGGGGATTGGATTTATTACCATAGCAATGGAACTTGGCAGTCGAAAGGGGAATTTTCAAAAGGAAAAATGGCCGGTAAATGGGACTATCAGTACCCTTCAGGCAAAAAATGGAAAACTGGAAATTTCGTTGATGATAAAAAGGAAGGTGAATGGATAAATTGGTATGAGAACGGACAAATCTTACAAAAGGGGAATTATAAAAATGGCGAAGAGGATGGGAAATGGACGGCCTGGTATGAAAATGGAAAACTCAAAGATCAAGGCAGTTTCAAACAGGGTAAAATGTATGGAAAGTGGGAAGGATTTGAGCCCAAAAACGGATTGAAATTGTATTCAGGAAGTTGGAATTCCGATTTAAAAGTTGGGAAATGGATTAACTATGATGAACGTGGAAGAATTGAATCGCTCATTACCTACAATAAAAAAGGGGAGTTGCATGGCAGACAAGTGCTGATGAATGAGAATAACATAAAGATGAGTGATGGAAATTTCAAAAATGGCAAGCGTGATGGAAAGTGGGAATACTATTATGATTTTGGTGGACTTTGGAGGGTATGTTCCTATAAAGAAGGTAAATTGAACGGACACTCAATGACGTATAGCGAAAACGGCGCCATTGAAGAAGACGCCAATTACAAAGACAACAAATACCATGGAGTGTGTACTTTCTATGATAAGAAAACAAGACAGTTAATAGAAAAGGGTGTTTTTGAAAATGGTAAAATGGTAAAATTCCTTGAGGGCACTCCAGGAGCATCGAGGAAAAAATCTTAGTTCTATTTAGCTATCATTTCATCTAAAATCTCAACCAATTCATGGGTTAGATTTTGTCTAGAGTAACCCATAACTGTATTATTTAATGGCTGCTCTCTGCCCTTCTCTTGCATAATTAAAAGAGCAGATTTAATTCTCTCTTTATCGGAGAAAGATACCATTTCACCTGCACATGTTTTTTCAATGACTTTGGCGCAATCGCTTGTAGGGCTTCCAATACCTAACACTTGATTCCCTGTTGCTACATACTCAAATATTTTTCCTGTAACCCGCCCCTCTTCATTTGCATTCTGATTTAGAATGACCAGAAGTATTTGATTTTGCATCATCAAATCTAAAACTTCATTGTGTTTCACATATGGCGTGTACTCTAGATAAGTCTCCAAATTGTGTTCTTTAATGGAGGCTAAAACAGTTCCGTCAGTTGGGCCAACTAACCGAATTTTCATTCGGTTTTTCCACGACTCATTTTCTTGTACCAATTCTGACAATGCTTTCCAAAGTGCAAGGGGGTTTCTATCATCGCCGAATGTTCCGTAATGGCCAAGTATAATGTCTTCATTTTCTTGAGAGGGTCTATCAAGAAAATCTACATGATCGAATCCGTTGGTAAGCACGTGAACCTGTTTGCCTCTGATATCCTCATACTGCTTACTCAAGTGCCAACTAACAGTATTAACACTTGTGGCTAATTTGAGCACCTCCCTTTCCAATCTTTCATGTTTGCGTTTCGCCCATACAGACATGCGAAATTTGTCTGCATTATCCATATTCACCCAAGGATCTCTAAAATCTGCCAACCACGGAATATTGGTTTTTTCATGTACATTTTTTGCAATCAGATGCATGCTATGTGGAGGCCCACTTGAAATCATGGCATCAATTTCATTTGACTTCAGATAAGTTAAAATAGCACGAGTAGCGGGCGAAATCCAGAATTTCCTTGCATCTGGAATCAATAGGTTTCCGCGTCCCCAGGCCAAAATTTTCTCTGTAAATGTGGGAGCTTGATTTGATCGAATAAATCCAGCACTAATTCCGGCATCTCCTTTACCCATTAAGTTTCTTAAAACTCTGAATGGTTCGAAAATGGGCACTTTCAAAACCTCCAAACCATCAGGAACTTCGGCCTGCAATGCATCATCATAAATGGGATAATCTGCATTTTCGGGAATAACAAGCACAGGTTCCCAATTGGTTTGCCTCAAGTATTTTACAAACTTCAACCAACGTTGAACGCCACCTCCTCCAGATGGGGGCCAATAGTAAACAATGATGAGTACCTTTTTTTTCACTTGGTACAAAATTCACAATATTTCGCTTCTTGATTATGTGAGAATTCAGAAATTTCCAACATTTCTAATATAACATCTAACAATTCCTTTTCGAATCGTTCCATGTCGGCCTGTGACACTGTAGCTTCATTCTTTCCTCTGTGCAACGGAACGTAGCCTTGTTTGGCTTGTTTCAAACCGAATAGAGTTGCTGAAATCCGCTCTGGTTCAACTCCTCTTTTATGCCACATATAGGTGTATGAAAGCAATTGAATTAATTTACCATTCCGATCTGTCAACCACTTTTCATCTGACTCCTGAAAAGTTACTTGTTTGGGATCAACCTTTCCTGTTTTGAAATCGATGATGTGAAAATGCCCATTTTCCGAATCAATGCGATCTGCAAGTCCCTTTATTTTAACCAATTCGGTTCTACCCAACTTATTCATTGGAAGTGTAGCTTCTAAAGTTTCTTCAACACCCTCAATTTTTACTTGTTTACCGTTGAGTCTCTCTATTTCAAATTTGAACACATTTTCAATCATTCTTCGAGCTACACCCTTTGTGATGAGATCAAAACCAGACAATTCATTATCCTTAGTATATTTCTCTTGAATGGCCAATTCTAGTTGAGCTTCTATATTCGGTAAGATTTTTTTAATATCCTCTGAACCAACTTCCATTCCTTCGAATGGCTCGAAGAGCTTCTCTAAAACTTGATGCACCACTATTCCGAGGGTAGCTGCCTCCATACTTTCCTCTAATTCTTCCATTTCTCCAAGTCCAATGACATACCGATAATAAAAATCTAAAGGACAAGCAAGAAATTTATTCAAAGCTGATGGAGAAATTCCATTTTCAAGGAGAGCATTAATGCGCGATCGCGAAAATTCATTGGAGTGAATTGTAGTATCTGAATTTTCAATCATTTGATTCTCATGAACGAAATCCTCTTCCCGAATAATTGTCTGATATTTCATATCGGATAATTCATGTTTCACCTGCAGCATGTATCGTGTAGGTTCGGTAGATTTATACTCACTGCTTTGCGTGTAGTAGATTAACCGGGTAGTATCTGCCCGCTGAATAAGTCTATAAAATGTATAGGCCACAGCCCCTTCTTTGTCTTCCGGAAGTGGAAGGTTGAATGGCCTCCTTAAATCAAATGGAATAAGTGAATTTAACTTACCTGTACCTGGGAAAACATCATCATTAGCTCCAACTATAATGCAATTTTTAAAATTTACTCCACGCGTTTCTTGAGGACTCAATACCTGAATTCCCTCAAGTGGTTCACCTTCAAAAGTAACCGTCTCTGAAGTGGCATAATGCTGAAAGAGAATATCTATATTTTCAACTGCATGCAGGAATTTATTTTCACGCGCATGATCCATCATTTTGAATACCATTCCTTGCATACGGAGAATGGCCTCTTTGGAAAGCTCATCAAATGCTGGATTTTTTTCTAATGCTTCTAACCAATTTTCAAGACGCACAAGTACATTTTCCAAATTGAAATTTTCAATTGTAAAAAGATTAAAAACAAAGCTCAATTTCGGAAAATCAGAAGTTAGTTCCTTCCAATCCTTTTCTCGAATATAAACCCAACGCTTTTTTGCAATTTTCGCTTGAATATTAAAAATTAAATCATCAGATAGTATGGTTTTTATATCGGGTTGAGACAACCATAAGAGCACATCTTTGTAGTAGAGACCTTTATTCAAATTTGTATTCAGACGATACCATAATCGAACAAGCATTTTGGTAGTTCTGAAAACAGAAGTTTGATCAATAGGGTAACCTAGAGCAATATTAATTGGTGATTCAATATTCAAAGCGTTCAAAAACGGACGAAGCAACTGGGGCTGAGTTAAAACAATTGCGGTTTGCTCTCTTTGCTCTTCATTTAATTCATTCACCAATTTTGCGGCGGCAAAAGCGGCGGCAAGCGGAGTTACTACTTTAGAAAATACAATCTCACGCGGATAACGCTCAAAATCATTGGTTTTGTAGAACGCAGCGTATTCTTTTTCCCACTTTCTAAAAAACAATCCCGCTTCATGTTGTGGATTATTCACGTAATAAACATCTGCATCAAAGTTTATATGAATATTTCCCTTTTTGGCTAATTGGGTAATCCACTTTTCCTCAGCTTTAGAAAAAGATGAAAGTCCAATTAAATAGACCGTCTCCTCGCAAACCGGAGGTAACTTTTCTGCTAAAATTCTATTTATTTTGGAATAGCTAAACTGCGAACGACTTTCTTGCAGCTTATTGAATTCTTGATAAATTAAGCCGAGTTCAATCCAGAATTTTTCAAATTCATTTTGAGCGGGAGTTAACTCCTCAGAATTAAAACTCCATGCCTCAATATCTTTAATATCTCTTAAATTTTTAAAAAATATCTCTCCATTTACCAGCGCAGCATCCAATTGACCGAAATCATCTAACGCAGTTAAACCCCATTTAGTAAAAGTTTCAAAAGACTCCGGTAAATCCACAACATTCGTATACGCCTCGTACATTAACAGTAACAAGCTCATTTTATTTGTTGTGACTAACCCAGATAACTGTTGAACCCATTGCGACATTTGAAGCAATTGAGGCAATAAAATGGGTTTCCCTGCACATTCAAAAAGATGCTTGGCAAAATAGGCCTTTGCTCGATTGCTAGGCAAGATGATGGTAATTTTATGTAGCTCATGCGAATGTTTCTGAAAAACATCATTTGCCATTCGGTGTAGAAAAAATAATTCAGAAGTTTCGCTCATCTTTGTTTTATGAATTTTCCAAAGTTTCTCATTTTTTCGCAAGGAAATAAAATTGTTAAAATATTTTCTTTTGAACAATTCGAAGAATACTCAAAAATAGGTCAATCCTATACGCATCAAACTTTTCGGGTAAACACCCATGCTGATCGATTATACGTAAATGACCTTCTTGTCTTGGATGAAAACTATTTCATTGATGAGCAGCAATACGAAACAATAAAAAATGAGATGATTCAGAATCTCAATGCCATCGTTTAATAAAGGTTAACTTCTCTTTCGAGCTGTATCGCATACTTTTCTTTCACACTTTGAATAATCTCTTCACTTAAATTCTTTAATTCCAATCCTGTGGCATCTCCATGGTTCACTAATACCAACGCTTGTAAATGATGCACACCACAGTTGCCAATTTGCTTGCCCTTCCATCCACATTTTTCGATAAGATATCCTGCGGGAACCTTCACTTCCACATCTGAAACAGGGTAAAAAGGTACTTGCTCATCAATCTGCTTCAATTGTTCGTATTGAGCAATAGTAATTGTAGGATTCTTGAAGAAACTTCCTGCATTACCCAAAACTTTTGGATCTGGTAATTTGGAACTTCTGATTTGACAAACTGCTTGAGATATAGCCTCTATGGAGAGAATATCAACATTCATTTTTTCCAATTCATTTTGAATGGCGCCATACTCAACCTTAAATTGTGGTCGTTTGAGCAGTTCAAAATTGACTTTGGTAATGATCCAATTCCCTTTTTCCTTTTGTTTAAAAATGCTTTCTCGATATCCCAGTTCGCATTCATTTAAAGAAAAGAGATAATTCTCATTGGTATGAATATTCAAAGCTTCTACGGAATAAAGGACGTCTGATAATTCTACGCCATAAGCGCCAATATTCTGCATTGGTCCTGCACCAACGCATCCAGGAATAAGTGATAAATTCTCAATGCCTGCCCAACTGTTTTGTATGGCTGTTTGAACAAACTCATGCCAGTTTTCTCCTGCACCCACACCTACAAAATAGTTATTTTCATTTTCCCTTTCCACCTGTTTTCCCATAAGTCTATTGAGAACTACCACCTTGTTTTGATCCTGAGTAAAGAGCACATTACTTCCACCACCGAGAACAAGAATTTCCAAACTTTTCGATTTCGCAAAAGCAATTGCTTCGTTTAAATCAGTAGTGGAATAAGCACGAGTAAAAAACCTTGCTTTCACATCAATTCCGAATGTGTTATAAGATCGAAGAGAATAATTCTCGGAAATTTCAATTGACATGAAGCGAATTTAGTCATTGTAAATAGAAATTTATTCTCTAAATTCATTCATTAATATCCATATTCTCATGTTAACTAAAATATACACTCTCCTTTTTGCCGTTCTGATGTTTTCCTCTCTCCTAGGTCAAAATTATCAAGCTCCATTGTACAACTATGATAGCCTTTTCAATATCAGTTATGGAAGTACAACAAACTTTGCAGGTGAGACTGAAAATTTATTATTCGATTTGTACAAACCTAAATCAGATGGAAATTGCAAACGCCCCGTGGTTATTTTAATTCACGGTGGAGCTTGGGTGGCTGGAAGTAAAGAAGATGCCGATTTAATATATATGTCTAGATATTTCGCGAAAAGAGGGTATGTTGTAGCAAATATGAATTACCGAATGGGAATGCATAAACCATCGAATTGGAGTTTATATGCCCTTTGTGACCCTAATTTATTCTCACCATGTGCCTATATTTCAGATAGTGCTGAGGTATATAGAGCCAACTACCGCGCTATGCAGGACACAAAGGGTCTCATTCGATTTATGAAAGAACGAAGCGTTATAGATTCCACAGATATAGATAATATTTTTTTAGTTGGAGAAAGTGCTGGCGGATTCATTGCTCTTCAAACTGCGCTTATGACCAATGAATCTCAGAAACCCAGCAATTGCAATGGAATATCGAATGCACCAACCCCCGACTCTGATTTTTCGCAATACAATTGCTCGTCTTTGGTAACCAATTTTGAAAGACCTGATTTAGGGTCGGTTGAAGGAGAGCTAAATCTAAATGGCTATGATGCATCTGTAAAAGGAGTAGGTAATTTTTTTGGTGGAATACTCGATATTTCTTTGCTTAACAACAATTCAAATAGTCCATTTCTGTATTTATATCATCAAGGATCTGATATCATTGTTCACTACAATTATGGGAAATTGTTGGGAAGAACTAGCTATGAATGTTTTGCAGCTGTAAACCTATGCCAACCTTATTATTTCTACCCTAATGCGCATGGATCAAAGGGGATTCAGAATGCATTAACAAGCATTGGGAACACAAATTTCATTGCTGACATAATAGAAAATTATGAGTATCAAAATGATTGTTTTGACAATGGACATTCCATTGATTTCATTTCTACCCGATTGAATACAATGAATTCTAACTTTGCCAATATTATTGGAATTTCGGGAAACAATCCGAGCACCAATTGCGAGACATCTGTTGAAAATTTAGAGGAATTAGCTTATCCGTTTCCGAATCCGGTTCAATCCATTCTTCATGTAACTCATTCTGAAGAAAGAAAATTAATTTTCAATTCCATGGGAAAACTCATCATGCAAACTAAGGAAAAAGAAATCGACTGTAGTGATCTCCAAGCTGGACTATACATCATTCAAATTGGCAATCACTTTTATAGATTTTCTAAAATTTAGCGCAAGGAACTATTCTTCTTTTCAC
>CAYSEX010000010.1:0-5483 GCA_964430305.1 uncultured Chryseobacterium sp.
TGTTTTCATAATTCAGCGAACGCTCAATGTCTTGCAAACTAATTTTTGCCATGTTGGCCTGATACAGATCAACATTCACTTGAATTTCTCTTTCAAGGGCTCCAACCATGTCTACACGCGTAATTTCTTTCATACCTTCTATTCGGTCTTGAAGAATTTCCGCGTACTTTTTAAGTTCGTCTAGATCATAATTTCCTGCAATGTTTACAAAAAGAATGGGCATTTCAGAAAACTCAACCTCCATTACATTTGGATCAGCAGGTAAATCTTGAGGCAAGTCTTTTTTCGCTTTATCAACTGCATCTTTTACCTTTTGCTTAGCTGTTGGCACATCTACATCGGTATTAAACTCAACAACAACACTTGAGAAGTCTTGAATGCTTGTACTCTTTACCTTTTTAACCCCAGCAATGGACTTAATTTGTTTCTCAATGTTTTTAGAAACTAAATTCTCTACATCTTTTGGAGCTGCTCCCGGGTAAACCGTAGAGACATAAATGGTTGGAATAACAATATCTGGAAACTGCTCTTTGGGAATACTGTTGTATGAGAGCATACCCGCAAGAGTGATAAAAACCGTTAGCAGGTAAATGGTTGTTTTATTATCAATTGCCCAGCTGGTGGGTTTGAATTCTTTAAATTTTTCGAGCATGGTAAAATGTCTTATAGTTCAATGGCCATTCCGTCTTGCAAGTCTGCGTATCCTGTGGTAATTACTTTCTCACCTATTGACAATCCACCGGTGATTTCAGCATTTCCGTTGTACACATTTCCAACGGTTACCATTCTTTTCTTTGCTAACAATTGGCCATTTTCTTGAACGGCAACAAATACAAATTGTTGGTTGTTTTCGTTTTGTACAATGTTAATTGGTACGGTAAGCGCGTTCGGGTTTTCATAGTCAATGATTTTCACAACACCGATCATGTTCGGACGCAAAAATTCTGAACCACTTGGAAGTCCGATCTCCGCAGTGAAGGTTCTGGTAAGTGGGCTAATGAATTTTGCAATGAATGAGATGGTAGCCTCGAGCTCTTGATTGGCATCGGGGAAGAAAATTTTCACTTTGTTTCCTTTACCCACCTTGTTGGCGTATGATTCAGCAATCTCTGTTTTCATTTTCAATGAAGCCAAATTGATTACTCGGAATGTTGGATCTGGATTTTGAGCTGTTGCGAATTGACCAACCTTCGCTCCAATGTGGTCTATAACACCAGAGATGGGCGATTTAACTTTTGTTAATTCAATTTGAGCCTCAACTGCAGCAATTTGTTTTTTCAATGCTTCCATTTGGGTTTGGGCTTGAATAAGTTGAATTTCACTACCAATTTTTTGTTCCCAAAGTCGACGTTGTCTTTCATAAACATCTTGTGCCATTTCCAACTGTGGACGAATGGCTGCAATTTGAGCTTGATATGCACTGTTATCTGTCTCGGCTAGCAATTGCCCTGCTGTTACAGCATCACCAACGTTGACAAATATTTTTGTAACGATTCCTGGAATTGAAGGCGCAACCACCACATTATTTTCTGCATCTACAGTACCTTGTATTTCAACATAGTGTTGGAAATTCGAGGCGATCACGTCGGTTGTTTGAATTTTTTTAGACTTAACCTCGTTTGGATTCAGTCCCAATTGTTTTTCTAGTTCTGCAATTCGCGCATCTATCTGTGTGCGCTGAGATTTTAAATCATTTAATTCTTGATTTGGATCTTTAGATCCACAGGCTGCTAAAAGAATCAATGTCAGAGCAGCGAAAAAGAAATTTTTCATATTGTTGGAGCGTTTCATTTTATAGTGCGTTTAACGATTTGGAAAGTTTTGTTTGAGCGTTTAATACGGCTAGTCTTGCCTGAACCAGGTTTCCTTGTGCTTGAAGTAATTGTGACGTTTGTCTGGATAACTCGAAACTTGAAACCGTTCCTGTTTCAAATTTTATTTCAGTTTTGTTTAAAATGTCCTGCGCTAGATCGTAAGAAGATTTGGCTTGCACAAGGTTTTGTGTAGCAATGGTATATTCTGTCAAAGCATTGTTATACTCAAGTTTTGAAGCATTGGTGCTGTAGGCGAGTGTTTCTTCCATTTTTTTTACCTCTATACCAGCTCGTTGAATTGCTTTATTTTTTGCACCGCCTGATAATATGGGTATGTTCATACTTAAGCCCCAAATTTGCGTAGGATACCAATCTTCATCATTGTCTAGAAAATTGAATTCTTGTCTTTGAGCTTGACGTTGCCAATTGTAGTAGGCAGCCAAGTTGGGCAGTAAACGAGCTTGCTGATTTTTAACATTTAACTTTTGTAATGCAATACCGTCACGTAAAATTTGATTGTCTATAAGGTTATCTGTATTGAATGAAGTTTGAAGCAACTGCGCGTTGAAGAGGTCGAGCAATTGCTGGCTATTTTCAACTACCTCAATAGTTTCATCCATAGGCATACCAATGGTGAATTTCAATAAGTCCAAAGCAATTTTCGCTTGGAGTTGAGTTGAACGAATGCGGTTATCCAATTCGTTCAGTGATAGCGTGAGCTGCTGTACATCTTGCTCTTCAACAAAACCTTCTTTGTTCAGAGCGGTAGTGTGTTCTAAGGTATTTGCTAATATTTCTCTACTTGAAGACAAAAGGGTTACACTTTCTTTTGCAATTACTGCAAGTTGATAGGCCTCTTCAGTAGCACGCTTTACATCTATTTCGCTCTTGGTAATTTGTTTCTGCTGCAATGCGGCATAGGCTTTACTTGCCTGCAAGCCAATAAGCCAAGAGCCATCGAACAAGAGCTGTGAAGCACTGAGACCAAAAGTCATGGTTTGGGGTACACCAAATTGAACCGCAATATTCTGTCCGGGCATTCCGAAAAATTCACCAGGAAGAATAGAAGTAGGGCGATCAATGAAATTCTGATAACCCACAGATCCGTTAATTTGAGGTAAACCAATGGCTATTAATTCATCTGTCTGGAGTTTAGCAGTTTGAGCGGCATACTGAGCACTTTTCACTTGAAAGGCGTGCTCAATGGCGTAGGTCTTGGCTTGTGCCAAAGTCATTGAATTGTTTGCCTGCGCCCAAAGTGATGCTGAGCTTATGAAGCAAGCAGACAAGAAGAGAAGTGTATATCTCATTTTGATGTTGATTTTCTTGTTTTGGTTTTATTGTTTTTGAAATTGTTTTCCAATAGCTGAAGTCCTTTACTCGTGGCCATGCCGTGTATATGATAAATAAACCATTCCATATAAACGTCGGAGACATTGTATGTTGACGATGGAAACAATTCTTGATCGAAAATGGATTCCATGCGTCCTATGTAAAGTTTGGCAAGTATGTCTGCGTTGATGTCTGAGCGGTATAGGCCTTCTTTTTGTCCCTTTACTATATTCTGAAAAATACTTCGGTAGACATTTTCATGCCTTGATGTTTTCATGCGCTTGCTAACAGCAGGATGAAATTTTTCAATGTCATAAGCAACAGAGGGGTGAATATTTTGAATCATGTCCAACACCCACTTTTTTATTTCTAAACTTTCATCAATGGCATTTAAACCTCGAGAGCATATTTCACTTAGCTGCTTGTCTTCAAATTTCCCAAATAGAACTACCGCTTGAAGAAGTAAATCTTCTTTGTCTTTAACGTGTGCGTAGAGTGTTTTTTTCGAGATACCTAATTTCCTGGCAATGTCTTCCATGGTAAGGCTTTTCACACCAAACTTCAAGAACAGTTGAATGGACTCAGAAATAATATGTTGTTTCTTTTTTTCCACTAGGCGGCGCAAAGATAGGAACGAAATTCACATAGGAAACGTTTTTTGTAAAAAATGTTTCCTATTATCTTTCGAGAATGAATCGAAAACAATTTTTAAAGACTTCTACGCTTGCTGGTGCGTCACTTTTGACTGTAAAACCGGTTTTATCTGCTGTTGGTTTAGGAAAAAAAGAGAAAGTCCGACTTGGTTTTATTGGAGTGGGGGCGCGAGGTCAAAGTCATGTTGAAGAATGTGCGAAAAGAAATGATGTTGAAATTGTGGCTTTTGCGGATCCAGATGAGGCATGGGCAATTAAATCGGGACAGGTAATTCTTGAAAACGCGGGCAGACCAGAAGCGGTGGTGTACGCCAATGGTGATTATGACTATTTGAATTTATTGAAAAGAACAGACATTGATGCTGTTTTTATTTCTACTCCTTGGGAATGGCATGTGACTCAAGGTATAGCTAGTGTTCGTGCTGGAAAGCGGGTGGCCATGGAAGTTTGTGGGGCTATGGATATTCAAGAGTGTTGGGATATTGTAAACGCAGTTGAAGAAACAGGGATTCCCATTATGATGATGGAAAACGTTTGTTACAGAAGAGATGTTATGGCTGTGATGAACATGGTGAAACAGGGATTGTTTGGTGAGCTCATTCATTTGCAAGGAGGGTACCAACATGATTTACGAGGAGTAAAATTGAATGATGGAAAGAGTCCTTATGGAAAAGGAGTTGAGTTCGGAAAAAATGGGTTCTCAGAATCGAAATGGCGAACTGTTCATTCCGTTTATAGAAACGGAGAATTATACCCAACACACGGCTTGGGTCCTGTTGCCATGATGGCCAATGTGAATAGAGGGAATAGGCTAGTTTCTTTGGTTTCTATGGCTTCCAAGTCAAGAGGCTTGCATGACTATATTGTTGCCAATGGCGGAGAAAATCATGCGAATGCAAAAGTTAATTTTAAGTTGGGAGATGTTGTTACCACGTTAATTTCTACCTCAAACGGTGAGACTATTCTGCTTTCACACGACACGAATTTACCACGACCGTATAGTCTGAATTTTAGAGTGCAAGGAACCAAAGGGCTTTGGATGGATGACCTAAACAAATTGTTGATTGAAGGTGTTACAGAAGCCCATCAATGGACAGCTGACGCAGCTTTCATGGAGAAATATGATCATCCGCTTTGGAAGAAATACAGCAAAGAAGCGGAACAAGCAGGGCACGGCGGAATGGATTTTTTTGTGGTTAATGATTTCATTGAATGCACCAAAAAGAATGAACCTTATCCAATGGATGTTTATGATATGGCCACATGGTATGCCATTACGCCGCTTAGTGAACGAAGCATTGAACAGGGCTCTGCCCCTCAAGAAATTCCAGACTTTACGCGAGGAAAATGGATGTGGAAATGATGATTACTTCACACGTTTGAACGAATCGTCTGTTTTCTTTTCCTTCACTTTAATGTTTTGGTTACCCAATTTCCAAGTGAAGTTTACACGTACTGTTCGCGACTCCCATTTGCCGCTGGCGTCCATATACAGTCCTGCGTAATCTGAAATTCCTCTCCACCGCATGGTGCCTAATAAATCGCCAACAGCTATGCGAAGAATGAGTTTTTCATTGTGAAACGTTTTTTGAAATGCACCATCAATTCCTCCCATGGGCTTGTTGCGGAAAGTTCCTCCCCAAACACTTGGGCCATTGTAAAATCCTGATAATTCAAATTGTGT
>CAYSEX010000010.1:5583-18045 GCA_964430305.1 uncultured Chryseobacterium sp.
GTTATTTCCGTGAAGAATCCATTTGTTTTGCTGTAGCCTACAGATGAGGTAATCATGTAAAATAACGTGTGACTTAACTCCAATGCATCTGTAAATTGGGGTTGAAGGAATGGGTTTCCTCGTGAATAAGAGAGCTGATCTATTCGCGATTCAAACGGATTCAAGTCTTGGTATCGGGGTCTGTCAATTCGTCTGCTGTATGTAAGATTAAAAACACTCATTTCCGATTGTTCAAATGTGAGTGCAGCACTTGGGAAGAAGTTTGTATACAGGCGATCTACGGCTCGCGTAGACTGTGCAGACAGAGCGGTTAATGTTCCAATTGATTGTGTGTTTTCGCCACGCACTCCTATTTGCCATCCAATTTTTTTGTATTTGCCTGAAGCATTTGCGTAGGCAGCTAGAACCCGCTCTTTATAATCAAATGCATTGGTTCTGTTCGAGTCTGCTACAAGCGATTGGCCTTCAACAAAGAAGAAATTTAGATTGTTGTTTGTGTTGACTTGAGTGGCCTTTAATCCAGCTTCCCAACTTATATTTTTCCATTTGAAGTTGTAGTCTAGTTTTCCAACAGTGAGCCCAATAATCGTTTTTGTGTTGTTCTGAAAATTGTCTTCACTCAATGGAACTCCATAAGGTGTTACATAAGCATTGGGTTGAAAATTGTTATTTTGGATGTTGAAACCGCCATATGAAAAGTCAGCTACAAGTGTTTGTTCGTTCTTTCCTTTCCATTGATAATTTATTGAGGCAGAGGCATTGTTCCGAATGCCTCTGTTGTCAGAAAGGGCCTCAAGTGTAGAGTCTTGAATTACGCTAATAATGGGTGTTGAACTGTGACTGTTCCAGATGTTATTACTGAAGTTTCCATTGGTAGAAAATCCAATGCTATGATGCTCATTGATGAAAACATCAACTCCCGTTTTAAAATAATGCGTTTTATCTATGCTGTGTGTGAATGACTCTTGATTAAATGCAATATCATTCTGTACTTTGAAAAAGCGCATGTACCCCCAATCTTCACCAAAATTGTTTCCGTAATTGATATAGAGATTACTTTTTTCACCGCGCTTATTGAAGTTCACAGATGCGTTGGTTTTGCCGTAGACTTGATTGGCGTAGCCTATTGAAATATTTGCATTTTGTCCAATGTTTTTATTTTTTTTCATGATGATATTCATGATACCTGCAGTACCTGCCGCATCGAATCTGGCTGATGGATTGGTGATGATTTCAATTTTTTCAATTGATGAGGAAGGGGTGTTTTTTAAGAAATCAGCCAATTGATCGCCGGTCAATGGAGAAATTCTTCCATCAATGTAGATGGTAATTCCTGATTTTCCTTTTACAGCAATGTTGTTGTTGTTGTCTACCACTACACCCGGAGCTCTTCTCAACAATTCAAGGGCATTGAGCCCAATGGCGTTGGTTGTTCCTTCTACATTAAAGATGGTTTTATCTGCTTGAATTTGTACCAAGGGTACGGAGCTTTTAATTACCACCTCTGGTCCTGCATCAACGGAATTCAAGGAGATGTCGCCCATGTTTACGGATTGTTCAGCAGCAATGCGCATCCAAGTGGGTTGAATTCCAACTAAGTTGAAATAAACTAAGACTTCTTTCTGACTTGGAATGGTGATGGCGAAGGTACCTTCATCTCCTGAGACATCGGCTTTGATTAACGAACTATCTGCAGCATTGTGAATAGACACGCTAACACCAGCAAGGATTTCTTTTTTATTGGCATAAATGGTTTTGCCTGAAATTTGGGTTTGAGCTTGGGCAAGACTTCCTGAAATGAGAAGAACAAGGAGAAGATAAATATTTTTCATGTGGTGCGAAGTTAGTTTGCTTCTATCCAAAGTTTCAGACTTCGTGACTAGAATTACATTGAATTCGTTAAAAACAAAGAATTTCGCAAGAAATTCAATTCATGAAAAGTCTGAATAAACGGAGTGTTTTAGCCATAGGAGTAGGATGCTTCTTGGGTTGGGCATATTACTATTTTGTTGGATGCTCCAATGGTTCATGTGTCATTTCGAGCAATTGGTATATCAGCATACCCTACGGTGGGGTATTGGGATATTTATTTTTCGGAAGTTTCTTAAGATCTGCAGAAGCGTAGGGGTTTACCCGCCTTTATTCCCGTGAGCAGGCCATTGTGATAAACCAATTGACCATTGCACCAAGTAGAGAGCACGCGTGAATGAAAGGTGTGACCTTCGAAAGGAGACCACTTGCATTTGTACAGTAAACTCTCTTTTGTTACCTGAGTTGTCTCATTTAAATCAACCAACACAAGGTCTGCATAATACCCTTCACGAATAAATCCGCGTCGGTCAATTTGAAACATTTCGGCAACGGCATGTGATGTTTTTTTCACAACCATTTCAATATCGAAGATTCCTTGATTCACCAAATCAAGTAACGCAAGCAAGCTATGTTGAACCAATGGTCCGCCACTTGGCGCTTTTAAAAATTCTTGTTCTTTTTCTTCTGTTGTGTGCGGAGCGTGGTCTGTTGCAATGACATCTATTCTCCCATCTTTCACCGCTTCACGAATAGCCATGCGATCAAATACGCCTTTAACAGCGGGATTCCACTTAATGTAATTGCCTTTGGTTGCGTAATCTTCGTCTGTGAACCACAAATGATGAATGCATGCTTCGGCAGTAATTCTTTTTTCAGAAAGCGGTATATCGTTGTTGAAAAGCTCAAGCTCTTTGGCTGTGCTAATGTGTAAGATATGCAATCGTGCATCGTGTTTTTTAGCCAATTCAACGGCCATAGACGACGATGCATAACAGGCCTCTTCGTTGCGAATAATGGGGTGGTGTGCAGCTGTTAGTTGGGTGTTTGAAGCTTGAAGTTGATTCAAATTGAATTTGATAATCTCATCATCTTCGCAATGCGTTGCAATGAGCGTTTTTACTTCAGAGAAAATAAGTTCTAGGGCCTCTTTTCTATTGACCAAAAGATTTCCAGTAGAGGACCCCATGAATATTTTAACTCCGCAGACTTCATTGGCATTTATTTCCGAAAGTAATTTTACATTCTCTGGCGTTGCACCCATGAAGAAATTATAGTTCACGGTAGAAACTTCTTCTGCACGGTCAAATTTGGCTTGTAATAATTCGTGTGTAACAGCACTTGGGTTGGTGTTGGGCATCTCCATATACGAAGTTACCCCGCCCGCAGCAGCGGCGGCAGATTCAGTTGAAATATCGCCTTTGTGCGTTAGGCCGGGTTCTCTGAAATGCACCTGATCATCTATTAAACCTGGTAATAGATATTTCCCAGTTCCGTCAAAAATTGCATCTGCATGTTGATGCTCCATTTCATTGGGTTCAACAATGCATTTGATTATGTCATTTTCAATCCACAGATCTTTAATCAACTGTTCACCTTCGTTTACAATTGTTACATTTTTAATTACTTGTTTCATGGAATTATTTTTTTGAAAATCGCATTTTTAGCACGCCAAGAAAAGCTTCGTGGAAAATGTTTAAACTCATTTTACTGGTGCCTTTGGTTCGATCTGCAAATTGAATTGGAACCTCTGTGATTTGGAACCCGTTTTTCTTTGATTTGTATTTCATTTCAATTTGGAAGGCATATCCAATAAATTGAATTTCATCTAGGTTTAGCGATTTCAGAACTTCGTGGTAATAACAAACAAAACCACCGGTACTATCCTTTACACCAAGTCCAAGAATAAGGTTAACATAGATGCTTCCGCCTTTGCTAATTAATCTTCTATGCCAAGGCCAGTCTATGGTTCCCCCGCCCTGCACATACCTTGAACCTACGGCAACACCTTGGTTGTTTTTACACGCAGATAACAAGCGGTTTAGATCTTTCGGATTGTGCGAGAAATCACAGTCCATTTCAAAAATATACGTGTATCCTTTTTCTAAAGCCCATTTGAATCCTGCAATGTAAGCAGTGCCAAGTCCTAATTTTCCCGAACGCTCTAACAAGTGCAAACGATCTGGAAATGCCTGCATTTTTTGTTTTACAAGTTGAGCTGTTCCATCTGGAGAACCGTCGTCAACAATGAGTAAATGGAAGTTATCTCCTTGTTCGAAGACAGCATGAATCATATCTTCCACGTTTTCACGCTCGTTGTAAGTTGGAATAATTATTAAATCCATGCGGGCGCAAAAATAAAGGAAATTCAGCCAATTACTTCACAAAAGGAATGGCTAAAGGAAATTTAAAAGTCTCACCGTTGTTTGCTTTAATTGCCCCCATGATGATGAAAATTAAATGTGTTATAGCTACACCAAAAAGAAGGAGATATCCAATACAGAAGAATGCAAGAATAATGGATGCTACAATGTATATCATAGAACTAATGAACCAGTTCAAAATGTTTTTACCGTGTGAGTCTACAAATGGACTTTTCTCTTTGTTTGTAGCCCACATGACAATGGCTAAAATGGCCCCCAATAATCCAAATATCAAAGCTAAGTACATCAACATGGAGAAGGTGTTTTTTTCCATATCCCATGGTCTGTGGTTGTCGAATATCTGATCAGGTGCGGGTGTAATTTCGTTTTCCATTGGTTAAGATTTAGTTCGAATTTAAGAGAAAAAATTCAAAGTTTTCGAGTTGCAGCAATTTCCTTTTTCGATCAAGACCACCTGCAAAGCCTGTTAATGCCTTGTTTTTCCCTATTACTCTGTGGCAAGGAATTACAATGGCAATTGGGTTTTTTCCTATGGCTTGACCAACAGCGCGAACGGCTTTTTCATTGTTCAAACCTTTGGCAATGGCTTGGTAAGAGACTGTAGTACCGAATGGAATTTTCTTGAGTTCCTCCCATACAGAAATCTGAAAGAGTGTGCCTGAAGTACGAATGGGTAAATTGAATTTTTCCAATTCACCATTGAAATAGGCTTGCAATTGTTTTTCACATTCTAAAAAAAGTGCATGCTTTCCTTCGTTTTCACTTGGATTATCCCGGAAATCAATGCGAGAAATACAATCATTTTCAATCTCTACTAAAATCCATCCCAAAGGGGTTTGAAAACTGCGTTTAAAAACCATACAAATGTTTCTCAAGAATATAATGATCTACAGATGGAATGAGAGAAATGCAATGCTTCAAGCGGATGTGACTTGCTGAAAGGGAGTTTTGTTCAAAGGGTATGAAGATGAATTTATCTTGATAAGATTGAAGGCTCTCGGGCCATTCCGATTCAACCTCTCTTTGGCAAACGAGAAATGAATAGTTTTCAAGAATGAGATGTACATTTTTCCAGGCTGGAAGTTGATGCATGACATCTGTTCCGCAAAGAATAAAAAATTCGTGAGAATAAAGTTCAGATAAAACTTGAAGTGTCTTGTAGGTATAAGAGGGAATCTCAAGATGTTTCTCGAGGTCAATCAATTTGAATTTTTCGAAACCTGAAATAGCCATGTTTACCATGGCTATGCGCTCTTCAATATCAATAAGTTCTTTTGAATCTTTGAGTGGATTTTGTGGTGAAGGAAGAAACCATACTTCGTCAACCCCATACGCAATAGCCGCTTCAGCCATTTGTAAATGTCCTAGGTGAATGGGATTGAACGACCCGAAAAGCAGGGCTATTTTCATTTTTTAATAAAATCAGAAACAAGAATTTCAGCTTCTTTTTTTGCGATTTCCAAATCAATATTTACCAGAATTGTATCGAATTGATTTGCAAAAGCCATCTCTTTTTCCGCCTTTGCTACGCGCTGCTGAATTTTTTCTTCAGTTTCGGTTGATCGAGCCACTAAGCGTTGATGCAATGCATCAACACTCGGAGGTTGAACAAATACGCACAATGCAGAATCTTGAAAAATAGATTTCAATCGCAATCCACCAACCACATCAACATCGAAAATAACCGTTTTGTTATTTTTCCAAATGCGCTCAACCTCTGAAATAAGTGTTCCGTATTTTGTACCTGCATAAACTTCTTCCCACTCTAAAAAAGCTCCCATTTGAATTTTCTCTTCAAACTCAAGATTAGAGAGGAAATAGTAATCTTTTCCATCAACTTCACCACCGCGTATGGGCCTCGATGTTGCAGAAATGCTAAAAGACAATGCGAGCGATTCTATGCACAACAAATGCCGAACAAGTGTGGTCTTGCCTGCTCCGCTTGGCGCGGAAAATATAATGGCCTTGCCTTGACTAGAGAACATTGTTTATTTGTTCTTTGATTTTTTCCAACTCATCTTTCATTTCAACAACCATTCGTTGCATGGTTGCATCATTTGCTTTTGATCCAATGGTATTGATTTCTCTCCCAATTTCTTGAGAAATAAATCCGAGTTTTCTTCCTTGAGCCGCCCCATTAAGTTCTTCTGTGAACATTTCACAATTCGATTGTAGACGTTGTAACTCTTCTGAAACATCAAGCTTTTCCAAGTAATATATGAGTTCTTGTTCAAATCTATTTTCATCGAGTTTTTCCTTCCCAATCCACTCGTCTATTTGTGCTCGAAGTTTTTCTCGAGTTTTTTCTTTGCGCTCTTCCATGGGCGTAATAAGTGATGATCGCAGGCGCATGATGTTTGCTATGCGCATATCGAATTCTGTTTTCAACTTTGCGCCTTCCAACTGTCTATATGTTTCGAACGCTAGATATGCTTTATGAATGAGGTCTTGTAACGCGCCCCACTCATGTTCATTTGGTTCGGGTTGTTCCACTTTAGTTACATCTGGCATGCGCATAAGCGTAGCCAAAATGTCTGAGTGTCCTAGGTTTTTGTCTGAAGTCCAAGTTAGAAGTTCATGGTAATATTGGTTGAGAAGTTCTGTATTCAATTGCATTCTTCGTTCTCCACCAATGTTTTCGATGTACAAGGAAATCTCCGCTTTGCCTCGTTGTATGCGTTCACCGAATGAAGTACGTATTGTTAATTCGTGTTCTCGATAGAGATTTGGAACGCGAACATTTAAGTCCAAACCTTTACTGTTGAGTGATCGAACTTCTGCAGAGAATTTTTTCGATTCCATTTGCAGTTCGGCTTTTCCATAGCCGGTCATTGATCTGAGCATGCGTGCAATTTTGCGCTCAAAGATACACATTTGAACATGAGGCTATTTGAATTGTTCTTTCTTTGCAAACTGATTATGAAAAAAACAGCAGTCCTTTTAGTTAATTTGGGTTCGCCAGATGCCCCAACACCAGGAGCCGTATACCGGTATTTGACCGAGTTCTTAAATGACCCGAGAGTCATTGATATCAATGCCATTGGCAGAGCAATTCTAGTCAATGGAATTATTGTTCCATTTCGTCATAGAAAAAGTGCCAAGGTATACAAAGAGTTATGGACAGAGAACGGTTCGCCCTTGATTCACTACGGAAAAAGAAACAAAGAGCAATTGCAAGCACGTTATGATGAGAAAGAAACGAAGGTATTTTTGGCCATGCGATATCAGGTACCTAGTTTAGACAAGGTACTTGCAGACATTGAAGAATGGGCTCCTGAACAGCTCATTGTGGTTCCGTTGTTCCCTCAGTACGCCTCTGCAACAACAGGAAGTGTTCATGATAAGGTGATGGCGTTGGTCTCGAAATGGTGGACCATTCCCGAATTGAAATTTGTCTCTCAATATTATGATAACCCCAAGTATATTCAAGGTTATGTGAACAATGCTCAGCAATTTAACTTGAATGAATATGATCATATTTTGTTCAGTTTTCATGGGCTTCCAGAGCGTCAGTTAGATAAAATATATAAAGACAATAAGTGTAGAAATCACAGTTGTGAATCTGAAATAAACGATGAGAATTTTCTTTGTTATAAGGCAACCTGTTTCGCTACCACACGCCTAATAGCTGAGGGGTTGGGAATCAATGAGTCGCAGTATACAGTTTGTTTTCAGAGCAGATTGGGTAAGGGTTGGATCGAACCATTTTCAGACCAAGTTATTCGAGAGCAAGCCCAGAAGGGCGCGAAAAAACTATTGGTGTTTTCACCCGCATTTGTGGCTGACTGCCTAGAGACTACCATTGAAATTGGAGAAGAGTATCAGGAGTTGTTCGAGGAATTAGGTGGAGAAAAAATTCAATTGGTTCCCAGTTTGAATGATTCAGAAATTTGGATTGATGCGCTAGAAGAAATTGTCAATTCTAGGCTGTAAAGCAACTAATTAGCTTCATTAATCGTCTCCATTCAAACCTTAATCATATGCGCATTTTTATTTTATCGCTTCTTTCTATTTTGTCTGTTCAAATCTTTGGTCAAGGATTTCAAATTACAGGCCTTCAGCCCCTGAATACTTCGGTTACAGACTACTACTGCGACTCTACAATATCCATGTCTTTTGCTGCGATAAACCCGCAAACGGCTTCAACCGGTGCCGAGATTGACCATGTAATACAAGGGTCGAATTTTACAGGATTTCAATTTTCTATAGCCGTTGATTGGGGCGATGGAACCACCTCAAATCACAACGGAGGTACAAGCGCTGTAGGGACGGTTATTACCGTTTCCCCTGCTGTAAGTCACAGTTACATGGCGCCAGGTACATATTCAATAATTACAACAATTTACAACCCTCAAAATCAAAGTGCCGCTACAGATACAGTAGCTGTGACCATAGGCGGATGTTCTATTCAATTGTTTGGACTAGCCAGCTTGGATTGTGATGGAGATGGTAATTATGAAGGCAGTATAAATAGTGCAATACCCATTGTGGTAACGAATGATTTTACTGGAGTGAGTGTTTCAGGATTTTTATCGAATAATGGCCAGAATGCTCTTTTATATGGTGTTCCAAGCGGTAATACTACTGTTACTATTGACCCCAACTGGTTAGCTCAGTCAGGTTACGTGGTCACAGGCGGATACAATCAGTTCTGGTCAAATGGTTACGGAGCTTATACCGTTACGTTTACCTTGACATGTTCTGATAGCCCTTGCTGGACCAATATTATACAATCGGCAAATCCGAATGGAATGTATATCTATTCTGCTATATCCAGTAATATTTTGACTTATAGTTGGCTAGTAACTCCTTATACTGCCGACGGAACACCTCTTGGAAGTGGAATATTCTCGACTCAAGCTAATGCCTATTTAACTTCAACGTTTGGTGCTAGTTATGTTGTTGCATGTTTAGATGCAGAATTCGTTAATGGTTGCACGTTTAGCGTGTGTGATACTTTCCAAATTTCAAGTGGATATTTGTGTCAAGGTGGTTACGTGTTTTGCGATTCAAATTCAAATGGCTCCTATGAAAGTGGTGAGTTGGTGTTAAGTAACGTGCCATTAACTGTTTCCAATGCTGACAATGGAGCCATAATTACAACCACTACGAATTCAAATGGCTATTACTCCGTTGATTTAATGGGTGTTTCAAGTGATTCAATTGTTATTTCAATCAACCCAAATTTTCTCGCGAATATGGGTTATACCTCCACATCACCCTACTTCGTTACACTTGGTTATGATTGTCAGTCACAACCAGCGGCCCCACTCTTTAATATTCCGTTGCAATGCGCAAACGCAAATCCATTCCCTTACTTATGCTACAGCGGATTTGTATTCTGCGATATGAATGGAAATGGAATTATGAATCCAGGTGAAATGCCATTAGCAAGCGCTCCAATTCATTTAGGTTGGACCACCAATCAAAGTGCCGTTACCGTTTACTCTGATTCTTCTGGATATTTCTCATACTGTGGTTCAATATACGGTGTAACCAGTGCTGCATTGGCCCAAGTAGACCAGAATTGGCTAACGAATAACAATTACACGTTACCTGGTAATAATTTTTATACTATATCGGGAAGTTGGAGTGGTATTACTCAACCTCTCGCCATTGCAGTAAACTGTGGCGGAACTGTTACTCTGTGTTCAGACCTATGGACCACCATTACTCCATGGAATGGATACTATCAAGGCCAAACAGCTACCATACGACTAAATTGGGGTAATTATGGTCCTGGTGCAACAGATTATGTCTTAACAATGACATGGCCTTCTGATGTAAGCCTAGTGACATCGTCTATACAAAATCCGAATTATGTCATCAACGGAAATACAATTACTTGGACCATTTCATCTAATCAAACCTGGTTTACAACCACCGACTACCTTTATTTTACTATTCCAAGTGGATTAATTAATGGTGCACAGCATATTTTCTCATCGACCATTTCAGCTACAGAGACAGAAGATTGCTATACCAATAACAACAACGGTGGGTTGTTGCAGATTCTAGGGAATAGCTATGATCCGAATGATAAATTGGTGTATAAAGAAACGTTCCATGAAACGTATGGAAACCAATACGCCTCTGAAATCATTGATGTGTGGGAAGATGATGTTTTGCAATACACCATTCGTTTCCAAAATACAGGAACTGCCCCAGCTCAGAACATTTACATATTGGATACCTTAGATGCAGAATTGGATTGGTCTACGTTTGAACTATTGCAAACCACTCATGATATGCAAATTGTAAACCTTGGCAATGGTATTTTACGATTTGAATTTAATAACATTTGGCTACCCGATAGCAGTGTAAGTCAAGAGTTAAGTCAAGGTCATCTCATCTTCCGAATTCGCGAAAATGCAGGTAACCCAGTATACAGTGAAATTACCAATACGGCCTATATCTATTTTGACTGGAATGAGGCGATTATTACAAATACTACCTACAATATCAATGATTGGTTAGAATTAGTTGGAAATGAGTCGAAAGAAGCGATTTCAATTTATCCTAACCCCACTCAAGACCAGGTGAATATTGAATTCCAGGGATATTTTACCTACACCATTACAGATTTGATTGGAAACCAAGTGGTTCAATCTTCGGCTATGAATAGGGCCAGTTTGGATTTAAGAGCGTTAGCATCTGGGTCATACTTCATTCAAATAAAAAGTGATGCCGGTATTTATTCAGGAAAAATAATTAAAGAGTAAGGGTAAAACCCTTACTCTTTATTTTCTCCGATCCTCCAACGAAGACCAATGTAATAATTGGCACCGAACATGGGACCGTATACTTGCGATGCATCGAAGTATTGGGAGTCAACATGATCAGCGAGGTATATTGGATGGTGTGCCATATATCCCGTTAGGTTTTCACCACCCACATAAATTTCTAGGTTTGATTTAATGAAACATGCAATTTGTGCGTTCAAGGTCCAGTAGGAAGGGCTATACTCAACCTCTTCAAGTGCAGCTGTATGATGCAAAATGGCGAGGCGCTGTTGTCCTAACCATCTTGCAGTAAAGTCGAAATTTATTTTTCTTCCTTTGGCGTTTTCTTTTGTTGAGTAGGAGGCATTCATAAAGAATCTATTTTGTGCAACGAGAGGTCGTTCTTTTAACGTTCCTCTATAAGTGGTTTTCGCATCTAACCAACGATATGCGAAGCGAAATTCCGTTCTCTTTATTGGACTAAATGTTAAATCTGTTTGAATGGCCTTGGAATAACTTCTACCTTCTAGGTTATAAAGATGAAATTCGCCGCGCGTCTCATAGTCGGCTACGATTTGATTTTTAAAGTTGGTGTAGAATGCGTCAACTGTCCAGGTTGCATTTCTATGGAACCACCTCATGGTGTTTACAAAAGCTAACCCAAAAGTATTGGCCTCCTCCATGTTCAAAGCAAATGGATAACTAATTCCTAAGTTGGTTACATTCCACACTCTATTTCCAGCAAGTGCACTGAGATTATCCATAACTAGCTGGGGAGAGCGGTAGGCTTTGCCAGCTGATAATTTAACATTCATATTTTCTGTTATACTTAACCTTGCATGCCCACGCGGGGTGATTAAATTTCCATAAATGTTGTTTTTGTCTGCACGCAAACCAAGAATAATTTGGAGACGTTCTTTAATTGTAGAATTCAATTCGGCAAACCCACCGAATGTTTGTTCGGTTCTATTTGCGTATAGAATTGAAGTTCCTCCAATGAATTGAAGGCTTTCTTTATAATCATCTATTTGTCCTGAAACACCTGCTGTTATTGATGTCTCTTCAATGATTTCATGACTAAAAAGTAAATTAACTCGAGCATAATTTTGATGACCTAAATAATCTCTGTAACCAAACTTACTTGAAACATCTGTTTTACCAAGCGTAATTTGACTTCCAATACTTGAATGTCCATGTTCATCGAACACAAAACCTGTTTTCCCTGTAAATTCCATATGTTCTGAAAGGGTACCAGAGGTCCAAAGAAATCCGGCAGGTACATTTTCTTGAAAAGATTTTGCTTGCCCGCTCTTCGAAGAATAACTTCCAATTGAAACTGCATATTCGCCATTCAATCCCTTCTCACCAGAATATTGCATAGCAACACGTGCAAGGCCATTCCGAAATAGGGGGTTGTCTAAGAATCCATCTGAATTGGTATCAAATACGCGTTGAGCTTGGGCCACGTGGGTTTGAACCTGCATGGTAGTGTGTTCATTTATTGCATTGTTCCAAAGCACGTTAGACTCCAATCTGCTTGCACTACT
>CAYSEX010000010.1:18145-50299 GCA_964430305.1 uncultured Chryseobacterium sp.
AGTCCCCGTAATTCCATCTGTGAAAGAGGCATCAACGGAACCGTTGGTTTCAAAACTTTCAGAGAGGCTACAACATGCTGCCTTACACAATTCTTTTTCGTTTAAGATTTGAAAGGTTTGTGGATCTAAACCGCTGATGTGTGTTCCGCCATCATGATCATGAATCTCAACCGTTCCCAAGGTATTGTCTGTATTTAACTTGAAAAGTAAGTTTAACTCTTGCTTTTTCGACTCCACGTATATTGAGTCTTTGAAATACCCTGTGGCGGTGCAAATAAGCCAATTGCTTCTTGTTGGAATTCCAATTGAAAAATATCCATCCGCATTTGAGGTAGTGCCCAATTGCGAATTCGAGAAATAGATAACAGCAATGAGGGGTTCATTGTCACTGTTTGTGACTTTGCCTGTAATTTGTCCAAGGCATAAATAGCTTGTCAGGACAATGGAAATTGTCAGTACGAAGTTTTTCATGATGTTTGGATTATTTGTGAGCGGGTAATGTTCTGTATTTGCAACAACCATGAACGCGATTGTACTGTTCATCTGTTGCAACACCTGCCTCTGTATCATAACCTGCCTCATGAATCAAATCATGAATCTGTTTCAGGCTAATGACATGTGGTCTATACGTAATGGTGAGTCGATGTGTACTTAAGTCATAGTCAAGGGCGAAAACACCTTTCACATCAACAGCATTTTCTATGGTTTTTTCGCACATGCCACAGGCTCCTGCTACCCAGAATGAAGTGGTCTCTCTTGTACTCTTTTGTGCTTGAGAGCTGAGTGCGATAATTGAGAATAATAGGAAAATTAATTTTTTCATTTTGTTGTTTTTTGAAGATTGAATAATTGCTTTTTTTGAATTAACTCAACAGCAAGGCATCAATTTTTCTGCAACAAAATAAGTCGTATATATTCCGTTGAGGGGGCGGATCCTCCTTGGAATTTGAAAAGTTGGGAGTTAGAGAATTTTGACTTTGAATTGTAATGGTATATATACGAGGTGTATCAAATTCAGTTTGTGACTGAATTTCAATGAAATCAAGGTTATTGGTGTGTTGGTCTGCGTGCTGCAGTTGAATTTGCAAGTCAGAGCTACAGTGCTTTTTATGGCAGCAGTTGGCATGTTCCGAATGATCATTGGAATGGCTTTCAAATTCAAAGAAATGAACCTCTTGCAAATGGCCGCAACAAAAATGCAATTTCGCCTCAACTCCAAATGAGCAAAGGGTATAAAAACTCAGAAGAAAATAAAGACTGAATTTTCGCATGTTCAAATGTAAGAAAACTCACCTTAGTCCTCATGCGAAGTTGTACATTTGTTGACGAAATTTATAAATATTGAACAAATGGAAATGCAAGATGTACTTGTAAAATTGGGTATTCGAGAAGAGAATCTAGGAACAAGCACTGGAGGAGAGTTTTTCTCAGCTGGTGAGCTTCTTTCATCATACACTCCGGTGAACGGAAGTGAAATTGCGAAAGTTCGTACTACTACAAAAGAAGATTATGAGCGAGTTATTTCAACCGCTCAAGAGGCATATAAAACATGGAGACTTATACCTGCTCCGAAACGAGGTGAAATTGTGCGTCAGTTTGGAAATCGCCTTCGCGATTACAAGAACGAATTGGGAATGCTTGTTTCATATGAGATGGGTAAAAGCCTTCAGGAAGGTTTAGGTGAAGTTCAAGAAATGATTGATATCTGTGATTTTGCAGTTGGCCTCTCAAGACAATTGTATGGTCTTACCATGCACAGTGAACGCCCTGGTCACAGAATGTATGAACAGTGGCACCCACTTGGTGTAGTTGGAATAATTTCAGCATTTAATTTTCCAGTTGCGGTGTGGAGTTGGAACTCCGCTCTTGCTTGGATTTGCGGAAATGTTTGTGTTTGGAAGGGCTCTGAAAAAGCACCTCTGTGTGCCATAGCGTGTCAAAACATTTGGAATGAAATTGCAGCTGAAAACAATTTACCCGAAGGAATTTCTTCCATTGTTACGGGTGCAGTTGAAGTTGGAGAATGGTTAACAGCTGATACCCGTGTTCCACTTATTTCTGCTACAGGAAGTACAAGAATGGGAAGAACCGTTGGAGCAACAGTAGCCCAACGTTTTGGTAAGTCACTTTTGGAGTTGGGTGGAAATAATGCCATTATTGTTACTGAAAATGCCGATTTGAAAATGACCATCATAGGCGCTGTATTTGGTGCAGTAGGAACAGCCGGACAACGCTGCACATCTACGCGTAGGTTAATTATTCATGAATCTGTTTACAATGAGGTTAAAGAAAAACTAGTAGCTGCATACGGACAATTGAGAATCGGAAATCCATTGGATAGCAACAACCATGTGGGGCCACTTATTGATCAACTTGCGGTAAATACATATTTGAGTGCCATTGAAAAAGCAAAAGCTGAGGGTGCACATTTTGTGGTTGAAGGCGGTGTTTTAACCGGAGAAGGCTTTGAGAGTGGATGCTATGTAAAGCCTTGTATTGCTGAAGTAAAGGATAGTTCATTAGAGATAGTTCAAACCGAAACATTTGCTCCAATTCTTTATCTTATGAAGTATTCCAACTTGGATGAGGCAATTGCCATGCAGAACGGTGTTCATCAAGGGTTATCAAGTGCTATCATGACCACCAACATGCGTGAAGCTGAACGATTCTTGTCATGTGAGGGTTCAGACTGCGGTATAGCGAATGTAAATATTGGAACAAGTGGCGCTGAAATCGGAGGTGCTTTTGGTGGTGAAAAAGAAACTGGTGGAGGAAGAGAAAGCGGTTCAGACGCTTGGAGAAATTACATGCGAAGACAAACAAATACCATAAACTACAGTACCTCTCTGCCATTGGCACAAGGCATTAAATTCGATTTGTAATTGATGAAACACCTGCTCTTTGCATTTATTCTCATTTCGAATGTTGTTGCTGCGCAAAACTTTGATTTGGTTTTTGAATTGAAGCAAGATTCAACTGCAATTAAATGCAGACTTGAAATGCAGTCACTTGACAAATGGACTATTGTAAATAATACTGAAAGAATAGATTTCGAAGTTCATTGGAATCAAGACAGCACATTTCAAGCAGATCTGCCATTATTTTCAACCTATTTGAAAGGGAAGAAAGTAAAGGGAAATATTTCAGGTGAGTGGATTGATCCGTCGCGCAAGGGAAATTACAGCATTCCATTTCAGCTCATAAGAGCACAGGAAAAAGAAACGGATACGCAAATTCATGTGCCAATTGAACTTCGGTTCAAAATGAAGTTTGAGGATGACTCCATTCCAGCCATTTTGCATCTGAATTATACAAACGGAATAAATACCCCTCTTTATGGAACCGTGTTAACAGAGACTGGTGATTATCGGTTTTTACAAGGAGAATGGCTGCAAAATAACAAGTTTTATTTGTCGGCATTCGACGGAACGCATCTCTTTCAAATTGAAGGACAGTTGAATAATAAGGAAATTATTCATGGAGTTTTCAGAAGTGGAATTCACTACAAAGTGGGTTATTCTGCAGTGGTTGATCCCTCTTATAAACTGCACGCTCCGAATACACTTACTTGGATGAAAAATCCAACTGAAAAGCTTCGTCTTAAAGTTATAGATGAGAAGGGTACCGAACATACATTCGGTTATAATGAATGGAAGGGAAAAATAACCTTGGTACAAATCATGGGAACATGGTGTCCGAATTGTACGGATGAGTCAAAGTTCGTCATCGAATTATATAAAAAATACAATTCGCGTGGTTTGAATGTAATTCCTGTAACCTTTGAAAGAAATGGATACAATACAGAATCGCTGAAGCGTGTTAAAAATCAAGCATTACAGCTTCAAATGCCTTATAGCGTCTATTTTGGCAAAGGAAATGAAGGCCCTCAGAAAGATGCGAAGGAGACTTTTCACCAACTGAATCACATGATGTCTTTTCCAACCTTATTGCTCGTAGATCAGAATGGAATTGTTCAGCGGATCTGGACGGGTTTTTATGGACCTGCGACGGGAAAACAATATGAAGAACATACCAAAGAACTTGATTTTTGGGTAGACTATTTTTTAAAAAAGAATAAATGACAGTCATTGAAAAACATCTCCAAGAAGCACAAGAACTGCTTCAGACCATTATGAGTTCTCAAGAGTTTTTATTGAGTGTTCAACATGGAAGTGAATTACTCGCAAGGCAATTGCAATTGGGAAAGAAAATTATGTCTTGTGGAAATGGAGGTAGTATGTGTGATGCCATGCATTTTGCGGAAGAGTTATCAGGCCGATACAGAGAAAACAGGCCAGCATTAGCCGCCATGAGTATCTCAGATCCTTCGCACATGAGTTGTGTTGGAAATGATTACGGGTATGATTTTGTTTTTTCTCGAATGGTTGAAGCCTTGGGTCAAGATGGAGATGTGTTGGTTGCAATTTCGACAAGTGGCAATTCTTCCAATGTTTTGAAAGCTGCAGAGGCTGCAAAGGCTAAAGGAATTTTCGTACTTGGGTTAACTGGAAAGGATGGCGGTAAATTGGGTCCTTTGTGCGATGTGGAGGTAAGAGTTCCTTGGAACGGTTATGCAGACAGGATACAAGAGATCCACATTAAAGTTATTCATTCATTCATTGATTATATTGAAACGAAACTCGCATGAGCACAGAAACAGAATTAAAAAAACGAAGCAACAATTGTTGCGAATTATGTGAATCGAATTCTTCACTTTCCATTTATGAAGTTCCCACAGATTCACAAGGCAACGCTTATGATTCTATTTTGGTTTGTGAGGTTTGTAAGTCACAATTGGAGAAAAAATCTCCATTGAATGCAGAACATTGGGCTTGTTTAAATACAGCCATGTGGAGTGAAATTCCAGCCGTGAAAGTTGTGGTATGGAGAATGTTGAATCGATTGAATTCCAACACATGGGCCATAGAAGCATTGGACATGATGTATATGGAAGATGAGCACTTGGTTTGGGCGAAGCAAACAGGGGATCATGAAGATCAAGGAGATTTAGAATTCCACAAAGATTGCAACGGAGCAATTTTACAGACAGGTGACACTGTAACATTGATAAAAACCTTGGAGGTAAAGGGTTCTCAAGTCAAAGCCAATGTTGGAGTTTCAGTTCGAAACATACGTTTGGTTCATGACAATGTTGAACAGATTGAAGGTAAAATTGATGGGCAACAGATTGTCATTCTAACCAAATATGTGAGGAAATCTTCTTAGTAACATTTCAATTACTTAAGGTGAATTTCAAAAAAGCGAGTCAATGCAGAGCTAATTTTGTGTGATGGACATCTTGCGAAAATTGAGTCTAATACTTATTTGTGTTGTTGTATGTGCTCATACAACAAAAGCTCAGTGCAGCGGTCCAATCATTAACACATTTCCCTATACCGAAGGATTTGAAAGTGCCATGTCGTGGACCAGTGGCGGAACCAATAGCGACTGGTCTTGGGGAACCCCAAATTGTACCATTATTAATTCGGCTGGTGAAGGAACGAAATCATGGGTTGTTGGCGGATTAAACGGTACCGGATACAATAGCTCAGAACAATCATGGCTACGATCTCCATGTTTTGATTTTTCGTCACTTTCTAATCCTTGGATTCAATTCAAGATTTTTTGGGAGTGTGAGCGTCAATATGACGGCATGGTGTTGCAATCATCCGTAGACAATGGTGCGAGTTGGCAAAATGTTGGCGCCTTTGGAGATCCTGTAAATTGTTTAAATCAAAACTGGTTCAATCACGGTAACATCACCTGGTTAACCTCAGCCTCCCCCAAGCATGGTTGGTCTGGTAGAACAGGAGCTACAAGTGGTAATTGTGCAGGTGGACAAGGCAGTTTAACATGGGTAACGGCTTCACATTGTTTAGAGGATTTATTGGGCGAATCACAAGTGCAATTTCGGTTTTTATTTGGAAGTGGTACCACTTGCAACAGTTTTGACGGAGTGGCTATTGACGATATTTTTATTGGAGAAGCGCCAACCCTTCAACCCGAAATAGTTTACACGTGTTTGAATGAAAATACAATCGCTGTTTCTTCAAACACAACAGGGTGTCCATCTGCTGCGGTATGGAATTTTGGCGATGGAAGTGCTAATGTGGTGAGCACCGTCGGTGCCACCATTGAACATGCTTATACAACTTCAGGAACATATCCCATTTCGTTGACTGTTGGTGGAATTTGTTACCCCAATGCAACAACCGAAATTCACGTTTCCATTTTGGAAATTTCATCGTTGATTATTCCGCCTTCGTGCTATGGTTATTTAAATGGTAGTATTCAAATCGAATTAACCCCATCAGATGTAGTCAATGCAAACTACAATTGGAATAATTTTCCTTCGGTAGGAAATTCAATTTTATCTGACTTAGGAAGTGGAAATTATGATGTGCAGATAACCGCCGATTCTGCATGCAGTTTAAGTGCTAATTTCAATTTGAATGAACCATCGGAAATTATTGTTGATTTAGTGGCCTTAGATGCTGATTGTGGCGGTCAAAATGGAAGTATACAGACTAATGTTTTGGGCGGTACGGCGCCATATTCTTATGTCTGGTCGAATTCAGCTTTCAGTTCCGATTTAATGAATATAGCTAGTGGTCAGTATGATCTTATGCTGGAAGATTCGAATGGTTGTTCGGTTTTTAGTGAAATTGTTGTTGGAAGTAATCCGCTTCCATCTATAACTTGGAATGCAAATGATGTAAGTTGTTATGGTCTTTCGGATGCTTCTATTTTTTGTGAGGTTTCTGGATTTTCAACTGAATTAACATGGACCTGGTCACCGAATGTTTCTAGTACGAATTCAGCAAATAATTTACCAATGGGTGTTTATCAAGTAACTGCAGCGTTGAATCAAGATTGTTTTTCCTCAGCGACCATCGAAATTTTCAATCCTCTGCAGCTTGAAATAGATATCATGGAACCTGCTGAAGCATTTTATTCGGGTGAAATGGCTGTTGTAAATGCTAGTTCTTTTGGAGGTGTGGGTGGTTATTCGTACGTATGGAATATCTCGAATGACCAAGATGCCAATGCGGCTTGGCTATTTGATTCAACAGCTTGGGTATTTGCTACAGTAACCGATGCAAACGGGTGTACAGCAGAAGATTCTTTGTTGGTAATTGGAGTTGAACGTGAAAATTTGTCTACCGAGATTTATATCCCTAACTCATTTTCACCCAATGATGATGGGTTGAATGATGTTTTTACTCCAGTGATTAATGGTGGTACAATAGAGCAATTATCTATTTTTAATCGATGGGGAAATTTGATTTTTAACGGATTCGGAGAAGAGGCAAAATGGTATGGGAATGTGAATGAGGGAGAATATTATTCTGAAGATGGATCATATACATTTCAAGTTCAATATACCGATGCGGCGGGAGGAAGAAAAGTGATCAAGGGCCATGTTATTTTGTTGAGATAATTATTCAGTTTATGTATTCTTATGCATGCCGAATGCACTGCTATTATTGCTTTTGATGTAGTTCACATATACATTTCACATAACCATATTTTTTTTTCGTCCGAACATGAGATTTGTTTTGCGAAAAAAAGAGCATGTTAGCAAGAACATTCGGAAGTGCGGTCTATGGTGTAAATGCCTATAAGATTGCGATTGAAGTAAACGCTGATAAGGGAACCTTAGTGAGTATGGTAGGACTACCAGATACAGCAGTTAAAGAAGCGCAGCAGCGTATACGCGCTGCTTTGATTAACAGTGATCTTAAGCATCCTGTAAGAAATTACACCATTAATATGGCTCCGGCTGATATACGGAAGGAGGGAACAGCATATGATTTACCGCTTGCTTTGGGATTGTTGGCAGCAACGGGTCAGATGAAGTCTGAGGAATTGGACGGTTATGTGATCATGGGTGAATTGTCTTTGGATGGGTCTATACGACCCATCCGAGGCGGTTTACCTATGGCTATTCAGGCGGCACGGGATGATTTCAAGGGAATCATTGTGCCGTATGAAAATGCCCGGGAATGTTCCGTGGTTGATGATTTGAAGGTATACGGAGCGCGCCACATTCGGGAGGTGGTTGAGTTTTTTAATGGCAATCATTCATTAAGTTATTTTCCATTTGACAAGGACCGATTTTCTGAATTGCAGACGACGAAATTTAGCTTCGATTTTGAGGATGTAAAAGGTCAGGCTGGATTGAAAAGAGCTTTTGAAATAGCCGCAGCGGGGGGGCATAATATTATTCTGATTGGACCGCCAGGAGCGGGAAAAACGATGTTGGCCAAACGATTGCCTTCGATACTCCCGCCCCTTTCTCTTGAAGAGGCATTGGAAACAACTAAAATTCACAGCGTAGCTGGAAAGGTGAAGCGATCAGATGAGTTAGTGGTGAATAGACCATTCAGAAATCCGCATCACAGCATTAGTGACGTAGCTTTGGTGGGCGGGGGTTCGTTTCCTCAACCCGGAGAAATTTCATTGGCTCACAACGGAGTTTTATTTTTAGACGAACTTCCCGAATTCAAAAGAACGGTATTGGAAGTCATGCGTCAACCTTTGGAGGAGCGCAATGTGTGTATATCAAGAAGTAAATTCTCGGTAGAGTTTCCTGCGAGCTTTATGCTAGTTGCGTCTATGAATCCGTGTCCGTGTGGATATTTTAATCATCCAGATAAAGAATGTTCTTGTCCTCCTGGGGCGGTTCAGCGGTATCTCAATAAGATTAGTGGTCCGTTGTTGGACCGAATTGACCTGCATGTTGAAGTGACTCCCGTTTGTTTTTCACAACTTCAGAAAATTGAAAAAGGTGAGGGGAGTTCAGAAATTCGAGTTCGTGTAACGCAATCGCGAAAGATTCAATCTAGAAGATTTGAGGGGTCGAAGATCCACTACAATGCCCAAATGGGAAGTGCAGAGATGGAGAAACATTGTGTGCTAGATGAAGACTCGAAGAACATATTAAACCTAGCAATGACTCGATTAAAATTATCAGCAAGGGCATATCATAGAATTGTAAAAGTGGCAAGAACAATAGCCGATTTAGAGGGAGTGGAGCGAATTACTGCAACACATATTTCTGAGGCAATCCAATACCGAAGTTTGGATAAAGAAAATTGGGGAATTACTGCCTAATCTGCTTGTATATTTGGGTATGCACAAGTACTTACTCTTTATTCTTTTTATATACTCAGCTCTTGTTGGGTCGGCTCAATTGCATTTGGCAAAAAACTTTAGAAATGATCCCCATTTGCCGGATTGGGCGAGTTTAATGTATGCTGAAGGTGCGAATCCGTTGGAAGTTAAAACGGCTTATGAGGAATACTATGCTTCGCATCCGTTTGAAAAGACTGTTCATACGCAATATTACAAGCGTTGGGTAAATGGTTTGAAGGGGAATATTGATTCAAATGGAATTGATTTGAAGGTTGATCGGATAAAACAAGAGAAGAAAGGTGGTGGATCAATTTGGAGCTATTGTGGACCAAACGTTCACTATACTTCGGATGGAAATGTAACACCAATTAGTGAGCATTCCAATGTGTACTGCCATGATCGAAGCCCTGTTAATCATGATGTTCTTTTTTGTGGAACAGAATCTGGTGGATTGTACAAATCAATAGACGCAGGTAGTTCTTGGAGTTTCGTGACGAAAAATATCATTCTAGGAGGTGTTTCCTCAGTAGCTTGTCACCCCACAGATGTAAATATTGTCTTATTCAGTGGAGCCAATGATATCTATAAAAGCATTGACGGGGGTTCTACATGGAGTATTGTGGGTGCTTCTTGGTTTATATCTTTAAATATCAATGTTTGGGAATTTGCATTTCATCCCACCCAGCCAAATATTGTATTTGCTGCAACCAACGAAGGATTGTTTAAATCAGAGGACACTGGTGACACTTGGTTGGAAGTATTACCCAATGAATGTATGACTGTTCGATTTAAACCGAATGATTATTCGGTGGTCTATACAGTTCAATATGAACCGTCATTGGGAATTTCGAAATTCTATAAAAGCATTGATGGAGGTGTGAATTTTACAATGTATGATAACGGTTGGTTCTCAGAGCAACCGGGCTATACAAGTGTTGAATTACTTGGTGGTCACATGGCTTTGACAGAGGCGGACCCCAATCGAATCTATGTTGCTTTGGCTGGATACGGAACTTACAATGCTGGTGTTGAATTGAACGGTTGGATAGGTCTATATGTGAGTTATGATGCTGGAGAGACGTGGTCACATCCGCATGGATTAATAGGAACTCCATATAACCCACAAACCCACGCGAATTTGATGAATTTTAGCGGAGATGACGGAACATATACTCAGATTCATTACAACACCACGTTGATTGCTTCACAAATTAATCCTGACCATGTACTATTGGGTGGTTTGAATGTCTGGAAGAGCACAGACGCCGGAGCAACTTTTCAGGGTGTGGCCGGATATATTGGTGGACTTCCATATTATCATGTGGATCAACAGGAGTTCAAAATTTATAAAGAAGGAGATAATTCAGAGACAATCTGGTGTAGTAATGACGGAGGCATCAATGTTTCAACTGATTTCCTAGGATCTTTTTCGGCAAAAAACAACGGCATCATGGCTGTTAACTTATGGGGATATGACCAAGGTTGGAACGAAGATATTATGGTGGGTGGTAGGTACCATAATGGAAATATGGGATACCATGAAAACTATGGTCAAGGAAATTATTTGGCACTCGGCGGTGGTGAGGCAGCTACGGGTTATGTGAACTATTCAGATGAGAATAAAACGTATTTCTCAGATTTGGGCGGTAGGTATTTACCTGAATCGGTAAATGCGGTTGCAAATGGGTTCAGCGTTTCTCTTTTTCCGAACGAAAGTTATTGGTTCAATGAAAGTTCACGAATCCTTTTTGATTCTCATCATTTCAATGTGGCTTGGCTGGGAAAAGACAATAAAATATATAAGTCTATAAACGGTGGTCAATCATGGAATGAGCATTATGCTTTTGGAGCAAATGTGAATAGTAAGGTCATATGGATTGAACAGAGCTACTCCGACGCAAATGTGCTTTTTGCACAACAACGAGTAGGAAATGTTATGAAGCTGTGGCGAAGTATAGATGGAGGCGATTCATGGGTTCAATTGAACACTCCATTGAATCAAAATAACATGGTTTTCTCGTTGGGAAACTCAGCCAATGAATTTTTTATAGCGTATACCAATGCCAGCTCAAATCAGAAGGTGTATTATACTACTGACGGTGGCGCGAGCTATGTGAATTGGTCGGGAAATGTAGGCAATGAGGCCATTTGGAGTATTGCTGCACAATTGGGAACCAACGGTGGTGTTTACATAGCTTTATTACACGGTCGAGTATTATACAGAAATGCAAGTATGAGCTCTTGGGTGGAATACAGTACGGGATTACCAGCAGGTACAGAGCCTTTGCGTCTTGTGCCTTTTTATCGAGACAATAAATTACGATTAGCATGTTGGAATTTAGGTGTTTGGGAAGCACCACTTTATGAGAATTCAGAGCTTTTGGTTGATTTTGCATCGGCTTATGGATCCTTCGTTTGTCCGGGAGAATTGATGCACTTTGTAGATCATAGTGTAGCCAGCTCAAACGCAACATATGCGTGGTCTTTTCCGGGTGCTACACCTTCTTCGAGTAATGAGAAGTACCCAACGGTAAGTTATTCCACCTCTGGTGTTTTTGATGTTACTTTAACGGTAACAGATAATGGAGTTTCGGAGTCGGTAACCAAACAGGCTTACATTCAGAGTACATCACCAAGTATGGTTTGTCAAACTACCGATTTTGAATCTGGAAGTATTCCCTTAACATGGAGAGACGGTCACAGCACAGGAGGATCAAGCACGTTCAGTACTTCAAATGCTTGCAGTGCATTTGGTACTGGATCTTACAGCATGGCTTTTGAAAATTATTGGATAGATGTGCAAGGTGAACGCGATGAGATAATTCTAGAAAAACAAATTTTAGATCCATTGAATAATTGGAGCCTTGTTTTTGATGTAGCATATGCTGAATATGGTGGACAATACTCAGATACTTTGGCAGTGTTATTCAGCACAGACTGCGGAGATACGTGGGAAGAATTGTGGGTAAAGGGAGGAGGAACTTTATCAACCGCACCAGCTACTACTGATTTATTTATTCCAACCGCAACACAGTGGCGTTCAGAACAAATAGATTTGCCAGAAAGCAGTGAAGAAGTATTAATTGCTTTTCAAAACAGGGGTCGTTGGGGAAATAATTTTTACATAGATAACGTCAATGTGTGTTTTTCATCTTCAATAGACCTCATTGAAACATTGAATGCCACCATTTATCCAAACCCTACTGATGGGAACCTTTCCATTCAGTTGAATGAAAATAATTCCATGAGCGCTATACGCATGCACAACATGAGTGGGCAATTGGTAATGGAGAAATTCATTTCAAACGCTAACCATGTATTTCTTGACTTGGCTGAATACGCGCGAGGTATTTATACATTAACCATTCAAACAGATCAGGGTGTAATTGTAAAACGAATGGAAATAAATTAGTGAAATGCCGGATTTGTAATGAATTCGGTATCCGTTAACGTTTTCATAAAGGCTACAATGGCTTCCATTTCTTGCAATGTCATTCTGCCTTTTGTTGCGAAAAATAAATTCGGATCTAGATTTTGACTATAGTGAAATCCAGTGTTGTAATGCTGAACACACTCCAATAAAGTTTGAAAACGCCCATCATGCATGTAAGGTGCAGTTAGTTCTATATTTCTGAGTGAGGGTGTTTTGAATTTTCCACGGTCATTCTCATTTAATGTAATCAAGTATCTACCGGCATCTGAATAAATGCTGTCTAATCCCGTATTACGAAATTCAAAATCACTGAATGTAGAACCCATAACATGGCAATGCACACAATCTCCTTTTTCCATGTCGGCAAACAGGTTCATACCATCTAATTCTTGTTGGGTCAATTGTACTTCACCACGCACGTATTGATCATACTTGGAATTTCCTGATATCAATGTTCTTTCAAATTGAGCAATAGCGCGCATGATGGCTTGTGATGTAATTTCATCTGATCCGAATGCAGATTTAAACAGTGAGGGATATTCGGGATCTGCCTCCAATTCTGAAATGGCATTTGCAATATCTTCATGCATTTCTATTGGATTTGTAATAGGCCCCAGCACTTGGCTTTCTAATCCAGTTGCTCCGCCATCCCAGAAAAATTTCGTTTGCCATCCCAAGTTAATTAATGGCATTGCATTTCTGTTTCCCTGTACGCCATCTATTCCTGTGCTGAATTGATTCGGGTCAGTAAACCCATTGATTTGTAAGTGACAACTGGCACAGCTTTGTGTATTATCTCCGGATAATATGGGGTCATAAAACAACTTTTTTCCCAGAGCAATTCCTTCATACGTCATGGGATTATTGGCGGGAATAGCCATGTTTGGCAGTCCTTGGGGAATAACTAGGGTATAAGGAGTTCCATAGACAGGTTCTTCTACTTCAGGCTTACACGCCGCAAGAATCGAAGTGAAAAGAATGATATACAGTCCAATTCGCATTATTCAAAAGTAAAAACAGACGCTCCGAAGGATTGTCCAAAGTTATCTTTCATTTTGTTAATCCACGGCAGATCATCTACGCTAACGCTCTGATGATTGTTGTTATTCGTAAAAGGAATAATCACTCCGTTATTTCCATATGCTTTATTGATGTCGAAGTCAATGCGTATGCTGTGATTAGTATTAAAAGCATGCATTGAAATTGGCAACTGAACTGTTAATAGGCCCGCATCAGTACCGTAATGATAGACTAAGGGTTGTGAGCTACCACTTGCAGACGAAATAAAATTCCCTTCATGTTTATAGAAGATGTATCCCGTATTCCACGTCCAAATCATGCCGTTGATGGGGTCTAAATCTCCAATTTGGTCACCTGAATGATTGTGTATGGAATCAACACCTAAATAAAATTCAATAGATGAATAATGACCCTCAGGTATTTCAACTCGCTCTAGAAATGTAGATAGTTCATTCGCCTCATCAATGAGTTCATGAGCATACAATTCTATTTTGTCGCCATCATCTTGTACCAATGTTACGTGAGAAACATAATATTTTAAGATTGAAAAAGAGAATAATTCTCCAGCAGGATTGGTATAGGCGAGCGTGTCAAACAGAATATCACTTCCATCTACATGATTGTTGAAGTGAACAGACACATAGCTTTTACATTTTATTTCCGTATCCTTCCTGCAGCCTAAGAATATGATGGAAGACAGTATGGTTAAAAAAAGTGTATTTTTCATATCTCTTCCCATTTGTTTTTATCAGTTAAATTTTTCACAATCAGAAAGGTAATGAGAAAACCGGTAAACCCTCCAAAAAGTCCGAATAAATAGACAGGAATGCTGTGTCCAAACAATACCAACCCTGAGAAGAAAAATATTGATTCCAGAAGAAACCACAATCCTATCATTAATACTTTGTACACCCAAGCACGGTAACCTTTCTCGGCAGCGCGGTCACCAATGATTCGAGTCAATAAAAACAGGGCTATTATTTCTAACATGACTCAAAGTTAATTTGTTTTGCAATAAAACAGAACTAACTTCAGTTCAAGATTTATGAATAGATTATTTTTCCTTATCAGTTTTAGTTTGATTTTTTTTACGCGAGTTCAAACAGTTTCTGCGCAAAGCCCCCCTTTTAGATTAAAAAGTGCAAGGCAGTTAATAGAAAAATCGACTCAAGATAGTATTGCCATGATAGAGCGTTTATCTGCCTATTACTTTCATGGAATTATGAATGATTATAGAGTTAGCAAAGGAAAAAAGCGTGTGCTTTGGAGTGATGAATTGTGGTTGGTTTGTCTAAATCACAACCATTGGATGGTTCAGCAAGATAAACTATCACACACTGAATATCATAGCGATGAATATAGCGGCAAGGATCCTGGCGATCGAATAGAATTTGTAAATCCAAGCACAATTCTTTCTTGGTGTGGTGAGAACTGCTTGTACAATTACGATTCACAAGGAGAGACCGTGGAGGAAATTGCATACACAATTGCTTCAGAATCATTCCAACAATGGAAGGAAAGTCCAGGTCACAATGAAAATATGCTTGCGAGTGGTGCCAGAATTCAAGGTGTTGCTTTTCAAATCAACGGAGAGCAAGTTTGGGCTACGGAGTTGCTTTGCACCAATGAATTCAATGCGGTTGACTTTTCTTTTCAAAAACCAATTTCGCACTTGTTCAAATGCAGAGACTACCAGACCATGAAGGCCTTGAAGAAGAATAAGTGAAAATCTTCAAAAGAGGCAATTATCTTCGCGAAGAAATTGGCTCCGTAGTTCAATGGATAGAATAGAAGTTTCCTAAACTTTTGATATGGGTTCGATTCCCGTCGGGGCTATTTTTTTCAGGTTTTTTCAATGCAATGAATGATTAAATTCGTTGCATGAAAACAACTGTATTTTTCCTAACATTTTTTCTTTGTTTAACAGGCTCTGCTCAAGATATTTGGACAACGTCATACGGCGGATATAATTACGATCAACCGTATGCTCTTTGTAAAACAGCTGATGGTGGAACACTTACAGCGGGGTATACCAATTCCTCGGATGTTTTTGTAACGGGGAATCATGGTTTTACAGATATACTTCTTTTGAAATTCAATGCCTCAGGACAATTCGTTTGGCAGAAATGTTTTGGCGGAAGTATAAATGAAGCAGCTTTGGATATTCTTCCTATGGCCGATGGATCATATTGTCTGGTGGGTAGAAATCAATCGTTTGATGGAGACTGCTCGGCCATGTACGGAGAAACTGATGTATGGGTAATTCGAATCAATGAAACTGGAGATTTGCTGTGGCAAAAGTCTTTTGGTGGAATGTTAGGTGAGTTTGCAACATCTGTTGTTGCCACAGAAGACAATGGAATTCTTTTCGCGGGAGGCGCATTTTCCAGCAACGCACCATTAACCGATCAGAACGGTCAGGGAGACATGTGGTTGGTGAAAATAGATGCTTTGGGAACTATTATTTGGTCGAATTGCTTTGGTTCTACTGCCTATGATTCAGGTACAATAATCAGGAAAACACAAGATGGAAATTTCATTTTTATAGGTGGTTTTAATATTGGAAATAATGAAATAACCGCTACAAGTCATGGTGCAACAGATGCATTGGTTGTTAAAATGTCTTCAGATGGGACCATTCTTTGGCAACAGGCCTACGGGGGTTCACAAAATGATTTGGTGGAGGAAGTTATTGAATTACCGGATGGCTCATTGGTTATTGCCGGGGACTCTCGTTCATCGAACGGCGATTTAACCTCTCCCAATGCTGGCTTGACCGATTTTTGGATTTTTAGAATTGATGCGAATGGAACATTGTTATGGAGCAAAAATTTTGGTAGCAACAACAGTGATTATGTTCGCGGACTCATTCAATTGAATGATGGAAATATCGCCTTTGTGGGAGAGACTCAAGGTATTGTGAATGGTTTGCCCTTGTTGGGAACCAGTGATATCTACATTGGACTTTTGGATCTTGATGGTAATGTGTTATTTGAAGATATTTGGGGCGGAAGTAATTTTGATTACGCTTCTGATGTCATTCTTGACGCTGATGGCCAATTGCTCATTACGGGCTATTCATGGTCGAATGACAATGCATTTTCTGCCAATAACGGTTATACAGATGCTTACCTGTTGAAATATCAAATTCAACAGGAGTTTTGCAATGCACTTGATGATGATAATGATGGTCTTGTTGACGAATTTATGGATTGGGATGGTGATGGATTAAATGCATGCAACGGTGATTGCAATGAGAGTGATCCGCTTGTAAATGCCAATGCAGTTGAGATTTGTAATTTTGAAGATGAAAATTGCAATGGCTCAATAGATGAAGGTATTCCTTCTTTGCCCTATTATGTTGATGCAGATTCTGACGGTTTCGGTTTTGGCAGTGCCATTGGATTTTGTGCAGATCCCGGCGTTGGTTATGCTGTTTCAGGATTAGATTGTGACGATTCTAATCCGAGCGTAAATCCAAGTGCCTTTGAAATTTTGGAGAATGGTCTTGATGATGATTGCAACACAGATACCGGTGATACAGGAATAGATGAAGCCAGTATCAATGTTACGATTTATCCCAATCCCGCAATTGGTGGAGTGGTAAATATTCAATTAAATCAATTGCCTGATTCTGGAATAATTACTATTTCTGATACTCAAGGAAGAATCATACGAAATGAATTCATTTATTCGTTGAAGAGCGAAATTGAAACTGCAAGCTTGGCCACCGGGTTGTATTTTTTCCAAATGAATCATGTGGTCATTCGCGTATATGTTAACAACAACTAATAGGTGAGGAAATTACTGGCATTTGCATCTTTATTTTTCTTCTTTCAGGTTGCAAATGCTCAGCCTCTAACCAAATTGCTTCTTCCTGGTCAGACATGTATCATATTAGACACCTTAGTTGTTCGACCAACGAGTATTCAAACTCTTAATTTGAAAACCAACTCAACAGTAGAGTTCCAATTTTTTTCAAATTCGAATTCATTCTTTCGTCTTTGCTGTCTTTCAGATACCTTGCGAATTTCTTACGAAGTATTTGATTTTAAAGTAAATAATCAGAGATACGATTGGAGCTCATCCAAGCCCGATAAATTCACCTTTACAACCATTCAGCCCAGAATTAAAGAAAATTATTCAGATCAAATTCAAAAGTTTGGATCCATTTCAAGATCCGTTTCTGCTGGCAACCAGCAAAACATCGGAGCGCAATCAGCATTGAATCTTCAATTAAAAGGAAAACTGGCTAATAGATTTCAATTGGTAGCTTCAATCTCTGATAACCAACTTCCCATTCAAGCCTCTGGAACAACCCAACAAGTTCAAGAAATTGATCAGGTTTTTATACAACTTTCAGATGAAAAATCGAAATGGATTGCAGGTGATTTCGCGATTAATACGCAGGCTAATTATTTCATGAAGTTTAATAAACGCGGGCTAGGTCTCTATGTAAATTCAAATGAAACTTTTGGAAAAAAGCAAATGAAGACAGAGACTTCAATTTCCATTTCTAAGGGTAAATTCAATAGACTTACAATTCAAGGTCTTGAGGGGGTACAAGGACCTTATCGGCTGCAAGGAGCCAATGGCGAGCGTTTTGTGACCGTTTTGGCAGGAACTGAAGTTGTTTACATCGATGGCAAAAAATTGATTCGTGGGCTCGATCAAGATTATGCCATTGATTATAATACAGCCGAGATTGTATTTACTTCTAAACAGAGAATTACCAAGGATAAAAGAATTGTAGTTGAATTTCAATATGTAGATCGTCAATATTTGCGCCCGCTGATAACACAACAAACCGAATTTACATTCGGTAATGGTGGAAAATTGTATTCACAGTTTTTCATTGAGTCAGATGTTAAGAATCAACCATTGTCTCAATCATTAAACTTAGCAGAAAGAGAGACTCTTTACAATGCGGGTAATTCAATCACAAATACATTTATTTCCTCAATAGATAGTTTGGGGTTTGATTCGAATCAGATTCGATATGAGTTGGTTGATTCTTTGGGTATAGATTCAATTTTGGTTTATTCAACCAATGCTTTAAGTGCCCACTACTCTGCAGTTTTCACCTTTGTAGGCGTTGGGAATGGAAATTACATTGAAAGTGCAATTTCACCTTTTGGCAAAGTTTATAAGTGGGTTGCTCCAGTTGCTGGAATTCCTCAAGGAAGCTATGAACCTATAAGAAAATTAACTCCGCCGAATAGACAACTCATGTGGGTTTTGGGTTTAACAAACGAGCGAAATTTTAATCATTGGAAGGGGAAGTTTCGTACCGAAGCGGCATTCACACAAAATGATTTGAATACGTTTTCCGAAATAGGAAACCAAATAAATATAGGGGGTGCTGGATTGCTCGAGGGAAAACTTATCAATGAGCTAGAAAAGGGAAGTCATCAATTGGAATGGAAAGCAGAGTACTTATCTTCAAATTTTCAGCGCATAGAGCGTTTTAGGGAAGTAGAATTTGAAAGAAATTGGAATTTATTAGCCTTGCCTACTTTGAATACTAGTCAGTTGAATGCGCAATTGGGATACGGCTATAATTCTAAAAATCATGGAAATGCACTTTTCCAATTAGCCATTTTGGAATTTGGGAACGGGTATTTGGGAAAAAAACTGACATACAAACAGCATGTTGTTTTTGGGAAACATATGCATGTTATTGCTGATGCTTGGGCACTTCAAACACAAGGAGTTATTAGTAGTAAATTCTTAAGGCAGAAGTTACATGTCTATCATGATGGAAAAAAGATTGTAACTGGATTCAAAGATGAACAAGAGTACAATAATTCAAATATTGGTGCCAATGCGTATGCTTTTTTTGACGGTGAATTGTACTTGAGATCTCAAGATACTACGTCGAAAATGATAAAGTTTTTTGTTCGAAATAGAACCGATCAACGCATTCTGAATGATGCATTGACACCATTGGCTACGGCATGGAATGGCGGTTTTGAGTTGAAGGGTAAAACAGCTAAGGGGACTCAAATCAACCTCATTCTGAATCAAAGAAATTTACAGGTGTTAGACACCAGTTCATCCTTGATTCCTTTAAATACAACTTTGGGCAGAATTGAGTTTAGAACGGCATCACAGAAGTTGGTACAATTTAATTTGTATTATGAAACGGGAAGTGGATTGTCACCTATTCAAGCGTATGTGTATGCAGAAGTGCCTATGGGACAGGGGGTATACATATGGAATGATTACAATGAGAACGGCGTTAAGGAGTTAGAAGAATTTGAAGTTTCAGCTTTTAGTTATGAAGCAAATTACATCCGTATTCCAATTCAAACCACCGAGTATCAAAATGTTTTTAACTCAAGTTTAACCACTTCATTGAATATTCAATTCTCGAATAAGAAGTTTTGGCGAAATGAAGGGCTGCATGAATTAATGAAACCTTGGTCTATTTCACTCCAGAACCGATCGGAATCTAGAACAAATAGGTCTGAATTTCGCCTTTATCCTATAGCTGTAATAAATGATTCAATTTGGTTAGGCTATACCAATGCTCAACGCGGTGGTATTTATTTCAATAAGGGTAATCCACGTTTTTCTGCTGATTTAATTTTTTCAAGAAATGAAAATAAAAGCCAACTCTTATCGGGTTATGAGAGTAAAGAAGACCGAAGTGGTCAGCTGACTGCACGAACTACCCTGAAATCTTTTTGGAATGTGCTATGTACCGTTGATTACGGAAAGAAATTATCAGCATCTAATTTTTTGAGTATTCGAAATTATGCGTATTCTTTCATTACAATAAAACCCTCTCTTATGTTTCAGCCAACGCTCAAAAAACAATTTGGTTTGAATTCAGAATATGGAATTAAGAATGGTGGTAGCACTGAAGCTCGTTTTGAATCAACGTCTCTCGCTCTCTCAGGACTTATTCAATGGGAAATTAGTGAGGGACAACTTTTCAAAACCGAATTAAAATGGACTTCAATTGCTTTGAACGGAGCACTTAGTGGATCTGCGTTGTATGATGCTTTGAACGGACTGCAAGTTGGAAATAACATACAGTTTCAAATGGACTGGAGAAAATTCATTAACAAGAATTTACAACTGTCTTTGCAATACAATGGCCGAAAATCAGAGGCAAGACCTATGGTTCATGCAGGGAGCATGAGCATACGCATGCTTTTTAATTGATCCAAGTTAAAATTTCATCCAACTGGGCGGCCGGAATATCAAGCTTGTTTTTCTTGCGGTATGTGTTCAGATTTTGATGCAAAGCAGTTGGTTTTACCTCTTTCAATTGTTCCAGGTTATGTATGCCCAAACTTACCAGCGCTTCTATCCAATAAGTTGGAATACCAATATTTTCAAATGCAGTCAGATCAGGACCCTCTTGTTTTTTCTCTGGTCGCATTTGAGGAAAGAACAATACCTCTTGAATGCTTTCATTGTTGGTCATCATCATCACCAATCTGTCAATTCCAATACCCATTCCAGAAGTAGGAGGCATGCCATACTCAAGAGCACGTAGGAAATCATAATCTATGAACATGGCTTCATCATCACCTCTTTCCATGAGTTTTATTTGCTCTTCGAATCGTTCACGTTGATCAATAGGGTCATTCAATTCACTGTAAGCGTTGGCCAATTCCTTCCCATTTACCATCAACTCAAAACGCTCAGTTAACTCCGGGTTGTCTCGGTGACGTTTACACAATGGAGACATTTCAACGGGATAATCTGTAATGAAAGTGGGTTGAATAAAATGCTTTTCACACATCTCTCCGAAGAGGGTGTCAATCAATTTTCCTTTTCCAAAATTTTCATTTGCCTCCAATCCAAGTTCTATGCATTTCGCACGTAGCTCGTCTTCAGATTTTCCAGTAATATCAAAACCAGTATGTTTCAAAATCGCATCTGTCATGGAGACCCGAGCAAATGGGGCTTTGAAACTAATTGATTTATCTCCGAACTGAACATCTGTTGTTCCTAAGGCCTGGGTAGCTACGTGCTCAATCATTTCTTCAGTGAAACGCATCATCCAGTTGTAGTCTTTGTAAGACACGTAAATTTCCATTACAGTGAATTCGGGATTATGGGTTCTATCCATTCCCTCATTTCGGAAATTTCTACTGAATTCATAAACGCCATCGAAACCGCCAACAATAAGTCTTTTTAAATACAGCTCATTCGCAATGCGCAAATACATAGGAATGTCTAAAGTATTGTGATGAGTAATGAATGGTCTTGCCGATGCACCTCCAGGAATAGCTTGCAGCACAGGAGTGTCTACTTCTAAATAGCCACGCTGGTTAAAAAACTCGCGCATGGCATTCATTATTTTTGTGCGTTTTACGAAGGTATCTTTGACTTTCGGGTTTACCACTAAGTCTACGTATCGCATGCGATATCGCATCTCCGGGTCAGTAAATGCATCATAAACGTTTCCTTCAGCATCTGTTTTTACAACGGGTAAAGGACGAAGTGACTTCGCCAATACAGTAAGCTCAGAAACATTAATTGAAATCTCTCCTAATTTAGTGGTGAACACTTTTCCTTTTACACCAACAAAATCACCATGATGTAACAAGTGACGAACCACCTCTTGGTAAAGTGTTTTGTCTTCTCCGGGGCATAAAACTTCTTGGTTAATGTAGATTTGAATTCGACCACTTGCATCGTGTAAATCAGCAAACCCCGCTTTCCCCTGAATACGCTGATTCATAAGTCTACCTGCCACAGATACTTCTTGACCTTCCTGGTAGTTGGCTTTAATATCAGCCGCTGTTGCGTTTGTTTGATATTCTGCAGCAGGAAATGGGTCAATCGACAATTGACGCAATTTCACTAAGGCTTCTCTTCTTACAATTTCTTCTGGAGACAAATTCGCATTCATGACCGCGAATTTAATACAATTACGAACTCGCCTTTCGGTTCATTTGACTTGAAATGTGCACAAACTTCCGCAAGCGTTCCACGTCTTGTTTCTTCAAATTTTTTGCTTATTTCTCTTGAAACTGAACAAAGTCGATCTGACCCACAATGCAGCATAAGCTGCTCCAAACACTTAACCATTCGATGAGGTGATTCATACAAAACAGTAGTCATTTCATGCTGCGCTATGCGTTTTACAGCCGTTTCTCTTCCTTTTTTCTGAGGTAAAAATCCTTCAAAAATGAATTTATCTGAGGGGAGACCACTGTTCACCAGAGCCGGGACAAAAGCAGTTGCTCCGGGTAAAGTTTCAATTGGTATTCCTTCCTTTAAACAGGCCCGTACCAGAAGAAATCCGGGATCCGAAATGCCAGGAGTGCCCGCATCGGAAATTAACGCAACTCCGTTTGATGCAGTTTGTATACGTTGCAGCGTTTCTTCTAATTTTTTATGCTCGTTGTGCAGGTGGAAGGATACCAACGGTTTGCTGAATTGCAAGTGAGAAAGTAACCTAACACTTACCCGAGTGTCTTCGCAAAGAATGAAATCAACTTCTTTTAAAATACGTATTGCACGCAAGGTGATGTCCTCAAGATTACCAATTGGCGTTGGGACTAGAAATAATTTCATTACAAATATCTACGATTCACTAAATCAGTAAAATCTTTAACAGCATTTGATTCTGGATTCCAGCTGTATTTATTGGTGAGTACATCTAAAATTCTTAAGGCTTCGTCGCGATTGGTATTATTTAGCTTCTCAACCATTACCTCATATTCTTGGTTATTGCCCTTGAATAGGTCTTTACAGAATTGGAAGCGTTGATTTAATGAAATGTTTTTCTTTAAATCTGAAATAGCTGATCCTTCAAGTTTTTGCGCTAGTGACGAAACTGTAGATGGTTTGAAACTGTCATTCACTGAAACTCGATCCAATTTGTTCTCTTCTTGAGTGGGTTGTATCACCTGAACGGGTTGAGTTTCCTGAACGGGTTGAGCTTCAGGCTGACTTATGGTCTCAGGAGAGGTAATCTCACTGATATCTGTAATTACTTCTTCTTCTGCAATCAGTTGAAATGTTACTGGCTCTTCGGTTTGTTCAGCTTCAGCAATGGCATCAATTAAATTGACTTGATTGGGTTCTGAAGAAATGACAACCTCTTCAACAGGGGCAGTGTCAATGACAATGGGCTGCGTGAATGATGGTGAAGGCTGCTCAGTTACATCGGTTTCAACATATGCTTTATAACGCAGTACAATTAATTTCTCGTACAAATTTCCACATAGATTAACCAATTCATCGGTATCAGAAGCGTTCAGCTGTCCAGTCTGAAGTTGTTTAAGTTTAGATAAAAGTTCTTCTGCAAGTTGATTCATTGAGGTGCTCATAGTGATTACAAAATTCTACCTCAAAAATAAACTCCCAATTCTTCGCTTTTCAGAAAGAATTGGGAGTTATTAAGATTAAAAAGTGAAGAAGGTGATTACTTCTCTTCCTCTTCTTTTTTCACTTCGGGAAATGTGACTAAAACACAATCGCCAGCGGCAGCCATTAACTCTTTATCAAGGGTTTCAGGCGTTACCAATAACTGATTTGCAAGTTTGTTCGTTGGGTCTAATTCTAAAACCTTCATCCAAGCACTTTTAGAACAATTTAAGTCGCCCTTGTTTCCGTAATATAAACCTAAGTATTGATAAGCTTCAGCTAAACTCTTTTTTCCTTTAGCTATAGCTTCTGGGTTTTGACCAACAAGTACAATTGCTTTTTCATAAAAGGCCTTAGCTCTTCCTTCTTGATTAACATCTAATTTGTTTTCGCATTTCGCCACCCAAAACCAAGATTCAGGATAGCGTTTTGTGGCTTTCATGAAAGTAGAGTCTGCCAGTACATATTGTTGTGAGAAATACAAGACTTGACCTTGAACAAACAAGTCTCTTGGATCTTCACCCAATTTTGCCATTTTCTTACTGTAGGTATCTGCAGCTTTGGTGTAGTACATGATACGCTTGGCTTCATTTTCTTTTCCTTTAGCAGCCATGGCTTTGTTGGTATATAACGTTGCAATTTTATCATAGCCAGCAGTATAATCTGGGAATAGACTTAGCGCTTTTTCATAATTTAAAATGGCTATGCTGTCCTGACCCAAACCAATCATGATGTCTGCATACGTCTCGAAATCCTTTACGTCGAAGTTTCTAGGATCTTCTTTCGCGAAGAATTTATCCATGAAAGATTTTGCCTGATCATATGCTTTCAATTCAAAGTGTGAATAACCTAGAATACGATTTAAAATATGGTTGTTCTCATTGCAGGCTATGGCAGCGTTGATTTCCGTAATGGCACGGTCGTAGTTTTTGGTTAGATAGAAGAAAGAAGCATAACGCTGCTGAACACGGCAAGAGTTATTTAACTCCAGGTATTTTTCATAGGCAGAGATGGCTTCTTCGAAGCGACTCAATTCTTTCGACATTTCTGCTTTTTCTCTGTATGCAGGGGCAAAAGTGGGATCAAGGGCAATGGCTTCGTTCAATGTTTTCAGTGATTCTTCATAGTTTTTAGCTGCTTTGTACAAGCGTGCTTTGCGGTAGAGCGCAGGTGCGTATTTAGAGTCAATATTCAAACATTTGTTGTATTCTGCAATGGCAGCAGATTGGTTGTTGATGTTTTTTCTGAATTGATAGTCGCCCCAAGTTAAACGAAGCTCAAGGTTATTTTCATCAATGGCAGAGGCAAGGTTCAACGCCTTTCTTGCTGCAGTTGTATCTCTTGTTTCTTCTGCTAATTGAGCGGCAGCAATAGCGATATACGTATTTTGCTTCAGTGGTTTTGAAACTTTGTATTTTTTATTTTCAATGATGCTTTGCGCTTTTGCGAAATAACGTTGAGCACTGGTAACATCTTTATTGCGAAGTGCCATTCTACCAAGACCCACGTAGTTCATCGGGAAAAGGGAGTCAATTTTTACCCCTGCATTGAATGCATCAATAGCTTCTTGATTTTTTTTAGGGTCGAAGGTTCTACCATCGAAAGCCCATTCAGCGTAATTGAAACCTACAACGGCGAATTTTTCTCCAGAGGAGGGCAATGATTCTACGTCTGAAAGTGCTTTCTCATAACGTTCGTTTAGAGTGGTTTTACGAATTGGATCAAATGCTGGGTTCGATTCCAAAATTGGTTTTTGTGCGGTGCATGCTCCGAATAGAAGCGCTGTTGCTGACACAAGGAAGAGATTTCTCATATTCATTTTTGTTTATTCCTTAATTTGTATTAATCGTATATCCATCTTTACAGGAACCATGCCCATTGTTCTCACAATGCGCTGCCCATCTTCATTCGCTAAAAAAGATAAGAAATGGGTGGCTACTGATCCGGTGAGTCCTGTTCGTATGGCCCAAACGTCTCTTCTGTACGGATATTCTTTCATGGCTATATAACCCATTGCAGGACCGAATGGTTTACGAGGGTCTACCACATTTGTAGAATCTATAACACGAATAATTTTGATTTTCCCTCTAAAATCTTGACTTACTTGATCTTCTTCATCACTGATCCAAGCGCCAGAAATCACCCCAATGGCCCCTTTGTTTTGCGCTACATAGTCAATGAGTTCATTTACGTTTTTTACAGCAAGATTACTCGGCTCTGCTGCGTTTTTTAAAATAGATTCTTTTACATATCTGCGCTCACCAGAACCACTTTCCGGGAATACAACACGTATTTCACCCGTTGAATTTCTGCTTTGAATTCCAGACCATGTATTTATCCTTCCCGCCATAACCTCTTCTATTTGTTTTATTGTAAAAACAGTATCGGGGTTTTCTGGATGCACAATAAATGCAATGGCATCAACAGCGATTTTAAGTTGTTCTGGGAATTTTTTTTGTGATTTGAAATAGTTTAATTCTTCTTCAGTCAAGGGCCTACTGAGAATGGCTTCCTGAATACTATCAGCATACAATTTCCGAAGAATTTCTTCTTCAGACGCATATGTGGTTATTACGTGGGCCTTGTTGTAGGTGTTTTCATATACGGGTATTATGGACTGCATGAGCAGACTGTACGAATTGTCGACGCCCAATTTCAACTCACCCTCGTTCATTTGATTGGCCGTACCACCGCCATTCCCACAACCAAACAAAGAGAGAAGTAAAAGACTGAAGATTAGAAAACGCATGTTCATGCTTGATCCTCCTCTTGATTTTGTTTGTACTGTTTTCGAATGCGGAACGCACGAATAATGGCATAGGTGAAAACAACTCCTGCAAACCAGTATGCTTGGTTGCCCGGCAGAATGGCTTTCATAGGCTCAAGAACCAGTGCTGCTATTCCAATGAGAATAAACATGCCAACCATGACAGCCTGAATGATGAGCAGGGGTGATTTCAACATAGGTCGCAAATTTAGTCAGTTACAAGTGAAAATTGAATAGGAATTACTTGTTTTACTGCTACGGTTGTGTTACCATTTCGGCCAGGAGTCCAATTTGGCATTTTTTTCACCGCTTGAATGGCAATTTTTTCCAACTCAGATCCACCGTCAATACCGCGCTCTACGCTTACTCTGGCGATTGATCCATCTGCTTCCACAACGAATGAAATGTATACTGTGCCTTCAACACCGAGTTGGCGAATGCGCTCTGGGTAATAGACATTTTCACCCATGTATTCTGCTAGTGCATTATACCCACCGGGAAACTCGGGCATGTACTGAGCAAAAGGTTCAAATGGTTTTGTTGGTGGCTTGCTACGCACAGTGGTCGTGTCTAACTCAAAAACCGGATCTTGTGGAAAGCCAAAATCATCATCGTCACTTCCACCACCAGGCCCTGGATTTTTTCCAGGTGCAACGCCTCCACCTCCATTGGATACAATAGTAAGAGTAGTGTTATTAACTCCGCCGCTTGATTTTATTTTATTTTGGAGAACTGGCTTTAGGGGTACTTTTTTAGGTTCTACCTTAATTTTTTGAATGTTCGCATTCATAAGCTCTGTAGGTACAATCTTAGGCGCTTCTTTCTCTATGGCCACGGGCTCAGGAATTAAGGCGAACAAGAATCCAACCAAGCAAAGAGTGGCGATGGAAATGCTTGCGAGAGTTCTTTTTCCATAGGTTTTTCTCAATTGATAGGCTCCGTAGTTTTTGTTTCGATGCTCGAATACGATGTCATCGAAATTCCAGGTGTTCTGTGTTTTCATGGCATTTATTTTTAGTTGGAACTCCATTTCAAATCTTAAAATTTCCTTGGTCACCTATCTTTGAAAGACAAAAACGTAACATTTTTTCTTTTCTATGGCGAAGCACATCATCTTGTTCTTTAGTACATGGTTCTTGTTGTTTGGTTCATCTTCTGCGCAAGTAGACACCATTCGTACCTATTTACCAGGCAATTCGGGACGTATACCATTAATTGAATTGAACTTTGGGAATTCAAATTCAACCCAGAAAAAACCATTTATTTTATTTCTACACGGTGCAGGTGAGCGGGGTGACGACAATTGTGCGCAGGTTAAAGTAGGATTACCGATATTTATTGAGACGCTTAAATTATCTGGTATAGATGAGTACATTGTTTGGGCGCCGCAGTGTCCTGCAAATGAGCGTTGGACTGATGTGGACTGGAAATCAACGAAACACACGATGAAACCTCAGCCTACTTGGCCGTTACAAGCTGTTATGAAGGCGGTAGATTCATTGGTGCTGAGCAACTCTATTGATACTTCTCGCATGTACATTGCTGGATTAAGTATGGGCGGTTATGGAACCTGGGAATATATAGCACGTCAACCTCACAGATTTGCGGCCGCTTTGGCCGTTTGTGGCGGAGGAGACACGCTTCAGGCAAATAAAAATACAACTACTGCTGTTTGGGCATTTCACGGTAAAGCAGATAATGTAGTGCCATATCAAAACTCTGTTCAAATGGTGAGGGCTACAAAAAAGGTGAACAAAAATGTTCACCTCATTTCATATCCAGATGTAAAACACGGTAGTTGGAATAAAGCTTTTGCTGAAGAGAAAATCATAAGTGAGTTTATCTTCACCAAAAAGAAATAGTTAAATTCCCAGTTGCTCTTTTATAGCAGCAATTTTACTTTGTGCATCGGCTTGTTTTTTACGTTCGGCCTCGAGCACATTCGCTGGTGCGTTTTGTACAAATCGTTCGTTCGACAATTTACCTTCTACAGATTTTAAGAATCCTTCGAGGTAAGCCAACTCCTCTTTCATCTTTGCTTGCTCTGCTTCAATATCCACAGAAGCAGTGTAAGGTATAAAGTATTCTACACCATTCACCATGAAACTGAAAGATGGATTTAGTTTTTCAGAAATCTCATTCAATTCAGAAACATTACATAGGTGTTTGAAAGCAGCATCGAATGCATTGTTTCTCGCGTTTGATTTCAGGAATGAAACAACCAATGACTCTTTGTTAGGAAGGTTTTGTTTTTTTCGAACCGTACGCACTTCAGTAACCAAGGCTTCGAATTGCTCAAACGATTGTTGTAATTCTGCGTTGAATGAACCAGCGCTCGGCCATTCAGAAGTACAAATGAATTCCGATTCTGCTTTCCATTCGGGCATATGCTGCCACATTTCTTCAGTTAAGAAAGGCATGAACGGATGCAAAACCTTCAATACGTTTTTGAATATGGCTAGAGTTTCGTTGTAGGTCTTCCTGTCAATGCCTTTGCCGTAGCTGGGTTTAGCCATTTCCAAATACCAAGAGCAGAAGTCGTCCCAAATGAGTTTATACGTTTGCATTAAGACTTCGCTAATGCGGAACTTATCATAACCGTCTTCCATCTCAGCAAGAACTTGCTCAAAGCGGTTATTCATCCATTTCACAGCAATGGCTGAAGATTCAGGTTGTTCCAAAGAAGTATCAATTTTTTCTTCCCAACTTTTTACCAATCGGAATGCGTTCCAAATTTTGTTGGCGAAATTTCTTCCTTGTTCGCAAAGCGATTCATCAAAGGGCAGGTCATTTCCAGCCGGTGAAGAAAGTAACATACCCACACGAACACCATCAGCTCCATACTGTTGCATGAGTTCAATAGGGTCGGGAGAATTTCCGAGCGATTTACTCATCTTTCTACCTTGTTTGTCACGAACTATACCTGTATAATATACGTTTTTGAATGGTAATTTACCTTGGTATTCATAACCAGCCACAATCATTCTAGCCACCCAAAAGAACATAATTTCAGGAGCAGTAACAAGGTCTGCAGTGGGGTAATAATAGTCTAGTTCTTCTTTTGAATAGAAGCCATCGAAAACAGAGATGGGCCACAACCATGAGCTGAACCAAGTGTCTAATACATCTTCATCTTGTTTCAAATCTGTTGCATTCCATGAGGCACCTTTGGCATTGAATTTTGCTAAGGCTTCTTCCACGTTTTTTGCAACTTCAAATGATCCGTCTGGTGCGTAAAATGCGGGAATGCGATGACCCCACCAAAGCTGACGAGAAATGCACCAGTCTTTGATGTTTTCCATCCAATTGCGATACGCGTTCTTAAATTTCGGAGGGAAGAAACGAATGTTATCGTTCATGACATTGTCAAGCGCCGGCTTGCTCAAGTCTTTCATATCCACAAACCATTGCAGCGATAATCGAGGTTCAATAATCACATCAGTTCGTTCAGAGAACCCCACTTTATTGATATGCTCTTCTACTTTGGCAAGTAGATTTGCGGCTTTGAGGTCTTCTGCAATTTTTTCACGAACGGCAAAACGTTCCTCACCCACGTACATTCCACCTGCTTGAGAGATGGTTCCATCGGCATTCATCATGTTAATGACTTCCAACTTAAACTTTTCCCCTAACATGAAGTCATTCTCATCATGAGCTGGTGTAACCTTTAAGCATCCTGTTCCAAATTCTGGATCAACATATTCATCGGCAATAATGGGAACCGCTCTATTAACAAGAGGAACAATGACCTTCTTTCCATGAAGATGCAGGTATCGCTCGTCTTTTGGGTTAACACATACGGCAGTGTCTCCCATGATTGTTTCAGGTCTTGTGGTAGCAACGGTAAGAAATTCGTTGGTGCCTTCAATCTGATATTTTAAGAAATAAAGTTTCGATTGAACTTCTTTGTAAATAACTTCTTCATCTGAAAGTGCGGTGAGCGCGGCGGGATCCCAATTGATCATGCGCTCGCCGCGGTAAATTTTTCCTTTGGAATATAAATCTATAAAGCAGTCAATGACACTTTCATAGTATTTTTCATCCATGGTAAAACGAGTGCGGTCCCAATCACAACTAGCACCCAATTTTTTTAATTGTTCTAGAATTATACCGCCATGTTTGTGGGTCCATTCCCAGGCGTGTTCTAGAAATGCATCGCGTGAGAGGTCAGATTTTTTTATGCCGTCTTTTCTCAACTTCTGAACAACCTTGGCTTCTGTTGCAATTGAAGCGTGGTCAGTTCCAGGAACCCAACAAGCGTTAAAACCGCGCATACGGGCTCTGCGAATAAGTAAATCTTGAATGGTGTTATTCAACATGTGTCCCATGTGTAACACACCGGTTACATTGGGCGGAGGAATAACAATGGTATATGCGGGCTTGTTATTGGGAGTGCTTTTGAAAACGTTTTTCTCTAACCACGCAGCGTAGATTTTATCTTCTATTTCTGCAGGTGAATATTTGCTTGGTAGTTCCATTCTAATTTTTGAATGGGACAAATTTACAACGATTGCAAGATTAAATCTTCTTGAATTTCGCAGTTAATATGGCATTTTCCGATTTCAGAGACCAGAGACATTTGAATGTTTCCCTTGTCATTTTTTTTATCGTTTCTCATGAATGAAATCAAGGTTTCTTTTTCCAATGCAGTAAACTTCTTGGGTTCACCGAAATGCAACTGCAGGTATTCGTTGATTTCAGAGGCAGTTTGAGGCAGCATGAGTTGTTCGCGCACGGCAATGTTGTTTTCAATTTGCATACCCCATGCAATGGCTTTCCCATGCGAAATGGGTGTATTTTTTTCTAGAAAAAAAGATTCAATAGCATGCCCAACCGTGTGGCCGTAATTTAATTTTTTTCGACTGTTTTTTTCTGTAGGATCTTCCTTAACAATTTCTGATTTTATTTGAACGGAGCGTTCAACAAATAGAGCCAACTCGCTTGTTTTTTTTGGGTCTATATGCGTAAGCGCTGTCCAAAAGTTGGGGTCAGAAATGATTCCATGCTTTAACATTTCGGCGAAACCGGACAAGCGTTCTTCTTCAGGTAATGTTTCCAAAAATGGGGTGTAAATAAGAACTTCTTTTGCAAATTGAAATACCCCGAAGGTGTTTTTTGAAGAGCCAATATCCACAGCACATTTTCCACCAATGGCTGCATCAACTTGTGCCATGAGTGAAGTTGGAATATGAATGAAATCAATTCCTCTTTTGTAGGTTGCTGCAATTACACCTCCAAGATCGGTAATTACACCACCTCCCACGTTGAGAAGTAAAGCATTCCGATCGGCGTTTCGTTCAAGAAGTTCAAGGTCAACTTGTTCAACTATTTGAAGGCATTTACTTTCTTCTCCTGAGGGTACCTCAATGATTTCGGCGTTTTCAAGACCGGGTACATTTTCTATGAGAATACCAACACAATGGGTGTTGGTGTTTTCATCGCAAAGAATGAATGTTTG
>CAYSEX010000011.1:0-48154 GCA_964430305.1 uncultured Chryseobacterium sp.
TAGCGTCGGCATCTGATTTTCCAAATCCACTTTATGGCGTTTTAACGGCTATAATTGGTGGTGTTGTTGTGAGCTTTATCTCGGGAGCTCCGTTAACTATTAAAGGTCCAGCAGCGGGCTTAATTGTAATTGTTGCCGGATCTGTTTCTGCATTGGGTTGGGAAACAACCTTATCCGCAATTGTAGTGGCTGCGATTTGCCAGATATTGTTTGGTCTTTTGAAATTGGGTAAGTTGAGTAATTTTTTTCCTCTTTCAGCGGTACATGGAATGCTTGCGGCTATTGGAATAATAATTATTTCTAAGCAACTCCATATTTTGATGGGGATAAATCCAACCTTTCCAGCTGGTGCTATGATGCACGGTGAATTGGTTGCGGGTAAGCCCTTGGTTGCTCCTTTGGACTTGTTTATGGCTTTACCAAATACGTTTGTGGAATTCATGGGGAATCAAGTATTTCAAATGTCCTTTTTAGTTGGAGCTATCTCTTTGATTGTGGTATTTGCATGGCCATTAATAAAACATCCAACATTGAAGAAAATTCCGGCTCCGCTTGTTGTTTTGGTTATTGCAATTCCTGTTGGAATGTTTTCGGGATTGACACAAGACAATAAGCAATTGGTTAAAGTTGGAGATTTTTGGAGCATCATAAATTTTCATGCAGATTTTTCGCACATTTCAGATCAAATGGGAACCTTTATTCAATACGTTGCGTTATTTGCGATCATTGGTAGTTTGGAATCTTTGCTAACTGGAAAAGCGATAGATTTATTAGATCCTTATAAGCGAAAATCTAATTTTAATAAGGACTTGATAGCGGTAGGAGTTGGAAATGCTATCGCAGGGGCACTTGGAGGGCTTCCTATGATATCTGAGGTTGCAAGGTCTTCTTCAAATGTAAATAATGGAGGAAAAACAAGATGGGCGAATTTTTTTCATGGAGTAGTTCTTTTCATTTTCGTGGCGTTTTTGTCTTCAATCATTCAGCTAATTCCAAAATCTGCACTTGCTGCTTTATTAATTGGTGTTGGATTTAAACTGGCGCATCCGAAAGAGTTTATTCACATGTTTAGGATTGGGAAGGAGCAGCTAATCGTTTTTATTGCAACAATTATTTTCACATTGGTTGAAGATTTATTGGTTGGTATTGCAGCAGGAATATTGGTTGAAATGATTGTGCTACTTGCAAAAGGGGCAAAATTAAATTCTCTCTTTAAGTCTCAAGCAGACATTTCTTTTAATGATGAGAGATATGAAGTGCGTGTAAATAAATCTGTATTGTTTACCAATTTTATGGGATTAAAGAGAAAGCTCGAATCAATTCCACCAAGTTCTCACGTGCAAATATATTTTGATCAATGCGGCGTAATAGATCATAGTGCCATGGATCAATTGGAGCAATTTCGAAAGTCATATGAATTAGATGGTGGTATAGTGGAATTTCTAGGATTAAATAACCACAGGTCATTTTCGAAACACGAATTGGCTGGAAGAAAATTATAATTCTATGAAACAGAAAATAGAAAAATTAGGGTCATTTGATCTTGATGAAACCTTGCATACACTTGCCCATTATTTACCGGCACAGGCTCCGCTAAAGGATTTCATTCATCACAATACACTACATGCATTTCAAGATTTGAATTTTTTTGAGGGAGCAAGTTTTGCTCGCATCATATTTGGTTACAAAACGTTATTAAGCTTGAGTGAGTTCAAGGCACTATTTGAAAACGGATTAATAAAATCGGAACAAATAGATCGAGTAATCAAGGACTTGAAATTGATTGAGGGTGTAGATTATTGGAGGAAGAAATTGTTGACATCACAAGATTCAATTCGTTACGAAGGCAAAGTTGGAAAAATAAGAAAGGTGTGGAAAGATCACTATCACTTCGATATAAGCGCCTTAACGCATCATATCTTATTTCGGATTGTATGTAATTATTTGGATCAAGGCATATCCATTTGGAAATTTCCTACTAACGGTGAGGGTTTATTAAATGCAGTTCGGGAAATTGAAAATGGCACCTCGTTTAGTTTCTTCAGATCAAGAAAAGGACGAGAATTAATTTTAGATACGTCTATAGGAATTCGAGAATTATTGGAGAGATTAGTAGGTTCTGAGGAAAATTTTGAATCCTATTTATATGATTTATCTTTTGCTCATCAAGGTTGGTCTGGCATGGTGGCTCATCTGGAATCAAATCCAAATGCGCTTTTAGATCGAAGAGAAATATCGTTGAAAGATTTTATACATCTTGAGTTAATATTTGAGTTAGATGCAGCTTATAGCCAATTCGGAGAGCATTTTGAACCGCTTGGAAAATATATTGATGGTAAGGTGAACTATTTAGAAAAGCCAGAGAAAATGGAAGAGGATATACTTTTTCAAATTTGGCAAGAGGCTTTTGAATGGAGTTATTATGATACAATTTTGTTTGGTATTCAACAAAAAAAATCTGTGGAGAAGGAAAAAGAGGAAAAAACCTTTCAAGCGGTTTTTTGCATTGATGATAGGGAGGGAAGTATTAGAAGATATGTTGAGAAACTTGATTCAAAGTGTGAAACTTTTGGAATGCCTGGTTTTTTTGGTGTTGAATTTTATTTTCAACCTGAGGGAGGAAAGTTTATTGAAAAGGTTTGTCCAGCACCTGTGACTCCAAAGTACTTGATCAAAGAAGTAGATTCATCAAGAAAGACCAAGAAGGAAATACAGTTTAACAAAAACTCACATCATAATTTTTTTGGTTGGGTCTTATCAATTGTACTTGGTTTTTGGTCTGCCTTGAAGTTGGTTTTGAATATTTTTCGCCCCGGGATATCACCAGCTACCTCCTTGTCTTTTCGTCATATGGTTAAGGACTCTAGCTTGACCGTTGAACATCATGGTGAGTATTTCAATGAATTGCAAGTGGGATTTACTCTAGAGGAAATGACCAATCGAGTAGAAGGTTCTTTGCGTGCCATTGGTTTAATAAGTGATTTTGCTCCATTGGTTTATTTTATTGGCCATGGTGCAAGTAGCGTGAATAACCCTCACTACTCTGCTTATGATTGTGGTGCGTGCTCAGGAAGAGCAGGCTCTGCAAATGCCCGTGTCATTTCTCAAATGGCAAATCATCCTGATGTTCGCAAGGAATTGAATAAAAGAGGTATAGTGATTCCAGATTCAACGCAATTTGTTGGTGGATTGAGAGACACAACAAGAGATCAAACAGTTTTTTATGATGGAGCGAAATTATCGGAGTCAAATTACCAGTTGCATCAGAAAAACAAATGGACTTTTAGATATGCGTCTGACATGAATGCCAAGGAGAGATCTCGCAGATTCGATACGTTGAATACGAGAATGAGACCATGGCAAATTCACAAGCGAATTTTACGTAGGTCGGTATCCATATTTGAACCAAGACCCGAATTGAATCATGCAACTAACGCATTGTGTATTGTGGGCCGAAGAGAAATAACGAAACATTTGTTTATGGATCGAAGGGCTTTTATGAATTCTTACAACCCAAAGACAGACCCAGATGGAAAGTATTTATATGGAATTTTAAAAGCTGCTGCACCCGTTTGTGGTGGAATTAATTTGGAGTATTTCTTTTCAAGAACAGACAATCAAAAATTGGGAGCTGGAACGAAGCTGCCGCATAATGTTATGGGTCTAATTGGAGTTGCGAATGGTGTTGATGGAGACTTAAGGCCAGGATTACCGAGTCAAATGATTGAAGTTCATGATCCAATTCGACTCTTAATCGTTGTTGAGCAGAATAGAGATGTAGTAAAAAAAGTAATTCAAACAGATTCTTCCACATTCAATTGGTTTGAAATGAATTGGGTTCATTTGGTTTGTATAGACCCCGATAATGGACAATTGTTTCGTTTCATGAATGGAGAATTTGTTCCTTATTCATGTTTGACCACATCTATTCCAATGGTTGAAAATGTTGATGATTTGATAGAAAAAAATTCTGGAAATATTCCGGTACACTTAATCTTGGAGAATCATGGATCTTAAATATTTAATACTCTTGCCAATTTTCATAACGCTGCCTTTGCTGAGTTATGTTGTGAGTTTGATGGTTCCAAGAAAAAGTGAAAAAATTATTTCTTGGGGAACCTTTTCAACGGTAATAGTTCATTTGTTTCTGGCCATATTATTCGTTTTTATCTGGGGATTTAATGGTTCAAGAACAATTTCAAATATGCATTTGACAATTTATAAGACAGATGGGTATGAGTTTTTCTTTGAAATTTTATTTGATGAAATTACCGCCGTATTTCTGCTTCTCGGTTCTTTTTTGACGTCTTTGGTAACTGTATACAGCAGATATTATTTGCATAGAGAAAAAGGATATAAGAGATTTTTTAATACGTTGCTGCTCTTCTTTTTGGGTTATAATGTAGTTGTTCTATCAGGAAATTTAGAAACGCTTTTTACTGGATGGGAAATTCTTGGAATATCATCATTCCTGTTGGTGGCATTTTACAGAGACAGATATTTACCTGTAAAAAATGCCATTAAGGTTTTTTCCATTTATCGATTAGGAGACATTGGTTTAATCTTGGTCATGTGGTTAACACATCACATTTTTCATGCGAACACAAATTTTGCATCGTGGTCACTTCCTTTTTTCCAAGAATTGATTCATGAGCATTCACACGAGGCAGGAATAGTTTCTGTTTTTATATTAATTGCCGCTGCAGCGAAATCTGGACAATTGCCTTTCAGTTCTTGGTTGCCGAGAGCAATGGAAGGGCCTACCCCTTCAAGTGCAATATTCTATGGATCACTTTCTGTACATATGGGGGCGTTTATATTACTTCGCACACATGAAATTTGGAACCATTTTTTATGGGTGAAGAGTTTAATCATTGTCTTGGGAGTCATTACCACCTTCGTATCAACAGGTATTGCGCGTGTGCAATCTTCTGTTAAAAGTCAAATAGCCTATTCTTCAATAGCACAAATTGGTATTATTTTTTGTGAAATTGCCTTGGGCTGGCATGTGTTTGCATTGATTCATATTTTGGGAAATGCATTTCTAAGAACATATCAACTTTTAACTTCGCCCTCAGTTGTTACATACCTTATGAAGGATATGTTCTATAATTTCAAACCCCAACATAAATCCATTGAGGCAAAATTTCCCCGAAGATTGGAGTATACATTTTATGTTTTGGGAACAAAGGAGTTTACAATAAACATGATATTGTATCGGTTTTTATGGAACCCCATGAAATGGGTTGGTCGACACATTCCAATTAAAAATAAAACACTATTGACTGTCACCAGTGCCTTTTTTCTTGCGATTATTGTGCTTGTTGCTTTTGCAAGAAATAACATTTCTGAGAATGTTGCGCATGTTTTTTCCATTGTCATTGGTTTCATTGGGCTTGTAGCTGTTTTTGCTTCATTTACGGAAAGACAAAGCGCATTGAGGTCATGGATTTTGGTATGTAGTAATCATTTGTGGGTGGCAATGGCTGTTACTTTTAATGAAAATTATGAAATTCAGCATAACATCATGTATTTGAGTGGAGTAATTGTAGCGGGATTTTTTGGTTATTTGATAATTTCAAGAATATCTCGTTTTGAAGGACGTTTACAACTCAATAATTTTTATGGTTTTGGTTTTAAATATCCAAAACTGGGATTTTTGTTTTTATTATGTAGTTTGGCTGTTTCCGGTTTTCCAATAACTCCTACTTTTATCGGTGAAGATTTGATTTTTTCGCACATCCACGAAGATCAAATTCTACTTTCTCTTCTTGTAAGTATAAGTTTAATAATAGATGGTTTGGCGTTGGTTCGAATTTATTCCCGAATTTTCATGGGTCCGTATATTGGAAAGACACATGATGTTGCTGAGCGATCAAGTTAAAAATGAAAAAATGAAAAAAATTATTCTAATTATATCTTGTGTTGTTTCTTGTATAATACAATTAGACTCAAAGGCGCAATTAAGAAATATTCAAAGCAACAGCAACGGTTGGTTTATGTATTTTGGCGACCATAAAATATCAGAAAAAATTGGAGTTCATTTAGAGGTACAGTTTCGTAGAAATGAGATCGTTCTTAAACCGCAGCAATTGCTTTTGCGTGGTGGTTTTAATTTTCATTTTACACCGAATGCATTTGCAACAGCGGGTTATTGTTTCGTAAACACTTCTCAGTATGGTGTTTTTCCGGTTAAATGTGCATTTCCAGAAAATAGAATTTGGGAACAATTACAATTTAAAGGTCAAGCGGGAAGAATTGAGTTAATCACAAGGCTTAGATTGGAACAGCGGTTCAGTAAACTCCCCGTTCTTCAAGGGCCGGGTGAGTATGTACCTGGAGATGATGTATATACCAACAGAGGACGATTGTTTGTTCGAATGTCTGTTCCGTTTAAGGGGAAAACAATAGAAGACGGCTCAATGTACTTTTCCTGCTATGAAGAGGCGTTTGTTAACTTTGGAAATGATGTTCAAGCGAATATTTTCGATCAAAATAGAATGTATGCCGCATTAGGTTACAAGTTTTCTAAGTGGGGCAAGTTGGAAATTGGTTACATGAATCAATTACTATTAAAATCAGACGGTATAAAGATTGAAAATAATCATACGTTACAGGTGGGATTTTCATCTACAGTAGACTTTTATAAAAAGAAGGGTAAGTCTTAGCTACATTCTCATGTATTGAGATAAATTCGCAATATGTCCAAAGCGAATTTATTTTTTTCATTGGTTTTGACTCTGGTGTTTCTTGCGTGTGATACACCCCAGGAAAGAGCAAGAAATTATAACAATGAAATTGTATTGGTTCTCACGGAGGCGGGGTTAGTTATGCAACAATTGGATGAATCATTGCTGAAGCAAATTGAAATCAACAATCGATTTGAGGGCGCGAAGAAGAAAGTAGATTCTTGTCAAAAAGTACTTGCTGAAATTGGCTTGTATGAGAAAGACACAACACTTGTAAATCCGGCAAAGCGTGTCATTGAAGTGTATCATAAATTGCTAGCTACACAATATAGAGATTTGGTTCAATTTCACACACTTCCTTCATCAGATATAACTTTTGATTTGGTAGATTCAACACGTGTTTTGAGAATGGAAATTCAAAATGAATCAACATTTGTACAACGTGATTTCGAGAATGCCCAGCAATCATTTGCAGATAGATATGTTTTGAAACTGGTTGAATAAACAGCCTATATCTTATATGATTATAGAATAAGACCTTCTTTCTCTAATCATAAATCTTTGGTCCATAAAAAAATGGACCTATGAAAAAATTAATCTTTAGTTTATTGATCTTTCTTGGTATTGCTTCATGCAAACAAGAAGACGTAACCCCAAGTGGGCTTACTATTCAAGTTTTAGAGTCGGGAACAGACTCTCCTATTCCCAATGCGAAATTATTATTCTATAAAACGAATGCAGTTGGAGGAGGTCCTGCATTTGAACTTGTAGATAGTTCTGTAACGAATCATTTAGGTGTATTTCCTCTTATTGAAATTGGAGAAATTGATTGTGTTACTGTCGCTAGTCAAGACGATGCATATTATTTTGATGTAAGTGATATTCTTTGTGGGTTGAATGGAAGAGCTCAACACTGTTTTCGAGTGAAGTCACGCGCGCAATTGAGTTTTTCATTAACAGATGAATTGAATGTGTTGTCTTCTTTGAATCATGTTGACATTCGAATTGAAAAAGGCTTTCAGAATAGATTGATAGAATCAACTCTTTATCCGAACTCAAGCTGCGATTCACTTTTTGTATTCGCCAACGAACCCGTAGAGCTGGAGTTTAAACGAGTTTATGATTCAGGAGCAAGTACCTACGAATACCTCACTCTTTCTCCATTGGCCCAAAACGAAGTTCATCACATTTCATTAACCTTTTAAAAATACAGTTATGTACATCAGAATAACATTCATTTTTTGTCTTTTAACCTTCATGGGTAGAACACAATCGTCTATTCCTTTTTCAAGACAACTTGGACTCGCAGACTCTTTGAATTATTATAATTCTACAGCTAGTCAATCCAAGTCTTTGTTAAAATTTTATGATCTATCATGCAGCCCTTCTAACTCCTTAAAGAATCAATTGGAGCTTCTTCATTTTTCATATCAAAAGGCAAATACTGAAGACTTGGGCAACTTGTTTTTCATTTCTTCAAATCAGGAAGTGATTGCTTATCAAGACGAACTTATACTTCAGATTGAACTGAATGATTTGATTACAAATACCGAATATTCGTTCGGCAATGAAAGTTGGCAATCATTAATAAGCTCTGAATTGGTATTAATACCATATGTGACAGATACGCTTATACATTTCTCAATTCGTGGTATAGCTAATTCTGAATTTTGGCAGGTGGGAATTGAAATTCCTATAACACGACTAGCGGAAATTTCACCTGATACTTCTCCCTGGCCTATGGTAGATGGTGATTACCCTTATGAAATTTCCACATACACAGATAATCAAATGATTTATGGTCATGCCTACGTTAAGTTGGGCGCTGATGGAGTGTTTGACAAGCCTTTTTTGTTTGTTGAAGGAATTGATTTTGGTACGGATAGAACTGCAACCCGCAACGGCACTTTTGGTTGGAGTGAATTGGTTTCAGGGAATGAAAATGGAACATACAGCATGCTTTCATTGATGCCGATTTTTTTGGATAGTATAAGTGAGAGAGGATACGATTTGGTTCTTTTAGATTTTGTAGATGGCGCAGCGGATATAAAAAAGAATGCAGCTTTGTTACAGCATTTGATTCAGTTGTGTAATACCCATAAAGTGGGCAACAATGAAAATATAATAGCCGGAGCAAGCATGGGCGGTATTGTATCTCGGGTTGCACTTCGTGAAATGGAATTAAACGGCATGTGTCATGAATGCTCTCATTACATCTGTTTAGACTCTCCACATTTGGGAGCGAATATTCCACTCAGTCTGCAGTCTACAATTTATTTTTTGTCGGAATTTGTTCCCGAAGCGGAATCCTTTATTTCAGAGAAATTAGAACGTGATGCAGCGAAACAATTGCTTAGTTATCATTGGGGAAACGCCAATGTTTTGCAACCAAATTGGTTTCTGGATTTTCAAGCGTATTTATCGGAATTAGGATTACCACAGCACACGATTAATATAGCCATATCGAATGGTTCGAATATTGGAATGCCTCAATACTCCGTTTTAGATAATCCATTACTTGATGAGCACTGTAATGCAACGAATTGGCTATCTGGAGAAGAAATTGTTTTTAAACTTTTCCCCTTACCGGGGAATGCGAATTATGATGAGAGCACCTCTTATTCCAATGTACTAGCAGATTTAAGGTTTACACAAATGAGTTGGAGCAATTGGTTGAGTCCAGTGGATGTTTATACACTTAAACCCTCTGTTTCTATTGATGCATTAGACCTTGATTATTCAAATGGTGGTTGGTCAAGTTCAATTTATGAATTAGTTAAAGTGTTTAATTCTTCGTCTGATTTCACTGATGCATGCGGTGAAATTAATGCAGATCAATACGCCTTCAAGCATTGCTTTGTTCCACTATCTTCTGCGTTATTGCAAGGTGAGCTCGTTGCGCATGAATCAATGAATGTTTCAGCTAGTCCTTTTGATTATTGCATAGCCGCAAATGGCGCGAATGAGCCACATTCTCATTTATCATGGAGTCACATAGATTTTTTATTAGATCAACTATCTGAAGTAAATACATGGAATATGAGTTCCGCATTGAATAATGCTGAGGAAGTTTCGCTAGTGGAACCAATGAAGGTACTGAGACCAATGCATGTGCATTCAGGAAGATTGTTATTTACGAATCCCGCTCAAAATGATATTGGTGATGAAGTGCAAGTTCAATTCAAGGCCGGATGCCAAAATGCGGAGTTTAATTTAAGTGGCAATATGGAAATGCGAATTGGATTTGAAACCGGAAATTTATTTGCACATGCAACGGTTACAGATTCTTGCACTATTCGTTTGAGTGAACATCAGCAGACTACCATTGAGAAAAACAGCAGTATGGTTTTAGATGGTGGTTCTTCACTCGTTTTGAACGGAGGCACATTAAAATTAAAGGGGAGTCTGTATTTAAATGAAGGATCTGAATTGATTCTTCAAAGCGGACAATTGATTTTGGATGGAGGGAAAATTGAATTGTTAGGAGGAAAGATTCATGTTCTTGACGATTTTGAAATTGAACAGTCCAATAGCGGAGGTTATGTTGTTTGTAGAAGTGGTGATCTTGTAGACTTTGATTTCGAGCTTGGTTCTTCTTTGCATTGGAATGGTAATTCTGCACTAGACTCCATGTTGGTCGTGGCTGAAGGTTGTATGTTGAATGATGGTGGAGATGGAGGATGGATTGAATTTAATTCGGCACATGTTGTATTGGCCCCCGGTTCTCATGTGGTTTCCTTTAGGAAAAATAATTTTCTTAATTCATGGTTGGAAGGAAGTGCAACTTCGAATTATACTGTGCAGTGGGCCGACCTGTCTTTTTATCAATCGAGAGTGTTGCAAGTTCATGTACAAAGTGATTATGCGTCGTTTGTATTTCGTAACTCCGTTGCTGAATTGAATGAGTTTAATGTGAACTTTGGAAATTATCGACTAGAAGCATCTACCTTTCTGAGCTCTTCAATTGTATCAAAGCATTTAAAATCTCGAAGTCGAATCTTACAATCTGGTTTTTATGATTCGAATGCACCAGTTGTTGATGAAAGTTTAACAGAATTGTATGTGTACCAATGTAATTTTTCGAATCATACAACAGCTATAAAAAAGAAAGGTGGGCGTTTACGAATGCGTTGCAATCTTATTCAATCAAGCGACATTGGTATAGCAGTTGAAAAAGGTTGTTTACTTTATTTGGGTGTAAATGACGCTGCTGGATTCAACACCTTTTCAAATTTGGAATATGCGATTCAATTGGAGAATGCGCTGGTTCCATCTTTCTTTAATGGTGAAAATAGATTCGAATCTTGTTTCATGTATTTGGCTGGCTCTGTAACAAACGCCTCATGTATGACACAGGTACATTTTGGCAGAAACTATTTTGAGAATGATGTTTACAATAAATTCTCTGTACATAGCACTACATCAACCATAGCGAATGCACCTTGTTATTTGGGCTTTACATTGGGTGAAAATTTTGCGGGAAGTTGTCCTGCTGGTGTTGGGCAAGTTGCCATTGGTAAATCGAATCAGATAAAAGACAAGAATTTGATTGTTACTCTGAATGGCTTAGCTCTTGAATTGGACTCTGTTTTTTCGATAGTTTCAGATCTCTATTTCTCTTCTGACACCATTTATCATGGAAAGCAATGCATGCAGCTTTTGAGTGAAGCTTTGTTACAAGTTCCTCTCGATTCCTTGAGAGCTGAAGAATTGCCTAAAATTCATAGTGCCATGCATTTTATGAGTTGGTTATTGGATGAGCTGGTACAGCGCAATGAAATTATTTACTCGAATAATCAAAGTGATTTTGAGCCCGCTGTTTCTACATTCTTCGCTGTATTAAATCACTTTAGTGCTGAGTCATATGATGTGGAATCTTTCCACCACCAGTTCTATTGGGAAATGGAAAAAATAAAGGCGCTGCGAACCTTAGGACTATCGAATCAAGCGTTGTTCATGCTTTCCAACTTGAATCAATGTAATCTCGAATCTGTAGAGTTAGATATATTGGAGTATTGGTTGTGTTTAACCAATCAAGAAATGGAACAGAACAATGCTTATTTAAATGAATCACCGAATGCTTCAATTCAATTCATAACAGAGACAGAAGTTGTTTTTGGTTCGCAAGTCATTTCGCCAACAGAAATATACATATACCCCTGTGTTTATTCAGAGAAATATCAGGGTAACGATTTTGAAGCATCATCATCATTCGATTCGAATATGTTGGGACAGAAGATTCGAAGTGAATCAAATGAAAACGGTTGTTATTTCCGAGTGACTAAAACCGGAGAAGTGAAGAAATACTTACGTATGAGATAGAATGAATACGGCACAACCGGACAAGAAACCGATTACAGCGAGCCACGATAGGTTTTTGAGATACCACGAAAACGGAATTTTTTCAATACCCATCACGGCAACTCCGGCGGCGGATCCTATGATTAGCATGCTGCCGCCGGTTCCTGCTGTATAGGCTAAGAATTGCCAAAAGGAACCGTCTTGAATAAACTGACTCAACCAAACGTCTGTTGTTCCATCGGCTACAATTGGATACATGCTTTTACTTGCGGCTACCAACGGAACATTATCTATGATCGCAGATAAGAACCCGATGGCTACATTGATACCATATCCATTTTGAATGGTGTCTTTTAGCCAGATGGATAGTTCTTGCAGGAATCCGGCTTGTTGTAAGGCCCCAACAGAAAGTAAAATACCAAGAAAGAAAAGCACAGAGGGTAAGTCAATTTTTCTGAGTGCCGAAAGCGCACTGAATTGGGCTCTTTCTTCACCAATCTTTCTACCGTGAACCAAATCTATAATAAACCATGTAATACCAACGCTCAGCATCATTCCCATAAATGGAGGTAAATGCGTAATGGTTTTAAAAATGGGCACAAACAATAGCCCACAAAATCCAATTAGAAAAACGGACCACTGCGTTTTTTTAGAGAGTTGAAAAGTAGAATAATGAGCTTCCTCCGCTGGTTGAACGCGTCCTTTTTGTGTAAAGGATAATATCATTAATGGAAGAAGCAGGCTTATAAGACTCGGTAGAAATAAAGATTGAATGGTGTTACTGGAAGTAATTTGTCCTCCAATCCAAAGCATGGTGGTTGTTACATCGCCAATGGGACTCCAGGCCCCGCCAGCATTAGCGGCAATGATGACAACACCTCCAAAAATCCATCTGGTTTTTTGATCAGAAATAATTTTTCGTAATAAACTAATCATCACTATGGCGGTAGTTAGGTTGTCGAGTGCGGCTGATAGGAAGAAAGCAAGCAGGCCTAAGATCCAAAGCAATTTCACTTTACTCGTAGTTGAAATTCGATTGGTGATTATTTCAAATCCGTGGTGAGCATCAATGATCTCAACGATTGTCATTGCTCCCATTAGAAAAAGTAAGATGCTAGAAATTTCTACAATGTGCTCAGTAAGTGAGTGCGTAACAATTTCAGTTGGTTGCTGAAAAGTGAGGGCGGTCCAACATAAAACTCCGCCTATAAGCGCAGAGGCTGCTTTGTCAATCTTGATATTGTGTTCAAGAATAATGAAAGTGTATGATAATATGAAAATAGAAAGTATAAGCATTATTATTCGCCGTGAGTTGTTTTCAAAAACATGCGAATGTCATTCTTCGCTCCTATTTGCATAACATCTACAAGATCTTGTACACTCAATGAACGGTCCATAGAAATGGAGCATGAGCTTTCGGGGAATTCCTTGGCAATGAGTTCTAATCTTCCGTTGAGTTGTTCGAGTGTGACTGGATCACCATCTAAGAAATAATTTCGATTTGCATCTACGGCGAGTTGAAGCGATTTTTTTGCCTCTTTTTGTTGTGTTTCGGCCGCTTGAGGCAATAGCACTTTAATAACGTTTGGATTGGCTAATGTTGAAAGTATAAGGAAGAATAGAAGTAAAAAGAACATAATATCGTTTAGAGCATGTGTATTCACATGTGCCCCTTCTTTATGTCTTCTCTTTATTTTCATTCTCTATTCGTGTTTGCTTTCAATTGCAAATCGAATTCTTCAATTTGAGCTACGAATTTGTCGACCCCATTTTGTAACAAATGGTGAGATAAATACGCTAAAATACCAACAACAAGTCCGGTTGCGGAAGAAATCATTTTCTGATATAGACCCTCGGAAATGGTTCCGATACTGATATCTGTTGTGGTTGAGATATCAAAGAATATGACAATTACTCCGGCAATGGTTCCAATAAAACCCAATAAAGGCGCAATAGACGCAATCATGGATAATACGTTCAAGCGTTTTTCTAATCGAGTTACTTCAACATTCGCAGCGGCTTCTTGTAACTTTTCTTTTTCTTCTGCTGATTTATTGCGCAATGTGGCGAACTGAAAGATACGTGCCCATGCAGAGTTGTTCTCCTCACAAACACGCATGGCTTGTTCATGGTTTCCGTGCGTCATGTTTTCTAAAAACTCTTGAAATCCTGCAGTATTTGAAACTCCTTGTTTGCCGAAATACAACATGCGCTCAATGGCTATGATGATCACTAGAACAGAAAGAGCAAAGAGCGGATACATTACCCATCCGCCTTTCATGAGTAATTCAACCAGATTTAATGATTTCTCAGCGGTGAGCCCTTCGGGTATTGGTGTTTGAAGAAAGAGGTTCATTACATTAATTTTTTCAGAGCAATCTCAAAAGCTCTAGCATTGATTTTTGTTTTATCAATTCCGCTCTGATAAACTGCTTTAAGAGCTTCTTTAATTGTTTTTGAAGTGTCTGAGAAAATTGCTGCGTCAGATAAACTAACATCTGCCTCGCTCATGAGGTAGGCAAAAACTCTTGCCATTCCGCAGTTTGAAATAAAATCAGGTATTACACTGAATCTTTCGTCGCACCATTCAGATATGGGGCCGTAGAAAATTTGTGAATCAGCAAATGGAACATTGGCACCGCATGCAATGACACGAACACCAGCGTTGAACATGCTTTCTGCTTGTTCTTGTGTTACCAATCTTGAAGCAGCGCATGGCAAGAAAATATCAGCTTGAATGTTCCAAATTTTCTCATTGATTTCATTGAAAGAAATTAGATTGCTTGAAACAAGGGTGTTCCCTTCTCTAGTTAAAAAAAGCTCCCGAATTTCTTCGAAACTGAATCCATTTTCATTGATTAATCCGCCGTTTCTATCAATGATTCCAACGACTTGTGCTCCATGCTGCGCCATGTAGAAAGCTGCTGCAGCACCAACATTTCCCCAGCCTTGAACAACTACTTTTTTTCCACTCAATGATTTTTCAGAATTCCAAATTTCATAGTAGTGTCTTACACTTTCTGCAACTCCGAAACCGGTGATCATATCTGCTACTTTGTACTTTCTTTCTACGTCTGGTGAAAATGCATGGTCCTCTATTATTCCAATGACCCCTCTTCTAAGATTTCCAATTCTGCGTACTTTTTGTGATTCAGTTGGCATAAAGTGACCATTGAAGACACCTTCTTGTGGATGCCAAACGCCACAATCTTCTGTGATTGGGATGACCTCATGAATTTCGTCAACATTTAAATCCCCACCCGTGCCATAGTAATGCTTGAGTAAGGGTGTTACAGCGGCATACCATCTTTCAAGAACTTCTTTTTTTCTTGGGTCGGCAGGGTCGAAATTGATTCCACTTTTAGCGCCACCAATTTGTGGTCCGCTTACGGTGAATTTAATTTCCATGGTTTTCGCCAAAGACAAAACCTCATGTTTGTCAAGTCCTTTTCTCATTCTGGTTCCACCTCCAGCAGCGCCACCGCGAAGTGAGTTAATAACAACCCACCCCTCAGCCTCGGTAAAAGGATCTTTCCATTCGAAAACAACCTCTGGTCGTTTTTCTTCGTATTTATGCAATAAATCTTTCATTCGTCGTTTTTCAACTTCACAAAACTAACAAACATGATGCGTTTTTCAATCACAACCACAGCATTCTTACTTGTATCAACGGTCTTATTGGTTTCGTGTTCTACTAAATATACTTCTGCAGCTTATGATGATGGAACATACGACTATGAGTATACGAATACGGAAATAAACGAGGAAAGCGTTGTTACTGCAGGCTTAATGGGAGAGAGAGATATCATAGGGTATGAAGGAAAATCAAAGATTTCGAGTTCTGAAATTTCACCCCGTTTTAATAAAGAGATGTTGGTATACAATGCAAGTGTTTCATTGACCGTTCGAAACCAAGATTCTACTATGTCTCGGATAGAAAAACTTGCAACTAGAGAGGATGGTTACGTAGTGAGTAAGAGCAATTATAAAATTGTTATTCGAATAGATACGAAGCAGATGAATGGTGTTTTGGAAACCATTATGAAGGAAGGAAAGGTGGAAAGTAAGAGTGTTTCAACACGCGATGTCTCTGATGAATATTCCGATGTTCAAATACGATTAGATAATGCGGAAAAGGCGCGCACAAGGTACTTGGAATTGCTTGCCAAAGCGGAAAATGTTGAAGCGGCTCTGAAGGTTGAGAAAGAGTTGGAAAGATTGAATACGGAGATTGATCAATTGCGCGGCCAATTGAAGAAAATGGAACATGACGTTAAATATTCCACCATCACGGTGAATGTATATGAGAAGCCCAAATTAGGTGTGTTGGGTTACGTTTTTGTTGGAATAGGAAAAGGCGTAAAATGGCTTTTTGTTCGAGGTTAGAACTCGAAAATAATTCCAAAAGCAGGAATTAAATTTCCATTCACATTTTCTAAAAAGATAGGAACTGCATTGCTACCATTGGTTTGTATGGGCTGACCATCTATTGTTGAATATCCCGTGTTGGTGGCATTTCGCTCGAAGGTGTAAATATCAGGACTGTAACTTTTCGCGTTGGTAACGTTTTGAATATCCAAGAAAACATCGAGTGTGGATTTTTTAAAATTTATTTTCTTGTCAATACGAATATCCAATTGATTGAAAAACGGGAGTCGTTGTGAGTTAATTTGATTGTAGTCCAATACTCCGGTGCCGAGTGTTAAATAACTTAATTGTGATGCCGCTAAATCATAGGGTGTGTAAGGGGCGCCACCAGCGAACCTGTATTTTACTCCCAGTTCATATCCTCTTTTGAATTTTTTGCCAAAGATTAACGAAAGAAGATGTCTATTATCCCAGGCTGAGGGGGCATATCTGCCATCATCACCAGTGAATTCACTTTTAAAGAATGTGTATGAAGCGGTAAGGTAATAGGAGGTTGTAAATTTCTTTTGGAAGAACAGCTCAAATCCGTATGCACGGCCCGTTCCATAGTTTTCTACATCTTCGTTGCCAATAGCACCGTAGGCACTTCCTTCATTAGCAAGTGAAATTCCATTTCGAACTGAAACAGGATAGTTGTTATACGATTTAAAAAACCCTTCTGCCGTAATTCGTACCGAATTGGAAGGTAAGTATTCTGTACCTAGTGCAAGGTGGTCACACAAGATATATGGACTATTTCTATTCGTTGAAATACCATCTTCTTTGTAACCTAAAATGGTATAAGACGGAAGCTTCGCATATCTGCCAGTTGCAAAATTCAAATTCCATTTTGAATTGATGGCGAAGGACGCACTCGCTCTCGGACTTATGGCTTGAAGCGGATCTGCACCATTTATTGTGAATGAATTGACGTCTGAACGAAGACCAGCTGTTACTGAAAGTCGATCATTCAATAAAAGACGGTTTAAAGAAACAAATGCACCGCCTTTCACAAAATCAATTGAAGTATTGAAGGCAATCGATAGAGCGGGAATTGTAGCGCCGGTATTTGGATCTTGATATGCAGGAGCAATTCTTGCAAAGAACGCATTGTTGTATTTGACATATTGAAATGATGCACCATATACCAATTTCCAATTTCCATAAAATTGATTGATTTCATAGCGCAATTTGTTCTCTATTTCCTGGCTTTCACTTTTGAAAGTCCTTTTCTCTTCGTTACCCTCTTGCGCATCTTCAAAGCGGTCCAATCGGTTGTTGAACATATTTCGGCTAAGGCTGAGAGTGGAGAATCCGTTTTCTAATGTTTTTTTCCAAGTGAAGCCCATGGTGTAATTCCATTGGTTAATGTTCGGGTTGGAACGAATAATGTATTCTTTCGTGGGGTCGGAATTTTTTGGAACTGCAAAATAAAATTCATCGATAGCGCCTAGACCTATTGCTGTGATAGTGTTTTTATCATTAATCTTCGTGTTCACTTTGTATTGAAAGTCCCAGTAATTAGGTCGAATGGGAAGGTCAATCAATTGAAAAAAGTATTGGAGATAGCTTCGTCTTGCACTTGCCAGAAAAGTAGTTTTTTTACCAATTGGACCCTCCAATGTTCCTGCAAGTTCAGTACTTGAAAGCCTCCAGTTTCCTTGCATACGAGTGGCGTTACCATTACGCTGTTTGAATTGTAAAACAGAGGAAAGTGCATTGTCATATTTGGCATTGAAGCTACTTGAATTCAAAGTTGCTGTTTCAATGAAGCTTACATTAATGATACCTTGTGGCCCCCCTGAGGAACCCTGTGTGCTGAAGTGATTGATTTGAGGAACCTCAATACCGTCGAGGTAATAAACGTTTTCACTTGGAGCACCACCTCGAATAATTAAGTCATTGCGTTCACCTGCTCCAGATAATCCTCCAACACCAGGAAGTGCTTGAATTACTCGAGAGATGTCAAAATTTCCTCCTGGATTGCTTTTTATCTCTTCAGCAGATAAGCTTTGCACAGCAAGTGGAGATTCCAATTCTTTACCGTAGTTGAAAGATTGAATATTGATTACCCCTTGTTCATTGGTTGTTTCAGTGAGATCAATTGTGAACGTATTTGCATTTCCATTCGTAATTACAATATTGAAAAGGGTTACAGAGACATATCCTAACATCTCTGTTTTGATGTTGTACGTGCCAGGAGTAATTTTTGTGATTAAAAATTCACCTTTTTCATTCGATATACAACCGAATTGCGAGTTCTCTAGACGAATGGTCGCCCCAAAAATGGGTTGTTGATTTTTTTTATCGATTACAACCCCAGAAACACTTCCGTTTTGTGAAAAGGCTTTCATGCCGCATAGCAGCAAGAGAAACAGGACTATTTTATTCATTCAATATAACTAACTGCACCTTAAACAAGTTAATGTGCTATATGTTTAACGGATGAGTTATAGTTGTGGGAAAGCTGCTGGGTTGCATTCATGCATGATGTTGTATACTTTCTCAACAATATCATCAACTGAGGGTTTGCTGAAATAGTCTCCATCTGTTGAATATGCGGGCAAATGCTCTTTAGAAGCCAATGTTTCTGGTTGAGCATCTAAATATTGAAAGGCCCCTTGTTTGTTCAGAATATGATCTAGCATATAAGCAGAAGCTCCACCCGGTACATCTTCGTCAACAATAAGTAGTCTGTTGGTTTTTTTCACAGAACTCAAACAAATATGGGTTGTGTCAAATGGTAAAAGGGTTTGTGCGTCAACAATTTCCACGTGTATTCCAAGAGTAGAGAGTTCTTCGGCTGCTTGAACGCACAAGTGCAAGGTAGAACCATAAGACACAACAGTAATGTCTGTGCCTTCTTTCACAATTTCAGCAACCCCAATTGGAACAACATATTGCCCCAAATTACTTGGCATTTGCTCTTTCTTGCGATATCCATTGAGACACTCAACTACAATGGCAGGGTCATTTCCCTGTAGCAGGTTATTGTACATTCCTGCTGCTTGTGTCATGTTTCTTGGTACACAGACATGCATGCCACGAACACTGTGAATAATGGCTCCCATAGGACTACCACTATGCCAAATACCTTCTAAGCGATGACCACGTGTGGAAATGATAGCGGGTGCCATTTGTCCACCGGCAGTTCTATAACGTACCGTTGCTAAATCATCGCGCATGATCTGCAAGGCGTAATAGATGTAATCTAAGTACTGGATTTCCGCAACAGGTCGTAGGCCGCGCATAGCAAGTCCAATGGCTTGACCAACAATAGTAGCTTCTCGAATTCCAGTATCACTTACACGAAGTTCACCATGCTTTTCTTGAAGTCCTTCGCACGTTTGATTCACTCCACCAATTTTTCCAACGTCTTCACCAAAAATGAGTACTTCAGGTATTTCAGCTAACTTTTGATCCCAAAAGTCGCGGAGAATTATTCGGCCATCTACCCACTCGCTGGTATCATTTATTTGTGGTGCAATATGAAGTGAATGATTCGCTTGACCATCCATCAGATGCGAGCTGTAGGCATAGTTCATTCTACGCAGTGCCCCAGCGTACCAATTTTTCAATTGTGTTAATGCGGCGCTTTCTTGACCACGACACATGCGAATGGTTTTACGCACAGCATTGAAAATATCTTTTCTAATTTCTGCGCTTTGAATTTCATTCAACACGCTTGTTGATGCCAGCTGATTGTGTGTAGCCACAACTTCTTTTATGAGACCTAATGCTTCCCTCTTATCTGTTTGAATGAGCTCTACAAACTCATCCCAGGCTTGTTTTTGTTCATTTCGAACTTGAACCTTCGCTTTGTTTCTTAACTCATCAAGTTCATCTTGACTTGCCATTCCTTTTTCAATAATGAATTCGGAAAACTTGACAAGACAGTCAGCAGTTTCGTACCAAGAAAGTAGTTCTTTCGATTTATATCGCTCATGTGACCCACTTGTGCTATGCCCTTGGGGCTGTGTAATTTCATCGACATGTATTAAAACAGGCTGATGATTTTCTCTGGCATGGCGAACAGCCTTGTCGAAGGTGACTTGAAGGTTAGCATAATCCCAACCCTTCACACGAAATATTTTAATACCACCTTGACCGGGAGCACTTTCCATTCCGCTGAGTGAATCGGAGATACTTTCTTTAGCGGTTTGATATTTTTTTGGAACCGAAATTCCCCACCCGTTATCCCAAACACACATACACATAGGAACACCTAGCACTGCAGCTGCGTTCATGGTTTCCCAGAATAAACCCTCTGAAGTGCTTGAGTCTCCAATTGTGCCAAAAGCAACCTCATTTCCTTTATTTGAAAAATTGGTTTTATGATGAAGTTTTTCGTTTTGCTTGTATAGCTTAGATGCCTGAGCAAGCCCAAGCAGTCGTGGCATTTGTCCGCCAGTAGGAGAAATATCAGAGGAAGAGTTTTTATGCTCCATGACATTCTTCCATTTTCCCTCTCCGTCAATGAAGCGAGTTGAAAAATGACCACCCATTTGTCGACCTCCAGAAGACGGTTCTTTATTGACATCTGTGTGGGCATAGAGACCCGCGAAATATTGTTTTACCGTAAGCTCTCCAATGGCCATCATGAATGTTTGGTCGCGGTAATAGCCACTGCGCCAATCGCCATTTTTGAACTGTCTAGCCATTGCAATTTGAGCCAATTCCTTTCCATCTCCGAAAATCCCGAATTTGGCTTTTCCAGTTAAAACTTCCTTCCTTCCCAATAGCGATGCTTCTCGGCTGAGACAAGCAAGAAAATAGTCATCGAGCAATATTTTTTTCGCGGTTTCATTTACCGCTCCTTTTGAGGTAACTGACATGTTGCAAAGATACGAAATGAAAGCACTCACAGGCTGTTGTTCAAACTTCCGTTGCGAGGCTATTTATTTTCGAGTTAGTTCCATTTCTTTTGTAATATGAGAACCTACGTATTCGCGCTATTGATGGTATTGCTGACTGGATTGACCTTCGGTCAGAAGAAGGCAAGTTTAAGCAGTTTGTTTTATGAAAGAACTGATTATTTACCCAAGGGAATTTCCCTTGCAGTTGGCCCAAACATAACGTACAGCACCAGGTGGAACAGAGAAGACGAGTTGTTTGCTCCAGCTTATGTAAATGGAACCTTTTCTACACGACCCCGATTGGGCTGGAACGCATCACTAGCGAAATATTGGATAAACCAACGCCTCATATTTTTTAATCGCATCGACCTCGGAGTTCACTACAAAAGATTCAACGGATCTGAATTATTTGAAGGTGTTGATGCTTGGGGCTCTTCAATTTCTGAGAAACGAATTTTTCATGAAAACAGAGGGGGATTATATCTTTCAGGTTCGAATATAAAAGGCTTTAAAAAATACAATTGGTTGCAAACAAAATTGGGAGCTGGAATGGATTATGCGTACAAGCGCTCAACGGAGGGAGAATATTATAATTTACCTCGAAATTACTCTGTGCCTTGGAGAGGAGGTGTTTTTGTGGGCGTAGGAGTTGGAAGACAAATGAGCGATGGTCTTTTTGCCACTGTTGAATTGGATGCGCCTCTGTTTCAGTTTTATCCTGGAGTTTTTGTAGATCAACGTATGCATTATTTTCATTCGCATTATTATCCCATTCAATTGAAGGTTTCGTTGATGTGGGCAAAGCACAAACCGAAAAGAACCTGCGATGATGTGAACAAAGGTCCTGAAGATGTGTCTATAGAGGACCCTGGTAAACATAAAGGAAATGATTTGTTTGGTCCAGACATGAGAAAATCAAAGAAGAAGAAAAAGAAAAAGAAATAAGCTGGTTGAACTACTTACATTTGTATCGTGTCAGTGTTAAAGGAAATACAAGAACCCGTTAAGGGTGAAATGGCGCAATTTGAGCGGTATTTTCAAGAGCAGATGCGAAGTGAGCATCGTCTTTTGGATAAGGTAACGCAGTACATCATAAAGCGAAAAGGAAAGCAAATGAGACCTTTATTTGTTTTTCTATCGGCCAAGGTTTTTTCAAAACCGGAAGAGCCAACTTACGTGGCGGCCACTATGATTGAATTATTGCATACAGCAACGCTGGTGCATGATGATGTTGTAGACGACTCTCAATTGCGCCGCGGATTTTTCAGTATCAACGCTCTTTGGAAAAATAAAATTGCCGTTTTAGTTGGCGATTATTTATTGTCTCAAGGACTTTCACTTAGCGTAAAAACCAATCAGTTCAAACTGCTGGGAATCATGAGTAAGACGGTGAAGGAAATGAGCGAAGGCGAATTGCTTCAACAAGAAAAATCGAGAAAATTAGATATCACAGAATCTGTTTATTATGAAATTATTCGTCAGAAAACAGCCTCTTTGATAGCCGCTTGTTGCGAAAGTGGAGCGTTGAGCGCCAACGCCTCTGAAACGGATGTTCAGAAAATGGCTCGATTTGGTGAATTGGTTGGAATGGCGTTTCAAATTAAAGATGACTTGTTTGATTACGGTGTTACTTCTGAAATTGGCAAGCCTGTGGGTATAGATATACAAGAACGTAAAATGACACTGCCTCTGATACACACCTTAACGAAAGTTGATGCATCAGAACGAAGAGAGCTTTTGAGAATTGTCCGAAAATTCAATACAAACAGAGAGAAAGTACAATACTTAATGGGAAGAGTTGAGGCCCAAGGCGGAATCGCATACGCTTGGAAAAGAATGATTGCATTTCGCGATGAAGCAATTGAAATACTTGAATCTTTTCCAGAAACGCAAGCGAGAAATTCACTTCAACTTCTTGTAAACTACACGATAGAAAGAAATAAATAACATGAGAAATTTGCTTCTATTTTTTATTGCTTCATTACTCTTCACAGCATGTGACGAGTTAGACAGCGCTACGCCCAAAGAAATTAAAACAATTAACGGATACAAGATTGTAGGCTATTATGAAATTGATGGAACAGACTCTGTTAAAGTGGGTGAGCGAACTTTTTACCCGAATAGTGAGAAAGTATATTTAGAGTTTAGAATTAAAGATGGAAAAAGACACGGTGAATGCATGTCTTTTTTTCAAAACGGAACCAGACAAAGCTTGAATACATATAAAGATGGCATGCTAAACGGAGACTACCGTGTATGGCACGAAAACGGTGAATTGCAAATTGAGGGCCAGTATGAGAACAATAAAGAAGTGGGTGAATGGGTTTTCTATGATAAAGACGGAAACGTTAAGAAAACTCAAAAATTCAATTAAGTGCCTCGAATCTATCTTATTGCTTTTTTATTCTTTTGTCAGCCTGTAATTGCTCAAGTTACTGAAAAGTATATTGCTCAATATGCACCATTAGCCATAGAGCAAATGAAGAAGTATGGTGTGCCGGCAAGTATTACGTTGGCGCAAGGTATTTTGGAGAGCGGAAACGGAAATAGTGAATTGGCAAAGAGGGCAAACAACCATTTTGGAATTAAATGTCACACCACCTGGGAAGGTGAACGCGTGTATTTCGATGACGATGAAAAAAACGAGTGTTTTCGGAAATACCCCAATGTGAGTGATAGCTTCGAAGATCATAGCTTGTTTTTAAAAAAGCCCAGGTATGAATCGCTCTTCGAGTTGAAAATAACGGACTATAAAGGTTGGGCCGAAGGGTTGAAAAAATGCGGCTATGCCACAAGTCCTACCTATGCTACACAGCTCATTCAGCTCATTGAAAAATATGGTTTGGATGAGTATGATTTGGAAACTTCCGGGCAGCAGGCATCGCTGAACTATTTCATTAGTGAGAATAGAATTAAATATGTTAAGGCATTGAAAGGTGAGAGTGTTGAAGAATTGACAAAAAGAACACAGATTGGAAAAAAGCGCCTTGCAAAGTATAATGATTGGCCAGAATTAATGGTCTTGAAGGAAGGTGAAATCATCTATCTTCAACCGAAGAGAAATAAGGCAAGTATTGCAAGCTATAAAGTGAAAAAAGGAGATACCCTTCGGTCTATATCACAACAATACGGCATTAAAATGAAGCGCATTAGTAAATTGAATGGACTTACCAATGAAACTATGCTGAAGGAAGGTCAAGTTTTAGTGCTTCGATAATTTTTCTGTACACAGCGTGAAATTCAATTTGAAGCGTTGAAGTAGAGTTCAATTCGTCTTCTAGGGTGAACACATGCTTGCCAATAGGGGCCCATCTTCCGGGGTGCATAGGTCTTGTATTTGGATACAAGCCAATGGTGTTCACTCCACAAGCGGCGGCAATATGCAGTGGTCCTGTACTTGCCGCAACTAAACAATCACATGAGGCAATGAATGCAATTAATTCTGCGAGATTGAGCTTGCCTGTTAAATCGGTGATGTTGTGGTTAGGGTTGAATGAAGATTGAATGATGATTCCTTCTTGGGCAGTGCCTGTTAAATAAACATGGCAGTTATTGTGCTCTAGTGCTTGTGATAAAAGTGAAAATTGTTCAAATGACCAGTTCTTAGCGCTTCCTTTGCTTAACATATGAAAGATTACCGAGCGTTTATTCGGTACTAGAGGAATTGGATTTTGAACTTGCGGTTCAATTTTTTGAAGACGTGTTATTTCTTCTATGGATGGAATATTCAGTAAACCAAAAGGCTTTAATAAGTGGAAATTTAATTGTGACTCATGAAGATCACTTTTTTTTCTACTGAACCAAATGCGCTTATTGGCATAAATCCATGATTGCTTTCTTCTCGCAGTGGCAATTCGAAGCGGTATTTTTTTGGATTTTACCCATTGCATCACTTGTGCATCTGGAAATGCAAATACCACTGCATCAACTTCGAGTTGCTCATCATCTTTCAAATCGAAATTTACGAATTCATCTATAAACGGACATGCCTCTGCAATGGCTTTCGTATAGCTCCTTCCAATGAAAATAACTTGGGTATTCGGTGCATGTTTTTTAATATAACCACACAACGGAAGAGTGACTAATACGTCTCCAATACTATCTGTTCTTGCAATTGCAATCCTATTTGGAAACCCAATGCTCATGTAGCTTTTTGTATTTTAAGTGTGTGGCGTATGCTGAAATTCTTGCAACAGTGAATCCAGATTTTCCATCGAGAAACCCAAGTCTAAAAAAATAGTCAGTACAAAATTTAACCATTGGGCTAAAAATGCGTTTGAACAATGGAGATTTTTTTCCTTGATTAAAGAGGTCTAATGCTTGAATAGAAGTGAATTTATCTGCTTGAGCATAATGCTGTTCAATGGTATAATACGAGTAATGAAGACAGTGTCCATTTAAGACAGAAACGTCTTCCTTATTTATGTTAGACAAGTTTTCATGAATGGTGCCTTCCCATTGGTTCAACTTTTTATTGAACAATCTAATTTTAATGTCGGGATACCAACCACCGTGTCGAATGAAGTTTCCGCAGTAATTGGTCATTCGTCTGAAAGCGGCAGGTTGTGGCGTGTTTTTTTTCCAATTTAATATGGCTTCAATTAGCACATTATCCAAGACTTCGTCTGCATCTATGCTGATTATCCAGTCATGCTGGGCCAAGGCATTTCCGTCATTTTTTTGTTGTGAATACCCTTTCCAACTTTGTTGGAACACCTTTGCACCGCAGTCTTTAGCAACTTGAACGGTGTTGTCTGCAGAGAATGAGTCCACAACAACAATGTCATCTGTTACTTGACTTACTGCACGAAGACATTTTTCAAGATGGTGTCCTTCATTGAAGGTTATGATTACCGCTGAAATAGAAGTACTCATTTGGTCTCTGTTGAATTCCACATGAAGAAATGTGGATTGTTCATGAAAGGTTTGATGTCTTTAACAGCTATTAAAACACCTAGATCTACAAGCCATAAAATTCCGCCACCACCCGCGGTTGCAGAGTAGAGCACTGGCACTTTTACATCGGTTCCTAAATACATGCGATGTACCCCTAGGTAACCAAGAGTGGCATTGAGAGTAATTGCTACCGCTTTTTGATTTTTAAATGATTTTAGGATTTGAATGGATTTTCTGTTGTGGAATTTTTCGCTATATGTTACCTGTGATTGTATTTGCCCAAAAGAATTGAGTGAAAACAATACGAGATAAAGAAATATAGAAATTCGCATTAGCCTAATGTTCGAATGAATTCTTCAACTTTGTTTACCATATTCAAAGAGCCAATGAATAAAGGTGATCTTTGATGCAAGTCGGTTGGTTTAATTTCCATGATTCTTCCATTGCCATGACTGGCTTTTCCTCCGGCCTGCTCAACAATGAAAGCAAGTGGATTGCATTCATATTGGATACGCAGTTTTCCTTCCGGAGATTTTGAACTGCCTGGATACATGTAAATTCCGCCCTTGATAAGGTTGCGATGAAAATCGGCTACTAAGGAACCAATATATCTTGCGCTGTAAGGACGATTTGTTTTTTTGTCGGCCTCTTTACACCAAGAGACGTAAGCTTGAACCCCGGGGCTGCACGCATTGATATGCCCTTCGTTAACACTGAAAATTGCACCATCTTCTGGAATTCTCATGTTCGGATGAGAAAGAAAGAATTCACCAATACTCGGTTGTAAAGTAAATCCATTTACTCCGTGCCCCGTAGTATAAACCAGCATGGTACTGCTTCCGTAGATGATGTATCCAGCAGCTACTTGCTCATCGCCCGTCTGAAGGAAGTCGTTGACCGTGGCCATGTCTCCAATACTTGATTTTCGTCTGAAGATGGAAAAGATGGTGCCAATACTTACGTTTACATCTATGTTAGACGACCCATCTAGCGGGTCAAACAGAATGACATACTTTGCTTTTTTGCAATGCTCGTGATCAAAGGCGAAATACTTTTCATTTTCTTCCGATCCCGCACCAGCAACCTGACCACCCCATTGCATGGCGTTGAGAAGGGTTTCGTCGGCAAAAACATCAAGTTTCATTTGGGTTTCCCCTTGAATATTCGTTTTTCCTGCGGCACCTAGAATGTCTTGAAGGCCGGCTTTATTCACCTTGTGGTTGATAATTTTACCAGCAATTCCAATGTCGGATAATAATCTGCTTAAATCTCCTGAAGCGTAAGGGAAGTCTGACTGACGTTCCATGATGAATTCGCTGAGTGTTACAAGTGCGGCCATGTTGCGAATTTAAGCTTGATTGGTTAAGTGAGGAAATAAGAGGTGGGTAAGTTCAATAAATTCAAGAACTCCGAGCTGTTCTGGTCTTTTTTGGAAAATTGGAAGGTTCGTGTCGAGCTGTGTTCCACAGAGTGATTTAACGCTGTTTCTGAGCGTTTTCCTTCTTTGGTTAAAAGCCAATTTAACAACTTGTTTAAACTCCTTTTCACCTGTTTCTAATAGTGGTGTTTTTTTTCTTTTCATGCGAATGACGCCACTTTTTACTTTGGGTGGTGGATTGAATACGTGTTCGTCTACCGTGAATAAATATTCAATATCATAATACACTTGAAGCAATACAGACAAGATTCCGTAATCTTTGTTCCCGGGTCCTGACGCTACGCGCATTGCTACTTCTTTTTGAAACATGCCAACAAGTTCTGGAACGCAAGTGTGATATTCTAGAACTGCAAATAAGATTTGTGAGGAAATGTTGTAGGGAAAATTTCCTGCAACAGCAAAATGATCCCCGAAGGTTTCTTTTAAATTCATTCTTAGAAAATCTGAAGAATGAATTTTTCCTTGAAGTTTTGGGTAATGCAATTTTAAATAGGCAACGGATTCTTCATCGATTTCTACGACTTCAATATTTTCAGTTCGTTGCAATAAAAATTGGGTAAGTGCACCTGTGCCCGGACCAATTTCAACAATTTTTGAATAGTTCTCGTGCTTGGTTAGTGCGTTGGAAATGTCCTCGCAGATTGAAAGATCAAGCAAAAAGTGCTGACCCAAGTGTTTTTTTGGTCGTACGTTCACACCACAAATCAACCACCATTTTTTTGAAAGTCCTACATGTTTTGATAAACACAGTTTCGTTCAAAACAAAGGTGTGAAGGCCCATAGTGCTTTTGCTTTAATGCTTAGTTTCGGGGTATGGTAAGTTATTTAGACATTTTGTTGGTACTTATATTGGCTTGGGCCATTTGGCGAGGTTGGTCGAATGGTTTTGTAGCTGAATTGTTTTCATTTTTAGCCTTTTTTGTTGGTGTGTATGCTTCCGTTTATTTATCCGAGCCCGTTGGAAAACTTATGGGCGCTACGGATGAAAGCGTTGGCACACGCGTAGCTGTATTTATGGTCATCTTTCTTATTGTGGTTGTGGGCATGTATTTTTTAGGAAAATTGATTACCTCCAAAATCAAAGGGGGTACGGAAAAATGGAATAAAGCGTTGGGATCTTTGTTTTCTCTTGGAAAATACATGTTGGGTATGGGTTCTTTGTTTGTTATGCTGCACGCCTTAGACTCGAAATTTCATTTGCTACCTGAATCACAAAAGGAGGCATCTTATGTGTATGAACCATTGAACTCATTTTCAAGAACACTTTTTCCAGAAATAAAAGAATTTGAATCGAAGTTGCCTTCAGACACCACAGTTAAGGATATAAAAGAGGTCAATGAAAAGGTCAATAAGAAATAGGCTGTGGCTTTTGTTAGTGCCTTCTATAACTTCCTGTGTTGTTACCGCCCCTTGCTCATTTGAGCCGAAATCAAGGAGTGTGGCGTCTTGGCAACTTTCTTCTGATATCAAAACAGAACAACTAGAAAGAAATAATATTTTGGTCGATCTAAGCACAATCAACAGCACGTTTAAATTCGATATTCGTTACGCTACAGAAAATAATTTTACGGGTAGAGTCTTATATAGCGAGGCGAAGGCTTATTTACAGAAAGATGCTGCAAAAGCGTTGAATGAGGCGCAAGAAATGTTAAGTGATTTAGGGTTGGGCTTGGTTATTTATGATGCATACAGGCCCTTGTCAGTTCAAAAGGAAATGTGGAAAATAAAACCAGACAAGCGCTATGTTGCAGATCCAAAAAGGGGATCGAACCACAACAGAGGCATGGCTGTAGATGTTGGCCTTTATGATCTTGAGACGGGAGCTTATTTGGAGATGCCTACTGAGTTCGACGCATTTAATCGCAAAGCTTGGGCCAATGCAACCGTGGGTGTGAGTGAGATGGGCAGGTACAATAGATCTATTTTGAAACAGATAATGAAGCGTTGTGGATTTAAAATGAATACAACGGAATGGTGGCATTTTGATTTTAAAGATTGTCATCAATATCCCGTTTTGGATATTCCCTTTCATGAAATTAGATCAGAATAGTTTTGCTTGACATACCAAGGTTTTGGGTACATGTTGTTGCATCTGTTTCCAACGCTTTTTACCCATCCTAGTGGCTGATTCTGAAATGTAACGAGATGGTGACCTCTAGTGGATGCGGCAGCCAATGCCTCTCCCCTTAAAAAAGCTTGGGCCTGATCAAAAGACACCTCGAGTTGAGGTACTTGTTCATTGAATAATTGAGTATTCGCCAAGGATTGATGAGGCACAAAGATATCTCTTACAAATTCGCCCAATTGGACACCTAGATTGGCATTGGGATAATGATTTTCGAAGAGTGGGAAAAAGGGGTGGTGGTATGGAAAAGTGAATACCCTTCCATTGGCATCTACACGTGTCTCAATTTCTGTGCGAATGAAATGATTCAATTCTATGGCTTGACTCTTTGTTGGTCTTGATAAATGAGAATTTCGAGATTTTAACTTGGTTTCAGTAGCCTCATCATCACCCTTTTGAAACAGTGAACAAAAGAAACCTTCTCCCGGAGTTAGGTGTGGAAGCATCTGATACCCGACGCCATTTTTTGTTTTCGTTTCATGAATATTCCATGCTTTTTCAATTGGAATAGCTGTGTTTTCTAAACGAAACTCTTGACACAGCCAATCAACAATTTCTTCATTTTCTGCTTGGGCGTAGGTACAGGTTGAATAAATTAAGAATCCACCAGGCTTTAACATGCGGTAAGCTTCTTTTAAAATATCTTTCTGTCTTATGGAACAAGAGTGTGCCAAGAGTTCAGTCCACTCATGTCTATACGCAGGCTGTCTTCTAAACAAACCTTCACCACTGCATGGTGCATCGACAAGAATTAGATCAAATGCGCTTGGAAAGAGAATTTTTTCCGGGCTACTGCCAATAGTTAGGTGATTGATTGCACCCCATTTACTGATGTTTTCCCGGAGTATGGAAAGCCTATTTGGCACAATTTCATTTGATAAACAGAAGCTTTCAGGGTGAAGACTGCTGTTCATTAGAAGTGATTTTCCTCCAGGTGCGGCACACAGATCAAGAGCGGTTATGGGCTTATTATTTCCAATAGCATATTCGATGAGAGTATGAATGAACATGGAGTTTGCTTCTTGAGCATAGTATGCTCCTGCATGGTAATTCGGATCTGCTGTGAAATTTGGTCTTTCGTTCAGAATTTTCCCGAACGGATTCCAAAGAACAGAATGACCATTCGGTTGATTTTTTTTTCTTGGGTTAATTAAAATTCCTGTTTTAGGAATATTATCTAATGCAGAAAGGAATTGTTCAAATTCATTTGGAAATTGCTCTTCAATTTTTTTTACGAAAGCTTCAGGTAGTTTTTCCATTATTCTTCTTCTTCTTCATATTGACCTTTTTCTTGCAACCACTTGGGTAGTTGTTTTCCTTTTCCAGCTTGCTCTACACGCTTTTTCTCTTCATCGGTCATTTTAGATTCGTTTTTTAAGAGTGGAATTACATTGGTCTGTATTTTTTCTATTTTTTCTCCAGCTCTGCTTTGAATTTTATTGCTTTCACCTTCGTCTATTACTGAAAGTTTTCCTTCTCTTTTTGGAATACTAGGAAGGTTAAGTCGGTTTCGGAATTTTTCTTTCAGTTTTGCTTTCTTTTCATTGCGCTGTTCTATGCGGTCTGCGCGAAGTGCGTCTTTGTCTAAACCAAATTCTAAATTCTCCCAAGGACCTTTCATGAAAATATAAATTTGTCTTCCACTTGTTCCGTCATTACTCAAAAGCACATCTTTCAAGTTAAACCCGAATTTATAATCCAGGTAGTTTGCAAAAGTATGTGAGCCTTCAAGAGTAATATCTAGGGCATTTGATTCAATATTCATAAGTGGAATATCTATGCGTTCATTTTCAATATGAATGGTGTTTTCAAGCGTTTCAAACTGCACATGTTTCAATTTTTCTGAAAATTCATTTTCATTTACGAAAGGCGCTATCCATTTGTTTGATCGAATGTAATCGGTTATATACTGTAAGCTTTGAACGTTTATTAATTCACCATTTTCAATTTGAACATCAATATCTGAAACAATGCTAGAAGGAATAGGGTTGAATGAAGCATCAAACATGCCTTGAAATTCAATTGTTGCATGCGTTTTTCCTTTAATGTTTGAATCTGTTAGAGAAGTCTGATCGAAGTTGTTGAATAAACGAAATACGTCATCAATGGCTATATCTTCCAGTCTCGCTGTTGCCTCTATTTCGGTGTACCCATTTTCCTTAGGGGATAGTAAAACATCTGTCTGCATTTCACCATTGGCAATATCCATACGTAAGGGAGAAAGACTGAATGTGCCTTGGTAGGCTTCAATGATTCCTTGAACCTTTTTGGCGTTGAAAGTTTGATATGAAAAGGCATCTACATTCGTTTGTAAAACAAGTCGAATATTATTTGGCATACCAATACCTGAAGCATCTTCTTGAGAGTTAATCCAATTTTCTAATTTAAATTCTGGAATGTAAACACGCGTATTTACGAGTAAGTCTTCATTTGAATTTGTTAAGTAAGGAATAAGATTTTGGAGTTCTCCCGCGATGGAAATTTGGGTGTTGTTTAAATTGAAATTGAACGATTCAACTTTAGCTTTTTGTTCCAATAATGAAAGTGTTCCATTGATGTTTTTGAGATGTTGCGATGTTCCATACCATTGAAATTCAGCATTTGTAATTTGTGCTTCACCAGCCATTTCTACACCTGACCAAACGAATGAACTATCTACAGAACTGAATTCAATTTTTCCATCTACCCGAGCATTCAAATTTAAACCGCCACTACATGTGGTAAGGGAATCCCAAGCGAGGAAATTTTTCAAATCATTGAGATCAGAATTGGCTTGAAGACTGAGGTGAACCTCTGGTTTTTGCTTTGGATATATGGAACCGTTTATGTTGATGTTTCCCATTCCAAGCTGGGCTTGAAGTGTTTTTATTTGAATACTATCGGTACCGTTATTTAATGTATATGTTCCGGAGAATTGAATGTTTTTAAGTTGTACACCGGTATTAATTTCTTTCAGTGAACCATCAGTAATATCAATGTGAGTGAGCACATTTATTTTGTCAAGCGGCCCATGAATTGACAAATCGAAAATAGCTGTTCCTTCTGGGTCGTATGGTGAAAATTGGGCGTTGATTTCTTCTGGAAGAAGTGAGACAATGTCTTTGAATGTGAGCTCTGTTTTTTCAACATTACAAGTCACATTGGGGTGCAGCCCAAATTCCAATGCCCCTTCGAAAAGTAAGGGTATGTTTTCAATGGAGACGCTGGTTTTATTTAATTCAATCCGGGATTTTTCGGTGTCGAGATGAATGATTGAATTGAAAATAAAATCCTTGTTTTTAAGGAAGGACTTGTTGTTGAGTGAGAGTGTTTTCGATCTTAAGCTGCCTTCAATTTCAATGTCAAAAACAGATGAAGTAAACGCTCCACTCGCCTCAATGTCGTTAATGTTTAAGTGAATTTGCTGATTGCTTGAATCATTTTTATAGATGAATTGAATTTCTTCGGTCAGAATATTTTCTATGGCAATTTCATATTTTTCGCTAGAAGCATTTTGCGTAGAATCTGTTATCCATACATTCCAATTTTCTTCACCCTGCTTATTCACTTTTAGGTTACAGAACCCTTGTTCTATTCCTATTTCATCGAATTGATAATTACCAGAGAAGAGGTCGATTACATCGAAAGAAACAAACATTTTTTCAGCTTTTATGAGGGTGTCGTGCTGATTGGAATTTTCTTCAATATAAATGTTGTTAAATTGAATTGATGCAGAGGGAAAGTTGGTCCATAAGGTTAACTCTGCACTTTCAATTGAAGTTTTGGTTTTTATATTTTTCGAGAAATAAGTTAAAGCATAATTAACAATTTCATCTTCGAAGACGGTTAACAGTAAAAGAATGGTTAAACAGAAAAGAATGAATAAGGTTGAAATTGTAATGAGTATTCGCTTGAGCCACTTCGGAAGTTTCTTTTTGCTGCGGTTTGCAGGCAATGTGAAATCCGTATTATTTTCAAGTTCATTTCCCATGTATCGAATTTAAAGATGGCCTGATGTACATTTGACTGGGTTTTTTGAAAAAACTGACAACCTTTTGTTTGAATAATTGTTAAACAAGACATATGAAAAGAATATTGTATTTCGTTGCCTTCATTTTTGTGAATACCATAATGGGTCAACAAATAGGTGAAAACAAGCCAGGATTTGTTTTAGGTGAATTACCGTATGCATTAGACGCACTAGAGCCGTCCATTGATAAGGAAACCATGAACATTCATTACAACAAACATCATGTGGCATATTTGAATAATTTGAATTCAGCCCTACTTGAAGATTTGTATGTCAAAGAATATGGCGATTTAACCTTAGAAGGCATATTATTGCGTGTAACAGAAGTTCATGGTGTTATTCGAAATAACGCAGGTGGACATTACAATCATCAGTTGTTTTGGAAATGTTTAACACCAATCAAAGAAAAGCGTGTGCCCTCTGAGAGGTTACTTCAAGCAATTCAGCGCGATTTTGGTTCTTTAGATAAATTAAAAGAGTTACTTCTTTTAGAATCGAAAAATAGATTCGGAAGCGGTTGGGTATGGCTGTGTAAAGATTTAAATGGCGCTTTGTTTGTCATGAGTACGCCTAACCAAGACAACCCATTAATGGCAAAAATTAGCAAACGTTTTGGAATTCCAATTTTGGGTATTGACGTTTGGGAACATGCATACTACTTGAAATATCAGAATAAACGTCCTGATTATGTCAAGTCGGTTCTAGAGATTGTGAATTGGAGCTATGTGAGTGAGCAGTATGAAAAGGAATTTGAAATTGGCAAGTAAATGATTGAAAACAAAATCTCAGCTAATTCAAAATTGATAACTCTTGATTTATCTGAGCTCATATTGAAATCTGATTTCCAGGAATTGGATATTGCACCTTGGTTGTGGCAGGGTTTGGTTTTGAGAGAAACCGAATACAGAGAGGCAATGAATGGAGTGAATTGGAGCGAATTCTATAAAAAACATGTTTTGATTCGCTGCAGTGTTGATGCTATTATTCCAACTTGGGCCTTTATGTTATTGAGTTCGAAATTATCGGGAATTGCATCAACGGTAACCTATACAACGCATGATAAGGTTGATGAAAACAAGGCCTTACTTGTAATTCAGGATTTAGAATTATCGCATTTTGAAAATAAAAATGTGGTTGTGAAAGGATGTTCAGAATTGAATTTAACACCGCATGTTTATGTGCAGCTCCAGTTGAAATTGCAGCCGGTGGTGAATCGAATTATGTTTGGAGAACCGTGTTCAACAGTTCCTATTTTTAAAAGGTAGATTAGAATCGCAAAGCCATTCCCAATTGAAATAAATCTCTTTTTGTAGAGGTATTTCCTATGTTGTAGCTGATGGCATTGTTTTGATCTAAATGAACACTTTCGGGTATAACGTATTCTGATTTTCCACCATCAATTTTTTCATAGCGAAGATCAAAGAATAAATTTTGAGCTTTTCCCAATTTTATTCGAACTCCTATTCCGTATGCATAAAGAAATGAACCGCCTTGTTGAATGAGTTTCGCATCTTCTACAGATGAAAATCCTCCACTATTTTGAACGGTAATGTCTGTTTTGGTTTGAAAATTTTCAAAGCCCCCAAGTAAATCGAAATACGGTTGAATGGCACCGTTAAATGGCCTAAATCTGAATTGTGCCAGGTAACGGTAGTTGTTATTTCTAGCTCGGTATGTTCCTGGATTACGAATGGTGTCGCCCGGATTTACAATTGGAGCCACTACTTCAATATCTTGATCAAACGTGCCCATGTTGTTCCAAGCGAAAGCCACGCCGTACTCAAATGGAGATGCTTTTTTAATTGGAATAGAGATATTTGCCGAGATGCCCAAGGGGTTTCCAGAATAGGTTGCCGCAAAATCTTCGAGGGGTCTCACTGCCTGAGCTCCAATAGAGATTGAAGTGGTTCGGGGTAGTTTCTTTTTAATTTCCCTTTTTTTTACGGGTTCATTGTTTTGGGCAAGCGAACTGTAAAAAGTCAAAAGAAGTATAAGCGTTGCGAAAGAAGACCTCATAACTTTTATTTTTTTTGTGAAGACAATTCATGTGCCGAAATGAAAAATCATAAGCAAAGTTATAAATTCGCTTGGTGAGATTGAAAAAGATTTACATATTAGGAGAATCAGGACAGTTGGCATCTTGCTTTGCCTCGTTGCAAAAAAAATTTCCAAATTTGGAATTGCAATTTTTTGGACGAGATCAAATAGATTTTGAGAGACCGCTTGAACCTCAATTCATTTGGAATATGGCTCCCGATTGGATTATCAATACGGTTGCTTTTACTGCCGTAGATCTCGCAGAAACGGAGCGTGAATTGAATTGGCGAGTGAACGCAGAAGCCTTATTGGAACTTTCCAATTGGTGTGAAAAACACGATACACCTCTCATTCATTTTTCTACAGATTATGTTTTTGATGGTGAAAATCAGGTTCCGGGAGGATACACAGAGGTTAGTGCTGTTAATCCTCGGTGTGAATACGGGCGTGCAAAACTTCAAGGTGAAATGCATGCGTCTCGGTATGGCAAAGCGTTGATATTTAGAATTGCTTGGCTCTATTCACAATTTGGAAAGAATTTTTACTCTACCATTTCAACCAAAATAAAAGCCGGAGAAAATCTTCGCGTTGTTAACGATCAGTTGGGTTGTCCAACAAGTGGGATGGCTTTGGCAAATGACATTTTAGAATTTATTATGCATACCGAAGTTGACGATGTTGAATTTGGTTTGTATCATTATAGCCACGAGGGTGAAATAAGTTGGTATGACTTTGCGGTGGCCATTCAAGAGGAATTGAAATGTGAAGTTGAAATTGAATCAATTTCTTCTGATCAATTGAATATGGCAGCGAAGCGACCTAAATTTTCAGCTCTTAATTCAAATTTAGCAGAACAGATTTTTCAATTCCCGAATCGTGAATGGCGCAAGGAATTGCAAGATATAATTAGAGAATAAAAAATGACAGCATTAGAATTGGCTCAAAAAAAGGCAGAGCATTGGAGAACCTTTGATTTGGATGTAGATACCCGAAATGAAATTGATCGACTAGAAAAAGAAGATGAAAAGCAATTCATTGATTCGTTTTATTCTGATTTAGAATTTGGAACGGGGGGCCTACGCGGAGTTATGGGAGTAGGAAGCATGCGAATGAACAGATATACCGTTGGCATGGCTACCCAGGGCTTAGCGAATTATATCAATAGAAATGTAAATACAGGTTCGGTAGGGATTGCCTATGATTCAAGAAACCAATCTTCTTTCTTTGCTTCAATTGCGGCAGATGTGCTGAGCGCGAATGGAATTCGTGTGTTTTTGTTCAATGAACTTCGACCTACACCTTTATTATCCTTTGCTGTTCGTGAATTGGGTTGTACCTCCGGAATTGTTATTACCGCTTCTCATAATCCAAAAGAATACAACGGATATAAAGTTTATTGGAATGATGGTGGTCAAATTTTACCACCGCATGATGCTGGAATAATACAAGAGGTGCGCGGCGTTGCGCATTGGAATGAGGTTAAAAAGGATCGAAACGAAACTCTTGTTGAGGCTGTTCCATCTCATGTTGAGGAGAAATATTTAGGACTGGTGAGTGAATTGAATTTAAGTGCCAGTGAAGTTCAGCAGGTTTCTGATTTGGGAATAGTTTACACATCTATTCATGGATCAGGAATAACATTGGTGCCCAAGACGCTTGCTGCCTATGGATTTAAAAATGTAAAGCTTGTACAAGAGCAGGCCGTTCCGGATGGAAATTTTCCTACAGTAGAATCTCCAAACCCAGAGGAAAGAAGTGCCATGAAAATGGCGTTGGATCTTGCTTCGAAGGAAGACGCTTCATTGGTTTTAGGGACTGATCCAGATACAGATCGCGTTGGAATTGGGGTTCGAAATAATAAAAACGAACTGGTATTATTGAATGGAAATCAAGCGGGTAGTTTACTGGTTTATTACAGGCTGAAACGAAGCCTTGAATTGGGCATACTTCCCACCAATGCATATGTAGCAAAGACAATTGTTACAACAGATTTGATTGATAGAATAGCACAATCATTTCATGTTCCATGCTACGAGACATTGACAGGCTTCAAATTCATAGCTGGATTAATTGGAAAGAAGGAAGGACAAGAGGTCTTCATTGCAGGTGGTGAGGAGAGTTATGGATATCTTGTAGGAGAGTTTGTTCGAGACAAGGATGCGGCGCTTTCTGCTGTTCAATTTGCCGAAATTGCTGCATATGCCCAAGCGAATGGATCCAGCATGTGGAATATGCTCATGGAGTTGTATGAGGCGCATGGTTGCTTTCAAGAAGAGTTGGTGAGCATTACACTCAAAGGATTAGAGGGTGTACAACAAATTAAGAACATGATGAACATCTTGAGAAATACACCGCCGCTTTCTTTAGGAGGCGTGCGTGTTTCTGAAGTTTCAGATTATCAAATAAACAGAGGTATAAATTTGGAAACTCAAGAGGAAAGAACTATTGATTTACCCAAATCAGATGTACTGCAGTTCATATTGTCTGACGGAAGTAAGATTTCAGTTCGCCCCAGTGGTACAGAGCCGAAAATTAAGTTTTATTTTTCATTGAGACAGGAGCTGGATTCTCGGGAAGAGTATGATGATACTGCCACAGCATTGAATGCCAGAATTCATCGAATAAAAGAAGAGTTGTTACAGCTGGCTCAATAATTCAAAATACATTTAAAATAAAAATTTATGCTATATGCTATTTTCGCAATTGTGATTGGTCTTGTTGCCATATTCTTAGGTAAGTATATGAAGCAGTGGAGTGAGAAAATGCAAAAAGATTACGAAGAGAAAAAGAAAAATAAAAGTTAGAATTATCTCGCCTTTTTCAGTGCAATTCGAATGGTAGTTCCTTTGCCAATTTCAGAATAAACAACACTTATCTTTCCTTTGTGATAGGTATTTACTATACGTTTCGCTAATGAAAGGCCAAGGCCCCAACCGCGTTCTTTTGTGGTGTATCCGGGTTCGAATATAGACTTCCATTTTCTTTTCAGAATACCTTTTCCGGAATCTTGAACATCTATGAAGACTAGATTTTTATGATCATGTATACGCACTGAAATGGTGCCCTTTGCTTCCATTGCATCTACGCTGTTTTTCACTAAATTTTCTATAACCCAACTGAATAAAGCAGCATTTACAAGCACTGTGGAAGTAGTGTTTTCAATAATATGAATTTTGACTTCAGAAGAAATGCGTTTACTGAGGTAGTTCAAAGTTTCTTTTACCAAATCGGTTGCAGGAATTTCCAAAAGAGTGGTCTCTGAACCAATTTTAGAGAACCGTTCTGTAATGGTAGATAGCCGATCAATGTCTTTATTGAATTCAGTAATAAGTTCTTTAGAAATTCCTTCTGCTTCAAACAAGTCACGCCAGGCCATAAGCGCTGAAAGCGGAGTGCCTAGCTGATGGGCAGTTTCTTTGGCCATTCCAACCCAAACTTGGTTTTGTTCAGATTTTCGGAAGGTTGAGAATAGAATGTATGCAATGAGCAAGAAGACTCCGACTAGCGTAAGTAGAAGATATGGGAACCATCGCAGCTGTTCAATGGTTTCACTATCGGCGTAATAAATGTATTGAGTTGGTCTTCCTGGAATTCGAATAACAATGGGCTCGTAACCAGATTTCATTTCAGTTAATACATCATTGACATTGTTCTTGAGCGTGTCTACTTTTCCAACGAATTCGATATTGTTTTGCGTGCTATCGGTTACAATTACAGGAACACTGGCCGTATTGATAACGGTTTCTGAAAAGAATGAATTGACTAAATTATCAATTGTGTTTTTTAACTCTTTATACATGGCGCTATTGCTGTAGTATATGCGCATGGTGAGTCCAAATCCTTCAACATCAATAGGCTTGTGTTCGCTTTCAAATTCTGCAATAACTTTCTTTAAATCGGAAGGATCTTCAATTAAAGTTTCGTCAATGTTTTTCGAAAGTGAAAGTTCCCCGTCTTCGTTTACAATAACCAGAGGAATAGAGGTATTTAATTCCAATACTTTGGCTTCGAAAGTAAGGTCACCATTGGCTTTATTGATGTTTTCAAATGCTGAGGCAAGTATTGCTGCTTTGGTAGTTTCTTCTTTTCGAAGACTATCGAAAAGCACTGTTGTAAGAGCAACTAGCTCTTCTTTTTTTCGAATGGCGTTGTGCCATAATTCTACCTTGCTTTTTTCTTCGTTTCGAATTTTTTTAGCAATGTTATTCGTATACCAAAGCGTAACGCCAGAGATGGCCGCTGCCAACAAAAGCAAGACAATTTTCCACTGTTGTTTTTTTGATTTACGCGCCATGAATTCTGAGTTATTTTACTTTGCAAGGTCTATGATAAAGGCGTACTCAAGTGCAATTTCTTTCAGCGCCTCGAATCTACCCGACTTACCGCCATGACCGGCCTCCATAGTACATTCAAATAGTAGTTTATTCGTGTCTGTTTTGAGTTCTCTCATTTTAGCAATGTATTTCGCAGGTTCCCAATATTGAACTTGACTATCCCAATAACCGGTGGTAACTAAAATGTTGGTATATTCTTTTTCTTCAATATTGTCATAGGGTGAATATGAAAGCATATAATCATAGTAATCTTTTTCTTTCGGATTTCCCCATTCATCAAATTCAAAGGTGGTAAGCGGAATGCTTTCATCTAGCATGGTGGTTACAACATCAACGAAAGGCACGGCGCTAATAATTCCTTTGAAAAGGAGTGGTTCCATATTGGCAATTGCCCCCATTAACAAACCGCCAGCGCTTCCACCCATAGCAAATAGTTTTTCTTCTGAGGCGTACTTTTCTTGAATTAAAAATTGGCCGCAAGAAATGAAGTCTGTGAATGTGTTTTTTTTCTTGAGCAGTTTTCCATCTTCATACCACTGTCTTCCCATTTCACTTCCACCTCGAATGTGTGCTATGGCATAAACAAATCCACGATTCAAAAGTGAAAGTCTTGTGCTACTAAATCCGGGATCTATGCTGTGTCCGTAACTTCCGTATGCATAGAGCAAGCAAGGAGCGCTGCCATCTCGATTTGTTCCTTTTTTGTATACTAAAGAGATTGGAATTTTCACTCCATCAGACGCCAACGCGTGTGTTCGTTCACAGGTATAATCTTCAGATTTGAAATCGCCAAGCACGGGTTGTTGTTTTTTCAAAACACGTTCTTTGGTTTCCATGTTGTAATCAAATACACTTGATGGTGTAGTCATACTGGAATATCCAAATCGAAGCCAGGTTGAATTAAAATCAGGATTTGTTCCTACACCCGCATCGTATGCGGGGTCTGGAAAAGAAAGATAATGAGATTCAACAGTGTTATCCCAAGGTTGAATTTTTATTTGAATAAGACCTTCTGAGCGCTCTTCAATAACCATGAATTTGGCGAAGAGCTCTACTGATTCAAGTAATACTTCAGGTCTGTGTGGTATTAATTCTTCCCAATTTTCTTTTTCTGTTTTATCTAACGGACAAGTCATTAATCGAAAGTTTTGTGCTTTCCAATTGGTAAGAATATAAAACTTGTCTTGAAATTGGGTAATGCCATATTCATGGTCACGTTCTCTTTTCTGGAAGCAAACGAAAGAATCTAGTGGCGAATGAGCTGAAAGGATCCAACATTCATCAGAGACTGTTTGCGAAGTTCCAATAATGAGGTAATCTTTTGTTTTTGTTTTATAGATGTAACAAGAAAATTCCTCGTCTGATTCTTCAAAGACAAGAACATCATCTTGTTGTGAGGTTCCTATTTTGTGTCGCCAAATTTGGCAATCGCGCAGCGTGTTCGGGTCTTTTTTCGTATAAAAGAAATGGGTGTTATCATTGGCCCAGGTGGCACCACCAGAAGTACCTTCAATGCATTCTTGTAGAAGGGTTCCGTCTAGAAGGTTTTTTATGTAGAGCGTATACACTCTTCGGCTTACGTCATCAATGCCGTAAACCATGAGTTCATTATTTTCACTTACACTTAGACCTCCTAGTGCCCAATAATCTTTTCCTTTAGCGAGTTCAGGTCCATTGATTAGAATTTCTTCAGTTCCGTTTTCCAGAGATTCTTTTTTTCTGCAATTCAAAGCATAATCTGCTCCTTTTTCAAATCGGGTGTAATACCAATATCCATTTTTAAAGAAGGGTACACTGCTATCATCTTCTTTAATACGTCCTTTCATTTCCTCGAAAAGCTCTTTTTGAAGCTCCTCAGTATGCTTCATTTCTGATTTGGTGTAATCATTTTCAGCTTTAAGGTAGTCCAGTACTTTTTGAGTTTGCTCATCGGGTGTTTTACTTTCTTTTTGTTCGTCAGAAAGGCGCATCCAATAGTATTGATCAATTCTAGTATGGTTGTGTTCTGTAATTTCGAAAGGAATTTTTTCTGCTTTTGGCGTCATGATTTCAAAGAGTTGATGAGGGCTTCTCCAACTAGAATATCAATTGGAGAAGTAATTTTAATGTTTTCTAAATTTCCTTCTACAAGGAATACCGAATGACCCTTCGATTCAACAACAGATGCATCATCGGTAAAAAGCTCATTGTATTCGGCGGAGTATGCTTTTTTCAAAATGTTTGAATGAAAGCATTGAGGAGTTTGAATTCGTTTGAATTTTGTTCGGTCTACGCTTTCGTTTTTTTCTTCGTTCACAAATCGAATGCTATCATTGATTGGAATAACGGGTACAACAGCACTATGTTGTTCAAGGGCATTGAAACAGTTGGCTAGTGTTTTTTCGGAGACAAGTGGACGAACGGCATCGTGCACTGCAATGTATTTAGTGCTGTCATCAATTGAGTCTAATCCATTTTTCACACTGAAAAATCGTTCTTTTCCGCCAGGAATAATTTCATGTTTGGGTGCGTTGAATTCTGTCGCAATTTGTTTCCACTGTTCAATGGATTCAGGGTGCATGACAACAATTATTTTGGCTTGTGGATCGTAACTGAAAAAGGTTTTTAAGGTTCGAACTAAAATTGGAATTCCGCCAAGCTTTAGAAATTGCTTTGGAATATCAGACCCCATGCGAGTTCCAGTTCCACCGGCTACTATAATAATGGCTTTATTTGGTTGCATGCAGTTTTGTGATAATTTGTTCAACGGTGGTTTCAAGTAAACCTTCGGTGATTAATATATGCTCTACGAATTCGCGAAATGCTCCATCTCCACCTTTTTTCTGGCCGATCCAATGGGCATATTTTTTTATGTATTCCGATGCATTTGCTGGGCAACCTGCAAATCCAACTTTTTGCAATAAAGGAACATCTCCGAAGTCATCGCCAATAAATGCCGTTTCGCTTGGTGTACAACCTGTTTTGTTCCAAATTTCTTCAGCACAAGAGACTTTATCTTGGACTCCTTGAAAGAGTAAATCAATGTTTAATTTCTTCGCTCTCCGAGAAACAATATCCGTGTTTTCTCCGGTAATGATGGCAACTTGAATTCCCAATTGTCTGCATAGCAGCACACCCGCACTGTCTGAGGTGTTGAATTTTTTAAATTCACCACCTTGATTGTCGTAATACATACCGCCATCTGTCCAAACCCCGTCTATGTCTGTTATGATTAGTTTAGGAAGCATTTAGTCAATGAGGTTTGGATAAATGATTTCATTTGCAGGAATGTACTGAGTGGCTTTTTTTCCTAACACTAAATGTTGATCTCGCCATTTGTATCCATCCCCAGGAGAAAGGAGGTGTATATCATGAACGGAAATGATTTCGCCGGCTTGAATATCTCTTATAGATGCAATGCTTCTCTCTAACTTTTGTTTCGCAGTTGCGGTTGACGGTTCAATGAAGATTTCTTTTCTACCCATCCAAATTTCCAATTGCCGTATGTCTCTTACCATCCGGAATATTCCATCTGGTCCCAGTGATCCAGCCTGATCCGTACCTTTCAGGGTTCGGTCCATGGTAATGTGTTTTTCAATGATTTCAGCGCCAAGCGCTGCGGCGGCAACGGGGGTTACAATTCCAATGGTATGATCGCTGAAACCTATTTTATATTGGGTGTAGTTTTCTTTTAAATAGGTGATGGTATGAAGATTTACATGCTCAGGTTGAGTAGGATATTCCGAAGTACAATGTAAAATAGAGATGTTGTTGTGGTGTTTTGTAATGGTATTTAAAGCTTCATCTAATTCTTGTTTCCCGGCCATTCCCGTTGACAAAATCATAGGAATCTTTGTTTCAGCCATGGCTTCCAGAAGTGGTAAATTGGTTAAGTCTCTGCTAGCTACTTTCAATGCGTCTGGTGTGAATAATTTCAAAAGAGATAAGCAGCCTTTAGCACAAAGCGTTTCAATGAAATCTAAATTTTTTGATTTAGCATACTTATAAAGTTCAAAATGCGCATCGTCTGAAAGTTCCAGAGCTGCGCGATGTTCACCGTATGTTTTTCCAAATGAATGTGGGCTATTGTATGGCGCGTTCATCTGTGATTGACTCAATTCCTCATTTAAATCGCGCTTTGTAAGTTTAACCGCGTTCATGGGTTTAAGTCGAAGGTCAAATAGCTCAACATAAACTTCTTCGGAAGCAACGTCGATAATTTGTTTAGCTAAATCTACCGATCCGTTGTGATTTTGGCCTATTTCACCAATGATATACGTTTCTTTTTCTCTTGCGTTCATATTCGTTTTGAAGGTAGGAAAACTATTCATTTAATAACCGCGCAGATGCTGTTTTTTTCGCAATGAAATAATAGCACGCTATGCCCAACCAAATACTTAGAATAGGCAGCCAAAGATTTTCAATTTGTAGGTTGAAATTTGCTTCGTAAGAGGGTGACATGGCCATGAATAGGCTAAATGCATTGAATGATGCATGGGCTAGAATTGAAGGATAAATGCTTTTTGACCAATACCCAAGATATCCGAGCAAGGCTCCTAAAATAACGCGTGGTATGAAGCCGGCCAGTTGCAGATGAATGGCTGAGAAAAGAATAGCCGTGATCCAAATACTCACGTGTGGTGAACGAAAGAACTGGTATAACGCCGGTTGAATGGCTCCGCGAAAGATGAGTTCTTCGAATATGGGTGCGGCTATTACGGTGGATATGAAAACAGGAAAGACGGTCACATTTGCTGAACCAATTAAATTTTCATAGAACGCATTGGAAGAATTTTCCATTCCTGAATTCATCCAATCTTGAGGCAGCAGGGGTTCAATCCAAGTAGCAATACCATACACCCCTGGAATGGATAATAAAATCCAAAGAACACCGAGACAACTTGTCACGAGTTGAATGTTTTTAAGGTTAGGGGTGGGAATTTTTGACAGGAGGAATTGAACGCCGAAGAAAGTTATGAAAGCCCAGATTCCTTGAACGATGACATTTACCCAAATGAGATAAATAAAATCGGATTCGTTAACTACCTCTCCGTTCAGTATTTTTTGAGTTGCATCTAGTGAACCGAATTGGCTAGTCATAAGACCTAAAGCCGCAATTTGGGCAATGAGATATCCGAAGAATAGGATAACAAGTACAATAGCTACTTGAGATTTCGCTGACATGTAATTGAAAGGAGATTTCATGCTGCAAGTTAAACAGAAAAGCCTTTGACCGTTGTCAAAGGCTTTTCTCTAAACCTTAACCAAAACCCCCGAAGAACTCGGGATATTATGAAGCAGTTTCCTGCTCAACCTCACTTTCATTTTTCTTGCCAAAAATTTTCATGACACGTTCTTTTGTTCTTTCGCTTAAAAGATACATGACTGGGACAAGAATGAGTGTGATTACCGTTGCAAAACTCAACCCGAACACAATGGTCCAAGAAAGAGGTCCCCAGAAGGCGACACTGTCTCCACCAAAATAAATTTTCGGATCAAGTTCTGTGAACATGGAGACGAAGTCAATATTGAATCCAACCGCTAGAGGTATCATACCCAAGATGGTTGCTGTAGCCGTGAGCAATACAGGTGTCATACGCACTCTTCCAGCTTCAATGATAGCAGGTACAAGCTCATAACCTTCTTTGCGAAGTATGTCTGTGAATTCGACTAACAAGATTCCATTTCGAACTACAATACCTGCAAGTGCAACAATACCAACTCCGGTCATGACAATGCTGATATCCATCTCAAAAATGGCAAGTCCAATAAGAACACCAATCACGGAGAATAGAATTTCAGACATGATAAGTACCGTTCTTCCAATGGAGTTGAATTGCATGATTAGGATGAGAATAATCAATGCCATAGAGATCATAAGAGCTGTTCCAAGGAAACTTGCAGTTTCAGCTTGTTCCTCTTGTTCTCCTGTTAAGTTTACAGTTACTCCTTTTGGCAAATTATCAAATGCAGCAGCCTTCTCTTTGATTTGGTTTGCGACTTCATTTGGATTGAATCCAGACATTACATTGGAACTTAGCGTAACAACGCGCTTCTGATTTTTTCTCTTAATTCCTGCATACGTTGAACTGTATTTCACGTCGGCAAATGCACTAATTGGAACCTGCCTCACTTGCCCCATCATGGTCATATCTCTGAACGTGATTGGGATGTTTTTAATTTCTTCTAAATTATTTCTTTGCTCTTCTTTTAAACGAATTTGAATGGGATACTCATCCTCATCGTCTCGGAAACTTGTCGGGTTATCAATACCGAAAATTGCTTTTCTAATTTCTATACCCACCTGGGCCATTGACAATCCTTCACGGTTGCATCTCTCTCTGTCTACGTCTATGATTATTTCCGGTTTGTTGCGTTGTAAATCGCTTTTCAATTCTTCGACACCAGGCACACGTTGGGCGTCGAGATAGTTTTTCAAATCAACGCTAGCCTGAATGAGATCTTCAAAGTTTTCACCCGAAATTTCAATGTTGATTGGCTTTGCAGTTGGCGGACCGCTTTGCTCCTGGTCAACAGAGATTTCAACTCCAGGAATACCCTGAACGGCGGCTCTTATTTTTTCAAGATATTCGGTTGTGCTTTGTCCATTGCGCTTTGCGAATTCAACAAACGCAACACCCACTTTGGCTTTGTGCGAATAGGGTGCACGGTCATCTTGCGACTCATTCGCACCCACGGCAATGTTTGTAATTACAGATTCAACCATGGGGTTGTTTTCACCAATTACACCATAGATGCGGTCTTCTATTATTTTGGCCACACTGTCTGTTGCTTCCGCTTTTGTTCCTACAGGTAGCGAAGCATATACATAGACAAAGTTGGGTTCGGCCTTCGGGAAGAAAACCACTTTTGGACTTCGTGCCATTGTGACACCAATTGATACAACAAGAAGCACAAGCATTCCAACAAAAATTGTTCTTGGTCTCTTAAGAACAAGTGTTAGGAATCTGGCGTAGAAATTTTGAAAACGTGGCCAAATGCTATGTTGGAATTTTTCAATGGCTCTCTTAAGAATGAAGCGGTATATGAGATAAACCAATAACATGAAGATGGCGAAATTTCCGAATCCTACATTACCCGAAGCATAACCCACGGCGGCAATAACCACCATAATTACACTGGTAATACCAAGTTTTTTGAAATTAATTGCTTTTTTGTGTTCATGTGGTTTCATGAAATCCACGGCAAATACCGGATTAATGATGTATGCCACCACAAGAGAAGCCGTAAGGGTAATTATTAAAGTGATTGGCAAATACATCATGAATTTCCCAATAACACCTCCCCAGAATGCAAGTGGAACAAACGGTGCAAGTGTGGTTGCAGTTCCAGAAAGAACGGGTAAGAAAATTTCTCCGGCTGCTTTTTTCGCAGCGATTTTTATGGGAACTTTTCCATTGTCATAAATGCGGTGGGTGTTTTCAATGACCACAATGGCATCATCTACAACAATACCCAAGCCGAGTAGGAAGGCGAAGAGCACAATCATGTTCATTGTGAAGTCAATTCCTGGAAGAACCAAGAAAGCAATAAACATGGATAGAGGCACGGATAGACCAACAAATATGGCATTTGTGGCCCCCATGAAGAACATTAATATGAGGGTTACCAATACGAATCCAATGATGATGGTATTGATCAAATCATGCAGTGTAATTCGAGTTGTTCTGCTTTGATCACCAGTAACAACTACTGAGAGATCTTGGGGAAACTGTTCTTTCTTTAACTCTTCAATGATTTTATGAATTTCATCTGAAGCGTTGATTAGGTTTTCGCCACCACGTTTTATTACGTTTAACGTGATAACATTTTTTTTATCAAGTCTACCGTAACTTTCTTGGGTCTTGTGCCCATCAACCACTTCTGCAATGTCTTTCAAATACAGTTTCGCACCCGTTTGTCCGGTGATAACAATGTTTTTGATTTCCTCAATATTATTGAATTCCCCGTTTACACTAAGTGTGCGTTTCATGTCGTCAATTTCTATCGCACCTCCAGAGATGGTCATGTTTTCATAATTCAGCGAACGCTCAATGTCTTGCAAACTAATTTTTGCCATGTT
>CAYSEX010000012.1:0-45909 GCA_964430305.1 uncultured Chryseobacterium sp.
TACCGTTTCTGCACGTGCCTGTGACAACTGCAGATTCGACTGATCCTCCCCTACATTGTCTGTATGACCTTCAATCACCGCATGTACATTTGGGTGATTGTTGAGATAATCAGCGAGTTCCTGTATACTTTTTATGGAATATGGCAGCAACTTAGCACTGTTAGTATAAAATTGAACATTTGGCAGTTCTATGGCTTCCGTTTTTGAAATGGTAGTGGTGTCTTTGAATCGCTTAATCACATCTTCCTTCGTCTTCTCATCAACATAAACAGTATCGTGAATTACACGCTGACCACCATTATCTTGTAAATTTTTATTGCATGACTTCCACAATGCCATAAGTAAAAGCAATCCCAACAGTAAACTCAATAACCCACACCCCATTTTTCCGCATCCGCCCCGCATGCATCCAGCATTGATACCAATACCGGGAAACAATGATCTGCATCCGCTATTCTGGTTCATGTATGCACCATACAATTTGTTCACCGTTGGATTACCACACCCCTTATTCAATTTTCTTTTCAAAAAAAGGCCTTCCCAAGTTTTTCTTTTTTCTTCTTCAGTTAGGATTGGAATTCGCACATAACCTGTACCCTGAATTTTCCCTTGAACAACGCCTTCTGCAGGCATAATAAAATCCCAACCGCTGTATTGTTGGTTGCTTTTTGAAGGCTCAAATTCAACATACAACTCTGAACAAATTTCACGGCGGGCAACTCCCCTCTTCCACTCTAACTCAATTTCACAAGTTTCAGTTTGCAGAATATGCGGCCGTATGAATTGCTGTTCACCTGTTGGAATAGCATCTTGCGATTGTTCTTTGGAATGATGCAAGTGAAACTTTTCTTGCCACTGCATGCTTGCCTTTGACAATCGATTCTTCTTTGCCTCTTCGTACTCCTCAAGAGTTATTTCCTCCTTCACCTCAAGATAATAGCGAGGTTCAAGTCGTATAACAGCCGATTTGAATCCTTTCGAATCTACAAAAGACTCCGATTGAAATTGCGACCTAAAATCACCTTTGTAATATGTGGCTTTTATCTCTGTCACGCGATTGATTTCAAATGTGCAATGAAGGCAGCTCTATCTGCTACTTTTCTTTTCAATTCCCCTTTGAATTTCGTGTTGAATGGAGCGTCTTCGTGATTTGACAACTGGCTAAGTTGATAACCATGTAGTGGGAAATTCTGATCCAAGGCGTATTGAGACTGTTCTATGGTTTCATGATAATCAATCATGACAGCGGTCCGTGAAAGTTCTTTTAAACGACTAACATATTGAAATGTCTTGCTTTCGCGAAGCCAATATAATAGAGCCACAGGAGCAAAAAATGAAAGCATTACCAGTATAACTTGTATTCGAAAAGTTGCGTTTTTATTCCACAACTCCTCTAAAACGGTTATTGGATAATGCGCTTCTTTGAGTACTTGCGTTCCCATTGCCTCATGGTATTTCAATTCTTTTAAGACATGTAAACGGTGTGCTTCATTGATTGCAAAGGCTTCTTCTCTTTGCATGAATGCACCAAAAGGCAGTGCTGCGGTAAGCGCAATAGCTCCAACAAAGAATACTCGTAAAATGAACGCCCCATTTAAAAATCTAAAATGCGCAAAGAAAGCCTGAAGTTTAACCGTTTGCTTTTTCAAATCTTCCGAAGTTAAGACTTGGTCTGTTTGCTCTTCCGCAAGAGGTTTTGTAACCAAGGTAATCATTGCCAAGCGTAAAATCGAAAAATGAATAAAACCCATTAGAAGGCCAAGTGCCGCAGTTAAAAACCAACTTCCAGAAGATAGAAAGCCAAAAAAAGCATTACCCACAAGAGAGAATATCACATTAGCTACAAGCCACCAAGAAACCGTTGCATAAAGCATGCGTTCTTGGCCTCCTGCAACTTCGAGTGCCTCGTCATTCATTCCTAGCAATGCCTTCATGCCTGGGGATTGGTCGAATTCTCGTTGTAAAAAGACTCTGGTTTTTCGTCGATCTGTGACTTTTTCTTTTCAGCCCAAATACCAAGAATTTTCTTTGAAAGTTCATCTTGCTTTGCAATTTGGTCTTGCTTTTCTCTTCGGTCTTGTTCCACTTCGAGGTAGTTCATTTTCTCTATGACACGCATACCGTCTCTACCCTCGAAAATATGATCTTCACGAACAATTCCGTTTTTCACATAAAGCCGGTAGTTCCAATTTTCAACCATGTAATCATACGGACCTTTATTCATCATCATTTTAAAGAAAATAGGCCCCATTTCGATTGATAATAGAACGAAAAAAATAACCCAAGGAATCCAACCACCAATCTCATGACTAATTTGAATCCTTTTTAGCAGACCATTGTATTTATGTGAAGAGTCTTCATTCGTTTTTCTATCCTCAGCCAATTTAGACTCAAGTCCTTTCAATTGCTCATTAATAGATAGCAACTCTTGATTAAATCGAGTCACATCTGCCGCCCTCCGCTCGACAAACCTTGCCCTTTCTTCAATTTTTTCATCAACAGTGCGCTGTAAGGCTTTTGCAACTGCTCCCTCTCCGTATGCTCGTCTATCTTGCATTTCAGCCTTTTTATCATTCTTCAAAGCATCAATTTTATCATCGTATTCTTTTAATTCGCTTTCATATCCCGTAATCTTCTCCTCAACTTCTTTTTTATTTTTTTCTAACTGTGCTTTATTCTGTTCAAACAATTTCAATGATGCGTCATTTAATTCCGCAGTGTATGCTTTCTGAAATTTATCCAGTTCGCTATCAATTTCAGATTCTAATATTTTAATTTCTAATGGGGTTGAAATTGCAAAACCAAGTACTAATGCTATTACTATTCTTGGAAGAGCATTACCCACTTCTTTTCTCGTCATTTTATCTGTTCCATCACCCTTTCCAGTGCTACTTACGATAAATCGATCTAAATTGAAAATCACCAAGCCCCATGCAATTGCGAAAAGAAATGATACTGCAATGAAAATCCAAGAAGCTCCTTCAGCTTCTTTAAGAGCATAAGATTTCGGTCCGAAAGCCGTATGAAATGCAAAGCCGCCAGAAACCATGGCCAAGACTCCGGTGCATAAAACAATTCCACCTATTCCGGCGTATTTAACTCTATCTTGGGCAGGTGACCTCATCAAAAAATATGAATCAGCACCTGCGCACCACCACAGGAATTTGGTAATCTTGGAAGCTTTATGAAAAGGATAAGATTCAGTTGTGTTCATTGAGATCTAGGTTAAGGTTTATTATTTCTAATTTGGGAATATGCACTTGTGGAAGTACCAACTTCATATTTAGACCAACTTCATTTACCTGGCATGAGGTGTCTTTTGTTTGAACCCCCATAGACTTTACGTTCGCATGTTGCAACGTAATTTCTGCCTTCGTGGGATGCATTTGAACAGGCATTGCCGCAGATTGAAACCGTCGCACGTGCATGGGTATGATTCTCTTTGTTGGCCAGGGAAAAAAGGAAGAGAAAACGTAAACAATTATATACGGATGATTGTAGTTCGCTAGGTTTGAGAAGGAGCCTTGAGCTGATTTTACAAACCAACGTTTGAATCGATAAGGCCTTTCAGTTCTTTTCCACCACCGTTTCGTTTGACCGTTCTTAAAATACACCAATACCCATTTCGCATTGAGGCGCCAATTCAAAACAAATAGTTTGTCATGCCAAAACACCCCTGACTTGTTATTTGTAAATTGAAAATCGCTCATTGGTCAAATATAATGAAAACGAATTAACCCTTGTGGGTCCTCATTTTTTTTTCAATCCAGAATTTACTTTGTTTTCCCTAATTTCCAATCTGATCATTTTCAATTAAAAAATTTAAAATGAAAAATATACCCCCGGTAACAAGGCCGCACATTTCTTTTTCATGGCAGCCGAACTTCCAAGTGGATTGTCATCAAAGTTGATTAAATGTAACGATTTCATTTTAGCCAATTCCTCAGGAACATCTGTAAATTGATTGTCCATTAAATCAAGATGCCCAATACTCTTCAACTCTGTCAACTCAATTGGAAATTCTTTAAATTGAGTATTCCTTAAGCTTAGCCTTTTCAGATTATCCAACTTTGCAAACGACGCAGGTAATTCAACTATTTTATTTGACCATGTTGTTGAGAAATTTTCTAAACTCTTCAGATCACCGAAATTCTCGGGCAGTGGTTTTTCCACATTTTCAAAATTAACATCTAAGAAATTTAGATTAGACAAATCGCAAAAACTCGCTGGAAGTGGTTTGTTCAGGGTGCCACCATCGATCTTCTTTAACTTCTTAAGCTCTCCAATTTCCGGAGGAAACTCTGTTACTTTGGTTAAACGCAAGTCCAGATATTCTAAATTTTTTAACTTTTTAATTTCAGGACTCAATTCTGTGATAGGCAATTGAAACAATTTTAGCTCCACCAACGTTTCCAGCTCAAAAATGGCTTTCGGTAATTTCGAAATAATCGTGTAGCTAATATCTAAGACTTTGATGTTTTGTAAATTAGAGATCGACTCAGGCAATTCTTCTAGCTTCTCGCATTGAAACAAATGCAAAATTTCCAATTTCGACAAATCGAACAGCCCCTCTGGAAGTTTCTTGAGCAATTTATTGTTGGCTAAATTCAAGTTTGTAAGCTTTTTGCAATTACCGATACTCTCGCTAATTGAACCAATTTCATTTCTCTCCAAATCCAAGGTCTCTAAACTTTTCAAATCTCCGATTGAATCATTGATCTCTTTAATACCTGCAGACTTCAATTCTAAATGTTTGAGACCAGAAATACCTTTTAAATTGCTTGGCAGATCAACAATAGTCTGATTCCCGATTTCGAGCCATTCCAATCCTTCCAAATTCAAAACACCTTCAGGAAAAACAGTCAACTTATTGGAACGCAAAATAAGTTTTTTAAGTTTTTTCAATTTTCCTATTTCATCTGGAATTTCAGTGATTGCATTTGATTCAAGATTCAACTCTTCCAAATTTTTCAACGCTGAAATTAATGGACTCAATTCAACAATATTCCTATTCCATCCTAAATCCAAAATCTGTAGTTCACTTAAGCTGAATAAACTCTCTGGGATGATAGTAAACTCAATATTCGATAGATTCAAGTACTGTAATTTCTGCAGTGAAGAAAATGAATCGGGCAATTCTGCCATTTTGTTTCCATATAAATTTAGTTTTTTAAGCTCTTTCAACTGAAACAAACCCTGCGGCAACCTTTGAATTTTATTTCCCTTTAGATTCAATTCCTCTAACCAAGTCATTAAACCAATTCCTTCAGGAAGTTCAAGAATTTTCGACTCTTCATTTGATGGCATTTTAACCATAATTTCAGCTTCTCTAAAAAGCCCCTTTTCATATTGTCTGTTAGACCAGGTATTCCATTGAAGATCTAGACATCGGATTTTCTTAAAATGCTTAACAGCCTCTGGCATTAAAATTCTATTTAACATAGCCGCAGACTCAACTCTTAAGGTCGTAACTCCAAACTTTTCTATAATCTCTTCAATTCTTTCTAATGGAATCTCTAACCAAGATTTATTAATGACCAACACGTCTTTTGGGAACTTCAATTCAATAAAACCTTTTGCTTTTGGATCACTGATGTAATTGTAGCGATAGGTATGAAAAGCAATGAAATCATTTATTTCCTTGAAGGGATTATCAAACACCTTCACTTCTTTTAGCGTACGTATTTTCTCCAATTCCGCTGGAATACGTTCCAATCGATTCATGGATACATCAAGTGTTTCCAAACTCGTTAGATTTGAAATGTCGCTGGTCAAAGAAGTAATCTTATTCTGTCTCAAATCGAGTTTTTTCAATTTCGACAATTGGTATATTGAATCTGGAACACCGGTTATTTCTGTGCGAATAACGGTAAGCTCCTCTAGGTTCTTGAGATCTCCGATATTCTCTGGAAGCGTCTCCAATTTTTTTGAACCGAAAAAATTACCATGAATCTGTATCTCTCTCACTCCATTGAGCCATTCTATTTTTCCAGTCGAAAAATGTGTGCCATACGCGTCAGACGCAATTCTAATTACTTTCGTTTGAAGCGATTCAAAAATTGCAGGATAAAAACTGGTGGGAATAACCTCAAATTCTTTCGTAATTGTTAAAGTTCCAGCAGGTTCGAAATTTTCTTCATTCCGGTAATATTGAAAATCCGATTTATACGTTGGTGAGGTTCTTAAGCGCGGAGCGTTTCTATACAATGCTGGCAAAGAATTGTCTGGAGCAAAAGCAACCAGCAAGAGTCGCTTAATCTCAGATGTGGCTGCATCCTCTCCCTTTGGCTGCTGCAATTTTCCACTAAGCCAATATTTATTTATTGCTTCAATTTTAATTTCGCTTAATCCATCAATAATAATTTGGTGCTCAGTAAGTGATGCGAATAACTCTTCTATTTTTTTCATAATATGTTTTTTTTAGTTCAATTAAAAAATGCCAGAACAATGTTTATACAACCCAAGATCCATTTGACTTGTTTTTGTTATACATTCATTTAACGTTTTATTGAAAGACAACAAACCATTTTCGGCCACGTCTTTTATCTTATTATTTTCCTCATTCTTTTCGCTATTATATGTATTCAAAATATTATTTATGATTATTGGTCAATCACACTCGCAATGATTCGCGCATACCTCTCATTATCCTTACCGTTGATACTTTTATAACTTTCATTTTTTAGAATTGGAGCCTTGAAACCACTCGCGGAACCGGAAATGTGAGGAACCATAATAACAGTCATTCCAGCGCACGTTTTCGTTTTGTAAACAACATTTGACCACGCTGGAGCATGTAAATTTAAAATTTGACTGATTGAATCTCTGGCATGATTGCCCAATGAAATTATCGCTTTCGGTTGAACCAATTGTATCTCCCTTTCCAAAATTTCCCTGTGCACCGGCAACTTCCTAAATTCAATTTGACGGTTACTCAACTCATTCCCTTCCCGATAAAACAACTTAAACGCATCTGTTAAATACAAGTTATGCGTTTCCAGAAGCGCATGAAAAAAAGACAAATTCCTTTTGTCAGAAGTCTTCATCTTGTAATTCTTATTTGCAGGGTTGTCAATTGCGCTGAAAGGTACCCAAACCCCAATTTCTTTCGAAACTTCAGTCGAATCTGAATCATCGCGAAGTGGGTCCATTGCACAGACCATGAGAACAGGCCTGTTATATCCCCTCGAGAGTAGAATAGGAAAATCAATACCAACCGTTCTAATTTGTTTCAACTTTATTTCTGAAAATGAAGCAGTGAGTTCATCAACAAAAACTTTACACGCAATAGGCCTTTCAAATTCATTAAATTGATGATTGAAATAATTGAAAATCCAATTGTATATCTCATCTATCCCAGCACTCGATTGAATCAATTTTTCCACCAACATTTCTTTCATTCCATCTGGAATAGAAATGGATAAATCAGATGACTTTGTATTATTCATAATATATGGTTGTCCATCACCTGGTGATTCACACTCCCTTCAACTCCAGATTCGACAAATGCAACAACAGCACATAGGTATTGTCTTTCACCCTTCCTTCTAGGAATGCGCGATAGGTTTTTCCTCCGTCTTGAAAGACCAGCGGCTCGTTGCCTTTGGCACCGCCACCCAACATCATTAAAGATTCCTTGTCGTGTAACTCCTTCGCCATTTCAAACAAGAAGTCGAAGGTGAGTCCATTGATGTGGTGCAATTGATATTTCTTGGCAAAAACCAATTTGTTATACATATCCTTCTTCGGAAATAACTTTCCAGGCTTAAGCGCAATTTCTGAAAGAATATTGGCAAGCAATTCTTTTGGAACGCGCTCTTCTTTAACGCTTCCGTCTGGTGCGTATACAACTTCTTTCTTTGTAATTCTTGAAACGGGCTTGAGCTCTGAATCGATGTAAACCCGAGAGCTTCCTTGAATAAACCTACCCGTCAATTGAAGATCAATTTCCGGATCTCCGCTTAACATGGCTTGAGCTATGGCTTCGCCATCGCCGTGAATTTTCGTCATTCCATCGAATGAGTTCTGCACCCCGCCCTTTAAAACGCGAACAGTGGTTACATCTTCACCTTTTGAGGTAACGAACTTCACCTTCGGCTTTTTCGTTTTCGATGTAAAAACAACTTCGGCGTCGCGCCCTTTGGTATCTGATATGTGTATGTATCTCGACATAATTTTTGTTTGATTAAAAAAACTTTGACCAGCGAGTTTTTCCTACATCGTATTTTAACAGTTTCGTATAACGCTGAGGATCCTTGCTTGTGTAGGATTTTACTTTCTCGACAAATTCGTCTTCGGACATGTTGTATTTGGAAGCAAAGGCGCGAAACTTCGGATCATTGTACACTTCATTTTTCAAAATTTCTTCCCGCTCTTTGATTCCTTTGGAAGCAATGTCTCCAACTTTATTAAAGATAAACTCTGTAACCTCGCTATTTATAGCATTACTATCATTCTTTGAACGAAATAGATAAAAAGCTAAAACTGCAATAAGAAGGAATGAAAACGGCACAACAAAACGCTCTTCTAAAAGATAAAACGTGGTTAATAACAATAAAGAACCAGTTAGACCAATCATAAATTGATTCCGCGAAAATTTAGATTTAGCATATTCTGAAAATAAAGCCATTTGGATTGCATTAACAATTTTATCAAACAAGTAAAAACACAGTCCAAATGAAATTATGTACCAATACCAATGCAATTGCAACTCTCGTATGAAACCGATTGTATTGCTTCCTCCTAGAACAACAGAAAAAAAAGCTCCTACAAAAAACGATAACAAACAAGTTATGGGAATAAAAATGGCATAATAGAGAGAATGGCTCTTTTGTTTCAGTAACGCTAAAATATAGCCGATAAAGAGTATGGTCAACAACTGTGATAATAACCTAATTAAACCTTTCATATATCTATAAATTATAACATTCCAAAATCTACTTCTTCTTCCGACTCTTCTTGCGGTGCTTCCTCAACTGGAGGAATGGCCGATTTGTTTTCCAAGTATTCAAAATCGAGGAGTCGTCCGGTAAGGACAAAAACTTCATTTTGACTGGAAAGCACCATGGCATCTGCGCCTTCATAGTCTGCGCGGTAATTGAAGACAAATTGATAAACAGCTCCATCTTCTAATAATTTCAACATCCCCGCTTTACCCGCTGCGTCTTCCCATGTTAATTGGTATACCGTGGTTATTTCCAAATTGAACAAATCATCTAGACTTGCCTTTTCCAACTTGACCTCTCCGTCATACGAAGAAGGTATAAGCGTTGCATCTGTCCCGTCTAAGTATACCGTTTTCAATGCCTTCTTGTCCTGTTCTGCGAAGTTTGCATCTACGGTTTTCAGAGCGGTAGATCCAGAGAGAATAAGCGTTTGTCCATCATCGAGAAGATTCCCTGTTGAACAAACATTACCCGATTTATCAGACACTACTTCTTCAACGTATCCGTAAACTTTATCGCGATCGACCTTGGTGATTCCCGCTTCGAATTTTTCAGATCCTATACTAAAAGATAAATTCTTACCCATACTTTTTAATTGAATTGTTCCCAGCCCTTTTTAATGTTTTCTTCTTTCAGTGCTGTAATTTTTGCGGCTGCTTCTTTCTCATTTTCGCACAAGAAAATTTCTTGTTCGAGCGGTGTTTTTCTTCCCGCACTGAAATCGGAATAGACCACCACGAAAGGCGAGTATGCGCCCGATTTTTCTTTGTTGGTTTTTAGCGCAACGAATTTCCGAACGGCAGTACCCCCCTTACCGCTTTTAGTGAACACTTCACGAATGACTATTTGAGAAGCCACGCCTGTTTCTGCAGAGGCAACTGCTGTTAGTGGCTCACACAATGCATAAGCTTGAAGAGTTCCGGCATCTTTCTCATTCGCCTTTTTATCTTCTCGCAAACGTGTGAAGTTGGGAGAGATCACGCTGAGTGTCGAGGCATTTCCAACAACGGTGTATGTTGATTTATCGAAGTTCAACAGCGCCTTTTTAATGGGGCCGTTGCTGTTTTCGTTAATGAGGTCGAGACAAGAAATTTCAACCACCACTTCTGGCTTCACAAAAATGAAAGCCGTTTTTGCTCCGGACACTTCGGTGTATTCGGAAGAGACGCTGAGGGGTTCCAATTGCTTGACCAACTCCGTTCTTTCCTTTTCACTGAATCCGCTGCCGCATTTGGTTATGATTTGAAATTGATTGTTTTCCAGTGCGCATCCCAAAAGCAATTCGCGAAGCACTCCGGCTTGTTCACCGTTAGACTCTGCGTAGCCGAGAACCACTAGGTCAAGGTGGTGTACCTTTTTCACTTTGTATGCCGTGCCATTGGGCAGTTTTACAACCAGTCCTTCGGCATTGTTTTCATCGGCTGATTTAAAGAACGCGATGATGTCTTTTCTGCTTTCGAATTTGTTCTGTTCCATGGCGAATGCCTCTTTGTTTCCTTTGAGCCATTCTGAAAGATTCTTGAACTTCTCTTCCACTTCCCAATCGCATTCGGCACCTTTGACTTCCAACACATCGAATGCACCGAACCGGAAGTCCGCTTTATCTGGATTGTCGAGCGACGCATTCACCTCACGGTGAGAAGTGCGCTGATCGTCTTTAAAAACGCAAAGCTCTCCGGATAGGACACAATCTTCTTTTAGACTTTCGGCGGCTTTGGTAACAGCGGGAACTTTCAATTCTTGTCCATTTCTATCGAAAAGCTGCGCCTTTCCTTTTTTAACAGAGAGGAAAGTGAGGTGTCCGTCGTGTTTTATGGAAGCGAAATAGCATTCGCTTTCCGGAATTTTTAGTCCAATTTGTTCTGCATCAACCGGAATATATCGGGAAGCGATTTTGGATTTGTAGGTGGTGATTGTGGTCATTTTATTTTTTTAATTTCCACTTTGAACAGGAAGGTTTGATCTTGGATTTTTTTTGACATTTCTTTTTATTCTTTTTCTGTCATTCTTAAGTTTTTGGCCCTTATAGAGACCTAAGAGCATCTAGTTCTCAGTTGCTCTTTTCAATTTTCTCAATATTCTATAAGATTCATTTTTCAGCTTCCTTTTTAATATACGATCTCGAATTCATATACAATAGATTAAAGCCGTACATAACTACACCTATTCACAAAACAAAAAAGGCCCTTGGGCCTTTTTATTAAAATTATCCTTCCACTGTGTAGGTTCCAGAAATAGAATTTCCTCCAACCTTATAACCTGCATCTTCCAAGGCTTTTTTAATCTCGTTTTCTTGAGGCCTTGAACTCGTAGATACGACTTGTATTTCCAAACCACTTGGAACCACATTAGACACCGGCTTGGTGAATTTTAATTGAAATGCTTTAGCCATAATGTTTTTTTTTCCTTTTGATTAAACTTTTGTCACTTCGAAATTTCCAGAACTTCTGTAAGATTGAGCCTGATTATTGAAACCTAATCGTTTAATTACAGCTTCAACTTCAGATGCATTTGGTGACGGACTGCTTGCTGAAGGGACTTGAAACTCATACCCCTTTGGCATATCACCGTAATTTCCTTTTGCTTTTAATTTGTAAACTGGCATAAAAAAAATATTTAGTTAACCTACTCTAAAACAGTTTTCGGCTTTCCTGTCCCGAATTATATTTTGAGTCGCAACTCAGGAAAAACGACTGTAAAAATTTCGAAGTTAAAATAATTCTGAATTTTCAAAAATCAATGGAATTGTAGAAAAAAGAACCAGTTTTGTTTAAACTTTTTCAATAATTGATTTAAGTTTAACAACTCAATATGCCATTTCATGAAAAGCTTGGTCAAAAACGATAAATTCATCTTACTTGTCATTCTCATAAATGTGGGAATTATATATCTCCACACCTTCTCTATTTTTGAAAAATACTACCTCATTTTTGACATTCTAGATGTCATTTTCACTCTTCTCTTCACTTATGAAATTGTTATCAAGGTTAAATCCACCAAAAGCTCAAACAAATTAAAATCCTATCTGAAAGACCATTGGAATAAGATTGATTTTTTCTCTGTGGTACTTGCCTTACCAAGTGTTGGCGTCTTGTTTTCACACCAGCTTGATTTTTTTGTTGGATTTACCGCGCTCCGTTCACTAAGAGTATTCAAGTTTCTGAGAATCATCGAGTACATACCCAACGGAAAGCGAATTACAAGTCAAATGTTTAAGGCTTTTCGTTCCGTTTCATTCATCATTTTTGCCTTTGTTATTTATTCGACCATTATTTCGTTGATTTCGGTCAGTCTTTTCAAAGAATATGCTCCAAACTATTTTCAAAATGCCTTTGATTCTTTCTTTACCATTTTTAAAGTTTTCAGTGGAGACGGATTTTCTGATGTAGTTGCAGAAATTGAATTAAACGCTACTTCTGAGTTTCTCTTCTTTACCAAGTTTTATTTTGTATTCATTGTCTTTACAGGAAGCATTTTAGGCCTTTCATTGATTAATAGCATCTTCATTGATCAAATGTCAGACGACGAAAATGATAAGGCAATCAAAGACGATCTTCAAAATTTAAAAGAGCAAAATCAATTGCTCATGGCAAAAATTGATCAATTAAATGAGAAGTTAGATTCACAACATTAATTCAACTTCACATCGCTCATCAACTAGCATGGCCAACAATTCATTTCGTGTATGTGACTTAAAATCGGCTTTGAGCATCGCATTTTTCTCTTTTGACAATGCTTTCAACATTTTCCCTTCACAAAAGCGACGCAATTCTAATTCATTTGAAATTCGTAAAGATGGGACCTCTAACAATTCACCTGACTCCGTTTTTGCAACCATTGTAAAATAAGACGAATTGGTGTGTCTAGAAATACCCGTTCGAACGTTTAATGATTCCACGCGCATTCCAACAATCATTGAGGTATTCCCCACATAATTAACCATGGCTTTAATTGTAACCAAGTCACCCACTTCCACTGGAGATAAAAACTGAACTCCCTCAACTGAAACAGTAACGCAATAAGATCCAGAATACTTCGAGGCGCATGCATAGGCAGCCTTATCCATTAATGACAAAATAATACCCCCGTGAACTTTGCCTCCAAAATTAGAATAAGCCGGAATCATTAGTTCTGTCACTTCAACCTCAGAATGACGTGGACTTCTCATCTTTTTTTTCGTGAATTTAATTTATTTCGATGATAATTCATTCTTTTGCAAACCAAACTTCCTTCATAATGAAATTAAAAATTTTTATTCTTCCATTGCTCTGCATGTGCACACATTTCGGTTTTTCACAAATTCTGAATATCGAAGACCCAACTTTGACAGTAGATTCTATAAAAAAGAACGACTTTAAATTTGGATTGGGCTGTGATTTTTCTTTTACATTTCAACATGAAAAAGTATATGAAACCAATGCTCTATTGGAGTCAGTGTACCATTATAACGACAAGCATCAATTCCTTTTGAACGGTCAGTATTTCAATACCGGCACAGCAAACGAAAGATTAATAAATGGTGGATTCATTCATTTGAGATACACATTTGGCTTCGGAAAAAAAATTGCACCTCAAGGATTCATGCAACACCAACTAGACCTTGGTAGAGGATTAGTTAAACGTCAGTTGATTGGTTGTAATTTAAGATGGCAAGCCGTGCAGAAAGACAAATTGAGCATTCAATTAGCAACTGGCGCCTTTTATGAAAATGAGCTATGGAATTACTCTGGTGCCCCTGAGGCTGAAAGCGGAAGAAAAATTAGTGAAAAGCTGAAATCAAACAATATGCTTCGAACCTACTTTCAGTTGGGAAAACAAACAGAGATAAGTATCGTCAACTATTTTCAATTCGCATTTCAAAATCCAATGAATCAATTCCGATTGGCCACGAGCATAAGTTTTTCAACAGCTCTGAGTGACCACTTTCAACTGCAATTCAATTTTATGTCCATGTTTGATACAAAACCAGTTGTACCCATTGACAAGTTTTATTACACACTAAGCAATGGTCTTGGTGTGAGTATGTAACTATGACTTCTTAACAAGCAAATGATTCTTCCAAAATTCCGTTGCAAGGCGAAATTCTTCAGCTGTTAATCCGTGGTGTGGGAAGGGATATGCGTATTTGCCAGGGAAAGCTGTAATTACATGCGCGGAATCTGCATTCAGATTAGATAAAACGATACAAAAAAATTGAGTTATCGGCAATTCGCACATGTAAACAAACTCAACCTCATGACCGTTTCTGATTTCAGAATGAATTGTCATACCAAAAACTTCATTTTTTGAAATAAGTCCCGAAAATCCAATTGGCTGATTAAACTCATAGCACCATGCCTCACGACCATTTGACTGCACAATTTTTTCATTAGGCGCTGTTCTTTCGCAATAAGAAAGCAAAGCCAAGGGTGAATCAAATATTGCAGAATCGAATAACCCCCCAGATAAGGCGCTGGGCGGCCAATGATTGGCCAGGTGACCCAGTTGCTCTGAACTACAAAGTAGTTTCATTCGGGAATATTTTCTTCTTAATCAATTTGTATTTCGTAGGGAACAAAAATGCCAGTATGGGTATTGCAACCAATACCGCAAGAATTGTAATCATTGTGTAATACAGCCCCGGACTTAAATCTAAAGTAGATCGAATAGATTCAGCATATTCGAGAAATGGTTCTGCAGCCCCAATTGACGTAATTATAGAAATGATACCCAATAGCAATGCTTGTCTTTTCTGTTGCTCCTCTTGAATATTTGCAGCCAAACTGACCAAGCGCTTTTCGAAACTTTTAATCTCCTCTTCAATACCCAATGCGGTGCGCATTTTTGAGTAGATTAAGTTTGGAAGGAAATCAAATGAAATATGACTGAAGTTGTAATTATTCATAAAATCTTCAAACATCATCTTGTACTTTACCGGATCTTGTTTGAACTTAGTATTGAATCGAAATACATTGTATTTCATATATAAATTGAAGAGGTAAATTGAGAAATACTGACGTTTGTATGTCGCTAATTTCATTGCATTTAACTGCCCATTGGTTGATAACACATCTTGGCCTATTGCAGTGTATGAATCTAACAACGCCAAAGCAGACCAATTGTTAAAGGCACTCACTCGGTTCTGCATTAATTCAAAATAATACTCTCTTGAAGGAGCGTAGTAACCAAAATCAGACAAACTTCCCAAAAGTGACCCTGTACCTAATTCATAAAGCAATTCATCTCGTTGAAACGAACTTGATGCGGTATTTTCTGAAACATCAAACACCGAAAAAATTTTAAATTTCGAACCGCTGTAATCATCAGACTCAACATGCATTTCTTGCGTTGATCTCAGGGCTATGCCAGATAAAATAAATTTAGAAAACCATTCATGCAATTGCACGTTTTCATTGACAACAATTGAAGAAAATGATTTTAGAGAATACAGCAAATCCGAGATATAATTAAAATCCCATCTACTGGGCTCAACCGTAACAGAAAAAACACCAATTTCATCATCAAATAAATGAATTTCGGCTTCTTTAACCACCGCTCTGATATTTTCCTTGCCTTTCAAAAAATTTAACTCCAAATGAATCTCTTTCGTAAAAGAATTTACTGCATCGTCTCCATTTCTAGTTAACAGCAACTCATTAAACTCTGTGTAGTATTTATCTCTATAGAATTGTTTGGTTATATCAATTTTATCAGGTTCAGCTATTTCTAATTTAACGAAACCGTTAGCCAATAAAGACTTATCAAAATTGCGACTGTAATTAAATATTCCAATTACGCGAATTAATCCGGTTATAATTTGAGGATAAATGATACTCTCCTTGGACATAATTTTTCAAATCAAAAGTAAAATTCGAAATTAAGGAATTGAATGAATCTATTTTCAAGTAACTGAAATTAATTCAGACATTGTCATTATTTTCACGGCATGACAAGGTTATATATTTTTTTTCTCACCATATTCATTTCTTTAAACATGAGCGCACAAACCCACTTGTACAAAGGTCGATACACCAACAGCAGTGATATTCAATACACCTTCGATGGCAAACATCTGTATACGGGTCGATACACCAATAGTAGTGATATACTCTATACATTCGATGGACAGCACATTTATAAAGGTAGATATACCAACAGTAGTGACATCATGTACACTTTTGATGGCAAGCACTTGTATAGCGGTAGATATACCAATAGCAGCGATATACTTTATACGTTTGATGGTGAACACATTTATAAAGGGAGATATACCAACAGTAGCGATATCATTTACACTTTTGATGGTAAACACCTGTACTCCGGAAGATACACCAATAGCAGCGAAATTATAACTACCGTAGACGGCCTTTTCCCACTATGCTTTTACGTGATTTTGTAACAAAATGAATGCAAATAAAAACCCCAAGCGCTGCTTGGGGTTTTTCTTGTGACACTGTAGGGATTCGAACCCCAAACCTTCTGATCCGTAGTCAGATGCTCTATCCAGTTGAGCTACAGTGCCATCCTCATAAATTGAGGGTGCAAATATAAGCAATTCTTTGAACTTGCGAACACCCTACTCATTTTTTACTTTATACAACTTCAACTCGGAAAAATCGAAATCTGGATTATCAACGAAAACACGCATTTCCTCTACTTGTCCATCTTGATTCAAAACAAAATTCACCTTACCCGAAGGCAACATCATTTGTGTGGTCCATTTTAAATCATACGAAAGCAAGGTTTCCGTTGGAAACAATCGCCCTTTAAATAAAGCCGTTGGCAAAAAATCTATAATCAAATTCCCACCCTCAGCTCTTACCTCTACTTTTCCGTACATCTCGCTTTCATAAACACCTGTTACATCTTCTTTACAGGGAACAACTTCATATATGACCTCAGCGTCAACGGCTTCCTCTTGTTTTGGCGCAAACTCACTCACCCAATCTTTACCCGTGTTAACGCGTAAGAACAAGTCCAAGAATGCAAATGTCATGGCACTTGGTAGCGAGTTGTTGCTGTTTGTGAGCATGACAAACCCTAAATTCATCTCTGGTACTAACACTGTTTTGGAAATCATGCCGTCATAACCACCGCCATGATGCACAATTTTCTTTCCGCCGTATTCCATAAGTTCCCAACCTAAACCGTATCCATTCACATGTCTGGTAGGCATATTCTCTCTTTGCCACGCCGAAACAGGCTTGGTTATATTATACTCCCACATGTCATACGTGCGTTTTTCACTCCAAAATTTCTTTCCACTGATAGTCCCCTTATTCAATTGCAAAAGCATCCATTTCGTTAAGTCATCAACACACGAATTAATACTTCCTGCTGGCCCCACATTATCCCAGTTTACATAAGGAATGGGCACATTCTTTCCATTCACCAAATTGTGCGGCGAAGCAATGTCTGCTCCTGATTTAAAATCACGAATAGTCGTATTCGAAGTATTCATGCCCAAGGGAAGAAAAAACTCTTTTTGTACAAATTCATCCCAAGTCATTCCCGTCACCTTTTGGACCAATTGACCCGCCGCTAGAAAGGCTATGTTGCTGTATCCGTATGTGGATCGAAAGCCATACTTCGGTTCTAGAAATCTCCACCTGCGAAGCACTTCCTCTCTCGAATAATTGGTCCCATACCAAATCAAATCACCACCGAATGTCTCGTAGCCTTGTCTGTGTGATAATAAATCTCGAACCGTTAAATGTGTTGATGCATACGTATCATACAATTTCAATTCAGGCATATAATCTGAAACCAAATCATCCCAATTCAATAAGCCTCTGTCGACGCATACAGCCAAAGCTGCACTGGTAAATGCTTTTGAATTACTTGCTATCGCGAATAACGACTTGGAAGTAACAGGCTCCAACGATTTAGTATCCCGAACTCCAAATCCCTTCGACAGAATTACTTCGTTGTTATATACAACAGCTACTGCTGCCCCAGGCACTTGATGCATTTCCATCCCTTGTTGAATAATCTTTTCCAGTTTAATCAATTCGGTCTTGAACGGTACCGACGTATTTTCTTTCATGGCTGAACCAAGTCCATTCCCCTGCTTACCCTGGGCAAAAACACAGTATGGGATTAAAAGAAAGAAAAGGAATCCTGTTTTTTTCATATTGTTAAATGCGTTTATAAATGCGAATTTCATACTCCTTTCCACCTAACGTAATAAATGGAAAATCTGCTTTCACTGATTGTATGAATTGAAAATTTCCATCGACCTCTATACTATCAGCCGGTAAATGCAATTCATTTGGACCATAATGCCCATCCCAAATGACTAAATCGCCAGACTTAGCCGATTTGTAATTGTATACCAATTCTCCCTTCTCATCGAATGAGGTCATTGACTCTGAAACACTTCGATTATACGGATCGCGTTCAAGAATAATATTCATATACGGATGACCAATATACACCTTTGCTTCACTCAATTGCGGCTGTTGTTCTAAGATAGCCAATGCTTTCACATTCACCTGCTCTTCAACGCCTAAGGCAGGTAAAATCTGTATTTCTTGCAACGGAAATAAGCGCATAGTAAAAGGTGCAACAGCAATTAAAACCAAAAATGCTGCATTCGCCCAACGCATTTCAGACCACCTCAGATTTTCCCATGCTTTTAGAGCCAAAAGTGCAACTGGAACAGCAATAACAAACATAACGCGAACCAAACCTAAACTAGCCATGATTCCCTGCCACCACAACACTGTATGCGCAAGGAAGTAAGCCCACGAAGTTCCCAGAATAAGGAAAATCCACACTTGTTTTTGAAGCGACCATTGGTGTGATTTAAACAAGTTGAAAACAGCTGGAAATTCTCGAAACGTTTGCCATAACCACAACAAAAATCCAATTCCAAAAACAGGCACTCCATACATCACAAAATGATAAATTGGTCCACTTCCATAACTATCATCATAGCTACTACCCATGTATGGGTTACTCTGAAATATCCAAAGTGGCTTGCCCGTAATTGCCCATCCAATAAAATTGAATACTACTGAACCTACGAGTAAGTATGGCAAATACTTCATGCGTTTGGTTAATACGAAGAACAAAATAACCACGGCGATTATTACAAATCCCTCGCTTCGCGCGAAAGGCATAAAACTCAACAGAACACTTCCCCAAATGAATTTTTCATTCAGGGCTAGTAGAATGAAACCAATTAGAAACAATGCACAAATCATTTCTGTTAATCCAGAAATGGCATTTCCCGCAACGATGGGAGTGAATAAAACCATGAAGGGAATCCAATGCGAACGTTTGAACTCTAATTTTTTTGCAATTAAAAAAGCCATCCAAGCTCCAACAAAAATAAGGGCCATATTTCCGAGTATAACAGCCTGAAATCCGAGTTGAGCAAGTGGTGAAAACAAAATAGTGAAAACAGGTTTTCCCCATTGATCTAAAAGCAAATCAGGATAATTCCATGAATATCGGCTTATTTGATAGTGAGTAAAACTGTCTGCTCCGCCGTTGAATCCTTCGGCAAACAGAAAATTTATTCCATATACCACAACGGCGAGTAAAAAAACCAACCCCACGGGGCGCATTCCTTTCATCTGTTCAAAACTTTATTTGTTGTAAAAATAGGTATTCCAAGCGGTGTTAAAAACTTTCCTTTGTGAATGGGTCATGAGTGAAGATAGATTTGAGGTTCTCATTTTTTCTCTATGTATCGCGGCAATCAATTTATTCTTACTCTATCCAACTTCCAGCACATATCCGGACAAGTTTCCTTTCCGTTTGTGAATAACACCATTCTTTATGGCGAACCCGGCTCTGGGAAAAGTGCTCCTTTGCAGTGTATGCGCCTAATGGCCGCCAATTTCTTTGACTTTCCAGTTATTAAAAACTTGGAATGCATGGGGCCTCAAGCAAACTTTAAATCCATTTTACACAACCCGAAAAAGCCATTGAGCATCACCTTCACTTTTTTTTCTGCCATTGGTAGAGTGAGCTGCGGCTACCAAATTCAATCGTTGCCCAACAGCTGCTATGGGCATGTGAGTGGTTTTCATGTAAGCTATGAAGAACAACCAATATTTGTGCAGAGCAATACGAATGCACAAATTTTTCCGAGTGGACTTTTGAGTTTGCTGAGACAAGCACAAAGAAAAATATCGCAAGAACAATTGGAAGGAAAAAACGCAGATAACAGCGCATTGAATACAGAACTTCTGCAACCACTAACGGAATTGTTTGAAGGTGAAATAACCAACTTTCATTGGCATGGAACAGCGGTAGCGGAATCGCTTCCGGTCAAAGCTAAAACACGGAAACACGAAAGCCATGAGCAGCATTTCATTCCTGATTTTTGGAATATTTTTCCGAATGGTGTGAATTTCGATGTAGCGGAAATGGGAAGTAAATTTCTTCATAACGCATACTATTCCCTTTCAACCTATTTAAAATTCAACTCCTTCATACCCAAAATTTACGATGAGCCATTTACGGGAATCATATTCCAAAATAGAATGAAAGACACGTTTCATTTTGACTATTTCATTAAACAACCGAAACGCATTCATGAGGTTTTGGTAGAACTGAACATTCCTTATCCTCAGGTATTACCGCTGCTTGATCATAACGGTGGTGATCTTGGATATCAGCTCATGTTCCAAACGGCAGATCACAGACTTTATCCATTCACTCAGGCAGGACCGAAAACGCAACGCGCCATTCATTTTCTATTTGCCCTCATGCAAGAGTTACAAGAAATGGAGAGCCGTGTTGACACTCAAAAAACAACCTTTGTTTATTTGCAGCACGTAGAGGATCATTTAGAACCTGCTGTATTTCAAAAACTATTATTATATCTCGACACCCATTTCAAGCATATTTATTGTCTGTGTGAAACCTCCAGTGAAGGCCACTTTCAAGCCTTTCTCGCTGCAGTTAGACAACGAAAAGACTTGGCATTCAAAAGTTGGATATTAACTACTGGAAAAGATGAACTTGGTTATTTTGCACGAAGAACTACGTTCATGGCATCTGGTGAACCCGAAGATTTTTTCCCTACCAACCTCAAATTTTACTCGCACTGGAAGTTCATGCTGCAAGAATGGGTTGGAAGCTTGAATTGATTATTTCGCTAAGCCAAATAAACCCGAAAATGACGATTTTAGGCTTGATAAATTCTCTTGAAAGAAAATCAAATCGTTGTTAGAGACGGTTTCAATTATTTCACTTCGTTTGAATACTGCATGAGATACACGGTACGGCTTCCACTTCGCATCAAAACGGGCACTAATGTGCTTATGCCATTCTATTGGAACCATGCGAATATATCTTCCTAGAACCTCTTCTTCAAGCTGAATTATTCGAGACGAATTCATGTCTATATTTCCCTCCAAAACATCACCAACTTGAGACCAATTTCTTCCGTCTAAACTAACCAAGAGTTTGAATTTGGTAATCCATTGCGCCATGTTATATCGGCCCATAAGCGTCACCTCATCAATCTGAGACACTTGACCAAAGTCAATTTGAATCCATTGCCCCTCGGTATTTCTCTTTGCCGACCAATTGGCAACTCCTGAAGTAGCCCCCAATAAAGCCCAAGCTGCCCCGTGTTTGGCATTAAATTCAGAACTCGCAGAGTAAACAACATTCTCACCATTCGAATATGCAGACTCTTGATCTTCTACTTCCGTTTCTAAAAGCAGTTCCCAGCTGCCTGTGGATGCTAACTCTTCCATTTTCCTTAAATGACTCGCTATTTCGGAAGACTTAATAAAATCTAACTGAATAATCCGACTAATATCGCCCTTCGGATTGTATGCATAACCCCATTGCAGCTGTTGTCTTTTGCCCTTGTATTGTTGAGAGACAATATCAACAAACTGTAAATTAAAGCAAGTATTCCGCTGCTTTTGAACACGGTTACTGAACATGCCACCGCTTGTCATTTCCAATTCATTCAAAACCGCTTCCATTGCACCAGCATGGGTTTCTTTGTCTTGAATTGGAAAAGTTATGCCCAATGGAAAGCAATTCAGCTTATTCAATGACAATGAAAATTCACTGAATAAATTTTGAATAAATGGCAGCCACAACGATGATAAATGTTGTAATTCTTGATTGACCATGCGCACAATCACAACTCCCTCTCTTTTCCAAACTGAAACCTCACCTGAAACTGCAATGGCTTGAATTACTGCATTCATTTTCGCGTGCCAAGAATTCGTATCACCTTCAGATTTAAAACTAAATTCCACTCTCCAATTATTGGTGTAAAAATCTTCTTCCACTACCATCCTCAATTTAATATTTCCACCATCTTCCTGTGCTTCAAGATAATAGTTTACAAATCCTCGCTCTTCGTTTAAATCCAGTGTTCCAGGGTTTTTCAATTTCGCACTTTCATTTCGAATAATATTCAACTCTTCTACACTGCATTCTAGTAAATGCTTAGCAGCACTCCATTCTAATTCACTCTTCTGTATATGATTTGCATTTAACACTTCATATTCAGAAATAATATCTGGAATAGCCTTATTGAATAGATTAAAGCTCACTTCAAAAGCGTTGGTCAACTCATATGGATTTTCAGTAATAGTGTCTGATTCCAGTACAAATTGAATTTGTTCTAAACCATATTCTTCTTTGATTATCCAGGGATATTTCTGAATTACCTCATGCAGTGGTCCCAACTCTGAGCCATTGTAGTTCCATAATTTCAACATTGTATGCTCAGAAATCTCTTGCTGATATTTTTCGAAAAAACGAGACAACACTCTTCTAGTAACTGCTCGCAACAAACCAAACTTTGAAACAGCCTTTATATCTTTCCAATCAGGAAGCAATCCAATGGCAATACTACCATCTTGATAAACCGAAACGTGCAATGCAATGACTGACTTTGAAACAACCTTTTTAGGATAAAAGCATACCCAAATGTAACTGGTCATGTATCCAATTTGCCAGTTGTTTACATGTGAATCCCACTCCAATCCACCATCTATTTTCAATTGTTCCAATTTAAATTGAACATATTCGTGGACTTGCTTGAATGCATTTCGGTGTAGATTTTCTTTTGAAATTGGGTCTTCCGACCAATTCGAACCAATCTTGTAATTACTTTCTCCAGACACACTGTTTAATTTATGAATGCCCATGATCCACATTCGTGCATTCAACAAACCTCCCAACTTGCTTAACTCCTGAAAAGAAAGCGAAACCTGCTTCGATTTTCTGGCTGACTTAGCATCTAACCCAAGAAAAGCAATGCGTTCATTCACAACTTCTTCAAACTTCACTGAGTCAACACCATATTGCTCACCTGTTAGTTTAAGAACAAAGGCATTAAATGACTGACTTTTCAGTGCCTCATCAATGACTTCTATAAAGCGCTTATCAACATCTGGAAATGGATTTTCAATACCCAATTCGGCAGCTACTTCCATGATTAATTTCTTTAGGCCGCTCTCGTCTAAGTCTAACTTAACCTTACCTATACTCTCGAAAAAACGAAATTCATCTAAACTAATTTGTTCATCATCTAACGCCAATTTAATCTGCTCTTTCAACTCATTGATACTGCCTATTTTTCTCTTCTCTTCCTCTTCTTTCTGAATCAGATGCATGGCCTGTTCACTTACCAACAATAACTTTCTCCAGTCAGATAAAAGCAAGTGTCTTTCATCACTAAACAGCACTCGTGTACCCGGTTCAAACAATGTTTCGGCTTCCACTGACTGTATGGTCTCGCTATCTTCGGCATCCAACATTAGTTGGTTCCCAATAATATCAGCTACTCTGAAAAATTGATACCGCCACGTTTTTTGCAGACAATCAATAACACTAAATAAAGCACTTTCTAGGTAAGGATTAATTGCATCGAAATAATCTTCATTGTAGGGCCAATCAATTTCAACTCCTTTAATCTCTTGCTTTGGATGTGCAACTCTATTCCTAAGTTTAACAACTTCACCAAAAAACTCAAGAAGATTGGTCTTACCCGCATTTTGCTTACTCGCTTCCAATGCTGCTTGGGCTAAACTTCCATTATGCTTGGTTTCAATTTTATTCTTAACCGACTCGAAAACTTTCTCAAAAATTTTAACTTCCACCCAAACATTTTTTCCTTGTATTTCTTGAGACAAGCGAGACTCATGCCCTATCTCCTTCAGTGTCTTTTCTGTCAATCTCAGAAAGTTAATGTAAGTTCCAAAAGCAAGATTTTTCGAATTGTACAGAAGTGTTTTTTCTAAGCTAAGATTCATTTTATTAGCAGCTTTGTACTCGCCTAAAACGAATCCGCAAAGGTGTTGCAATAAACTTTCAGTCAAATCAAGCAAATATTTCTGACGGGCAGATTTTTCTCTGCAACGAATTAACTCATCAATAGTGTTACGAAATGTCTCTGGAAGTTGGTGGTTCATCATATCAATAAATAAAAAACTAAAAAATTAAAAAAATATCAAGGCGCAACGCGCATCAAATTCCAGCCTTCTCCATGCTTCACATAACGAATACGGTCATGCAATCTATTGGGTCTACCTTGCCAAAACTCAAACATGTTTGGACGAATCAAATAACCGCCCCAATTTATTGGCCTCGGAATTTCTTTTCCTTCAAATTGTTTTGAAATTTCTTCGAAGCGTGTCGATAATACGTCTCTGTTTTCAATGATCTGACTTTGTGGTGAGACCCATGCGCCAATCTGACTTTCTCTTGGTCGTGAATGAAAATAGGCATCGCTCTCACTTGAACTCAATGGCGCTACAGTCCCTTCAACCCTCACTTGCCTCTCTACTGTAGGCCAAAAAAAGTTGACACTCACCTTGTTGTTTGAAACTATTTCAGAACCTTTGTTTGAATCATAATTTGTGTAAAATCGAAGCCCCTGATCATCGAGACCGCGCAACAAAACCACTCGGCTGTGTGGTTGCATGTTCGCATCTACAGTTCCTATTACCATTGCATTGTAATCGGGAAGATTATTCACCTCATCTAACCATAGACCAAGCATGGAAACTGGAGAGTCTAGACAATCTGTCATTTCCAAAGCATGCTTTTCATAGCTCTTTCTGTGTGATTCAATACTCATGAGTTTAGAATTGATTTAGCGTAATTGTTCCAAGACATATTTTCAGTGGCTTTAGACACGTTTTCACGATCCAATGGGTGTTCCAAAAACCGTAGCATTTCATTTTTCATACTTTCAATATCGCCAGCTTCTGCCAAATACCCATTGAATCCATGCACAATGGTTTCCGGAAAATGACCAACCTTCGTAGCAAGAATGGGTAATTTAAAATTATAACTCAACGATTCAATTCCACTTGGCGTTGCCGTTCTGTAAAAAAGAATGACCGCATCTGAGACCTGAAAAAAAAGCGGAACCTCTTCATTGGGAATGTATCGGTTAAACACAACGCAGTGTTCTGAAATTCCAAGTTCTTCAATCAAAGCCAAAGGCCTATCATTGCGTTCATCATCTTGTTTATTCAAAACAATTTTTTTTGCCCATCCGAACAACGTTTGTTTGAATTTGGTGCTCCATTTCGACTGATCCAGAGTTTGCCAAAAATTCTCGCCACAGATTAAAAATGAAACGTCATCTCTTTCCTTACATACTTCCGCAAACGCCCGAATGGCTTGATCCAAGCCCTTGTAGCGACGAATAAACCCAAAGAATAAAAAAACGTGTTTTTTTAATCCTAACTTTTGCTTTTCGAATTCTACATTCAAATTGGGAATGGGTTTATACAAGTCATAAATGGGATGAAAAAGCTTTACAATTTGATTGTCATTCTTCCGATTTAAATCCAGCACATCTACCTGATTAAAATTCCGATTAGGAAAAACCATTTTCAGTTCCTCGAGCGTATGCATGGCATGCGTAACAAAAGAATGGGCGTGTTTCAATCCAAATTTCGTCAACCATTTATCTAAGGTCGAATGTTCTTTCTGTACTACAAAGTGCACATCCATGACCACATGAACACCGGCCTTTCTTAATCGCTTGGCAATTCTTCCCAAAGGCAACCCTTGCAAGGCAATGCTCCATTGAAAAACAACAACTTCGGGATTCAGCGCTAGAATGTAATTCGCTGTCTCACGCCATGTACTTGGCTTGTTGTAATTGGTTAAATAAGTAACTGAAACCCCACTCCCCTCTAACAAATCTGCCTTGCTGCTTTTATCTACAAACTCGCGAGGAACAATAGCCGGATACTGCTGCGTCCATGAGACAATATGTACTTTGGTGTTCGGAAGTTTATCAAAAGCCAATGCCAATGAGGTGTTGTAGTTTTGAATACCGCCTTTAAATCTGGGGCCTGGTCCAAAACAAACAACTACGCGCTCGCTCATTCTGATTTGAGTTTAAGCACGGCTGCGTCGTATACTCGACGCATTCCTTCTTCAATTGAAATTTTCGCTTCCCATCCCAACCTCTCTTTGACATAAGACATATCGCAATACCGCGAATGCACCCCTACTGGTTTATCTAGTAGAGGTTTTATTGTAGGTTCGTATCCTGCAAATGAGCAAAAAACACGAATAATTTCATTGAATGATGTTAATCGCCCCATTCCAATGTTAATGGCCGTTCCATCATGAATGTGATCCATTGCCAAAAGAATACAATCAATCACATCTTGAATATGCACAAAATCGCGACCTTGATTTCCACTACCCCAAACCTCAAACGGATCTTCCTTCTTGGCAGCACGAGCCGCAATAGCAGGAACTGGATACGTTAAATCTTGATCTTCACCATATCCGCTGAACGGACGTATACACGTTACTTTCAAACCATAATGTGAAGCTGCTATTTTCGCTAAAAACTCTCCCGTAAGCTTACTCCATCCGTAAGTCATATCAGGTTCCCCCATCTTTTTGAAATCAATATCTGATTCCTTCAAGGCAATGGCACCATTGACCGTTTGAAGATCAATTGGATATGCTGCTGACGAACTTGGATACAACAAACGATCGGGCATGTACTTGCACGCCCAGTGAAATAATTCAGCATCTATAGCCAAATCCAATGCAACAACCATTGGATCACCATCTATTTTTGACCTACCCCCAACAATTGCTGCAAAGTGAAAAACATCATTGATACGATCAATGGAAAAAGCATAATGCGAATGGAAATAAGATGCATTGTCTGCAAATGCCCGCATCACCTTCAATGCATCGGCATGAATAAACAACAGACGCCCATCATATTCGGCAAAACCCTCACCCGATCTGGTTTTGGGATAAGGCATCCACGTATCGGGGTGTGTTCCTACACTAAGGTCGTCAATGAATATCAGCTGATCTGCAGAAGAACTTGCCAATCTTTTGACCATATTTCTTCCCACAAAACCACATCCACCGGTGATTAAATGCGTCTTTTTATTCATGGCCGTAAAAATACGTCAAAGGCCCGAAGTCTCCCACTTTCTTTTAACTTCGCGGAAACAATTTTTATCATGCTTCAACTTCAAAATTTCGCTCAAGGAAAATGGGTGACTGGCGCTGGAAAAGGAACTGAGTTATTCGATGCTGTAACAGATGAATTGGTAGCCGTTGCAGACAGCACCGGATTAGACCATGCAGCCATGCTTGATTATGGCCGCACCGTGGGTGGACCTGCCTTGCGCAAGATGACCTTCCAAGAGCGAGGCCGAATGTTGAAAGCACTCGCCATGTATTTGACAGAACGCAAAGCGAAATACTATGAAGTATCCGTGAAAACGGGAGCTACTAAAATTGATTCGTGGATAGACATTGAGGGCGGAATAGGAAATTTATTTGCTTATGCCTCGCTGCGCCGACAATTTCCTGACTCTTCATTTTACGTGGACGGCGATTTAGCTAAACTTTCGAAGGAAGGTACTTTTATTGGGCACCATATTATGGTTCCGAAGGAAGGTGTGGCACTTCATATCAACGCATTCAATTTTCCAATATGGGGAATGTTGGAAAAAATTGCCGTGAATTTGTTGGCTGGAGTCCCTGCCATTGTGAAGCCTGCAACACTTACCTCATATCTCACAGAGATTGTGGTACGTGACATTGATGCTTCAGGGATTTTACCACAAGGTGCATTGCAATTAATCTGCGGAAGTGCAAATGGTATTTTCGATCATTTGGAATTGCAAGATGTAGTCACTTTCACGGGTTCAGCGAGCACAGGAAAAATGCTCAAGCAGCATCCACGTTTAATTGATGAAGCCATTCCTTTCAACATGGAGGCTGATTCATTGAACGCTGCCATTTTGGGATTAGACGCAGCACCAGGCACCGAAGAATTTGATTTGTTCGTGAAGGAAGTTCGCAAGGAAATTACAGTGAAGTGCGGACAGAAATGTACTGCTGTTCGACGCATACTGGTACCTGAAAAATACATGGAAGATGTTCAACTCGCACTTGCAAAAGCCTTAGGTCAAACTGCAATTGGTGATCCACGAAACGAAAAAACCAGAATGGGAGCGCTCGCTGGAAAAGCACAACGAGAAGATGTTCTTAAGGCCCTTGAGCTATTGAAAAAAGAAAGTGATGTGGTTTATGGACTCGACGACCTTGCCTTAGTTGCAGGCGATGCATCGAAAGGTGCATTCATGTCTCCTGTGTTACTTCGCAATGATGATCCATTCCACAAATTATCGTCTCACAACATTGAAGCTTTCGGTCCCATTTCCACATTAATGCCATACAAAACAACTGAGGAAGCCGTAGCCATTTCGAAATTGGGTAAAGGAAGTTTGGTTTGCAGCATTACCACGAATGACCAAACCATTGCTCGAGATTTTGTCATTCATGCGGCCTCACACCACGGTCGAATTCTAGTGCTTAATAGAGAAAGTGCAAAAGAAAGTACTGGTCATGGATCTCCAATGCCTCTGCTTGTGCATGGAGGCCCCGGAAGAGCTGGTGGTGGGGAAGAAATGGGAGGCAAGCGCGGTGTCATGCACTACCTGCAACGCACAGCCATACAGGGATCACCGAGTATGATCACAGCCATCACAGGCGTGTATCAACAAGGTGCAAATCAAGTGGAAGCACAGCCGCATTTATTCAGACAGTATTTCGAAGATTTACAAGTTGGGCACACCGTCTTCACACACAAGCACACCGTAACAGATGCCGACATTGTCAACTTCGCAAACGTGAGCGGTGATAATTTCTACGCTCATATGGACGCAACCAGTTTAGAAGGAACCATCTTTGAGCGTAGAGTGGCACATGGTTACTTTGTTCTCTCAAAAGCAGCCGGACTCTTTGTTGACCCAAAGAAAGGACCTGTACTGCTGAATTATGGAATTGACGAAGCTCGATTCACAAAACCGGTTTACCCAGGCATGACCATTGGTGTCAAATTCACAGTAAAAGAAAAGATAGAACAAGAAAAGCGCAACGAAGAAGACATAGCCAAAGGCATTGTGAAATTTTTAGTAGATGTCTATGATGAAACCGGAGAGACCGTTGCTCTTGCAACTATTTTAACCATGGTTGCTAAGCGCGAAAACAAATGAGATTTATTTTCATAATATTACTGACCTGGTGCATCATGTCCGTTCATGGTCAAACGCCTTGTGTCATTTTTGAAAATAGATTCTCCGCAGATTGGCGAACAACAAAACTCTGCCCAGAGGAAATGCTGCGCGATTTGGATTCTCTGAAAGTGACCATAGAAAAGAGTAATCCCAACCCCTATTTGTATTGCGGAAAATTGGAATTTGATCGTGCATATCAGCAAGCTCGCAACATACTTAGCACACCTCGCTCTTATTTGGAATTCACTCATACCATAAGTGCATTCACAAATGTGATGGCCGATTCACACACGCAAATTCTACCTCGCACATTTGGTTCCGCCATGCGCAAAGAATATGGACGAATATTCTTACCCATTACGAAAATTGAAAATCGATTTTACCTTGCTTTCGATTCCCACGGATTGAAAGCCGGAACAGAAATTTTCAAAATCAACAATGTAGCTGTCGATAGCATCTTCAATATTGCAGCAGATTTCGTATCCATTGAAGGAGCCGCATTCTCTCTCAAGGATGAACTAACGGCTCACGTTTTCTCATCCATTCTTTCTCTTATAGTTCCGTTAAATATCCATGAAAAATTCAGCATCTCCATTGAAAAAAATACACAGGTAACTTCAGAGGCTTTAGACGGTAAAACATACCAGAAAAAACGCGATGCTTATTTTGAATCAATACTTCCAGAAAAAGAAGATATTGAGTATGATATTTATCCAGAGAATGAAATTGGGGTTTTGAAAATACGCACCTTCGCTCCGAATAATGTAAAAAAAGCATATCGAAGAATACATAGATTCTTTACCTGGTGCTATGAGTATGACCTAGACATGATTATTGACCTTCGGAATAATGGCGGAGGATCAGCAGATTTGGTTCAATTGGTATATTCTTATTTGGATGCCAATGGGTATTGTACACCAAACAATGTGGTTTGGAAATCGAGTGAACTGTCTCAAATTCCAAAAGGTTTGCGAGAGATTTTCTTTCCAAAACGATTCGAGAAAAAAGTACTTATTGATGAAGACCGAAAAAGTTATTACCGCGCATTAAGATCTCCATTAAATACAATAGACACCCTTTACATGCAGCATGCGAAGAAATCAAAACTCGTATGCAATGGAAAAGTTAATGTACTAATCAACGGTGGAACTGCAAGCGCCTCTGTAGATTTCGCGCACATCATTAAAGAACGCAACCGAGGAATATTAATTGGCACTCCGTGCAATGGAAGTATGACCGGTACTTGGGGAAATGCAAAAATGTACTATTTGCCTATAACAGGAATTGGCTATTCCATCTCTACCATTCGCTACAATTACAATAGAGAATTTCATTATGATTTAAATCCAATTCAACCCGATATAGAATTCAAAATAAAACCCGATCATTTCGAATCGGGTTATGATATTCTTTTGGAAGACTTGTTGGAAAACGGGCTTAAAGAAGTCCGCTAATCTGCACTTTGTATTTCTCTGTAAACGCGCTCCAATCCCAAACAAAATTTCTCATGACATCATCCAAGTTCTTTTTGAAAATTGGATTCGGTGCATTTTCGCGCATAAAATATTCATCTTGGTATTGATTCAATTCATACTTATAAAACACAGCACGAGACATGGCGTACAAATTATTTTTTGATGGGGCATTGATGTGCGCCATAAATTTTTTGTACTCATTTACCTTGGTTTGAAATGCTGTTGGTGACAAATCGAAAACCGGAGCAAACTGTTCAACACAATGACCAATAATTAATTCTGCCTCACCATCTTGAAAGTGTTCGTGCAGGTAATTGAAATTTCCAACAATTACAATCATCAAAAACTTTCCATATTCTTCGTCGCTAATAACCGGAACCTTTACAAACTCTGGCGAGTCCCGAACAAAACCCGCAACATCTGGAAACCCTTCTTCAACCGCGTCTAGCAATGTATTCACAAAAAAAGACGCTGTCTTCTCTGCTGATATTTTTTTCTTTCCGAAGAATGAGATCATATTTTCAAAACGTATTGGTTCAACTTTGTGTTGTCTTCAAAAATAGATTCACACTTAAACCTTTCGACGTTTTGAAAAATTCAACATATCAACAGAGTTATTCACCATTTGCAATTCGACGCACCAAACTTGGCCCTTCATAAATGAACCCCGAATACAATTGCACCAAGTCACATCCCAATGCTTTTTTATGCCTTGCATCTTCAACTGAATGAATACCTCCTACTCCAATTATTGGAAATGCATTTCCAGATTTTTCTATGAGATACTGAATAACCTCATTCGATTTTTCAAATACGGGCTTACCACTCAATCCGCCTGCTCCAATTTCCTCAACTTCTTGAACAGACGTTCGCAGGCCGCTTCTGGCAATGGTGGTATTCGTAGCAATGACACCCGTAATTTTAGATTCAACAACAATTTCAATAATATCATTCAATTGCGACGCATTCAAATCAGGAGCAATTTTCAAAAAGATTGGACGTGGAATAGGGAACAATGCATTCTGCTCTTGAAGAGCAACAAGTATTTTTTTCAGAGGTTCTTTTTCTTGAAGATCTCTTAATCCTGGCGTATTGGGTGAACTCACATTCACAACAAAATAATCTACACAATCATGCAATGCATTCAGGCAATACATGTAATCTGCAAGCGCATCTTCATTCGGAGTAATTTTATTTTTTCCAATATTTCCTCCAATGACAACATTCGTTTTTCGGCTGCGTAGCCTCTGAGCTGCCGCATCTACTCCACCGTTGTTGAAACCCATTCTATTGATTAGCCCTTCATCTTTTGGCAATCGAAAAAGTCGTGGCTTATCATTTCCCGGTTGGGCTTTCGGTGTTAGTGTTCCTACTTCAATATGTCCAAAACCCAAACAAGACAACTCATCTACCCATCTCGCATCTTTATCAAATCCCGCAGCTAGACCAACACAATTTGGGAATGCTATCCCTGCCACTTTAACTTCGTTGTTCTTCGTTTGTGCTCGTTTACGCATTAGAAAAGCAATTCCGGGAATTTTCACAACCGCAACCAACGTGGCCATAGCAAAATAGTGCGCGCGCTCTGGAGACAACAGGAACATCAAGGGTTTTACAATTCTTTTATACATATTACAATTCTTTTTTGATTCCCCACCTTTCATCAAGCCATTTTGCAATGGCTAATTCTTTCGGATTATCTGCAGGGATATAAAATTCTTTTCCTTTCAATTCTTGGGGCAAATGCTCTTGACGTACAAAATGATTCGGATGTGCATGCGCATACTCATAGGCTTCACCATACCCCAACTCTTTCATGAGTTGTGTGGGTGCGTTGCGAAGATGCAAGGGAACCGACAAATCTCCAGACGCATTCACTTCGGCTAACGCCGCATCAATAGCCAAATAAACAGAATTACTTTTTGCTGACGTGGCTAAATATACAGTACACATGCTCAACGGAATTCGTGCCTCTGGCCATCCTATATTTTGTACAGCACGAAACGTTGATTCAGCGATAAGTAGCGCATTTGGATTTGCAAGACCAACATCTTCTGAGGCCAAAATGACCAATCTACGAGCAATGAAGAGCGGATCTTCACCGCCTTTAATCATTCGAGCTAAATAGTAAATGGCCGCTTGCGGTGAAGATCCGCGAACACTTTTGATAAACGCCGAAATAACATCATAATGCATTTCACCTGTTTTATCATATTTCGAGGTATTGGTATGAACCACCTCTTCAACCGCTGCGTTGGTAATTACAATTTCTTCTTCATTCAAAGATTCAACAACCAATTCCAACACATTCAATAAACGTCTCGCATCGCCACCACTATATCTTAACAAAGCCTGTGTCTCTTGCAGTTGAATGTTTTTCAACTTCAATACTTCATCGCGAATTAAAACATCTTCCAACAATCCTATCAACTCATCTTGAGTCAATGGATTCAATGTATAAACCTGAGCTCTTGATAACAACGCACTATTAACTTCAAAAGATGGATTCTCTGTTGTGGCTCCAATCAAAGTAACAACACCCTTTTCTACTGCTCCGAGCAATGCGTCTTGTTGACTCTTGGAGAATCTGTGTATTTCATCAATAAACAAAATTGCACTTTTCGCAAATAGACCTCCTTTACCCGCACTTTCCAGAACCTCACGAATTTCTTTTACACCGCTGTTTATTGCTGACAATGCATAGAACGGTCTATCTTGCGTTTTAGCAATGATATTGGCGAGGGTAGTTTTTCCAACACCGGGAGGCCCCCACAAAATCATAGATGGCACATGCCCACTTTCAATCACCTTTCGCAACGTAGCATGTTCCCCAACTAAGTGACTTTGTCCAACATATTCAGACAATTGTAATGGGCGCATGCGCTCTGCTAAGGGCGTTGAAAAACTCATTTTATTCGTCTAACAAATCAGGTCGTCTTGTTTTTGTTTTATTATAGGCCTCATTCATTCTCCACTCTTCTATGGCCTTGAAATTACCCGAGGTTAATACCTCAGGAACCTTCCACCCGTTGTAATCTGCCGGACGCGTATAAACAGGTGGCGCAAGTAAATTATCTTGAAATGAATCAGTCAGAGCAGATGTTTCGTCGTTCATCACTCCGGGTATTAATCGAACCACACTATCAACCACAATGGCTGCAGCCAATTCACCACCACTTAAAACATAATCTCCTATGGAAATTTCTTTCGTCACATAATGATCGCGAATGCGTTGATCAATGCCTTTGTAATGACCGCAGATAAGCATCAAATTCTTTTGAAGAGACAGTCCATTACAAATCTTCTGATTCAAAGTATCTCCGTCTGGTGTAAGATAAATTACTTCATCATACGCACGTTCGGCCTTCAGTGCATCTATACAATCTGCAATGGGCTGAACAAGCATCACCATTCCCGCTCCACCACCGAATTGATAATCGTCTACGCTCTTATGTTTATCTGTGGAATAATCTCGAATGTTGTGAATATGTATTTCACACAATCCATTCTTTTGCGCACGATTAAGAATAGAGTCTGCGAACGGCCCATCGAGTAATCGAGGAAGAATGGTTAGTATATCAATTCTCATATCACATTTTCTTAATCACAAATTCAGTCCTTCTATTTTTCGCTCTTCCAGCTTCGGTGTCATTTGTAGCAATCGGTTTTTTCTCTCCATACCCAACAGCCACAAGTTGATTCTCCTGAACCCCTTTTCCAACAAGAAACGCCATTACCTCCTTTGCTCTATTCAAAGACAAAATCTCATTGGTTTTGTCTTCTCCCGTATTATCTGTATGACCTCTTATTTCAATGATCCAACTGGGATGGGCTTTCAAGTAATCTGCAAATTCAGAGAGTATAAACATGCTCTCAGGATTAATATCGGCCCGTGCAGTTGTGTAGTTGATATCCTTGATAACAAAGGGCTTGTTTTCTGCTACAACCGCTGCTTCAACGTTGAGTTTCAAAACATCTGCCGGATTCGGATCATCTTTTTTCGCTATGACTTGCGCATTAAACGCAATGTTTTCCCCTTCAACCTTCAATACAACATCTTCATTTTTACTGGTTCTTACTACGGCTGCATATGAACCATCATCTTCATTGATTTGAACAACGTCTTCCTTGCCTGATTGCGCATAATTAATGGTCACAGTTGCATTGGAAACAGGCGATCCATTGTCTTCCTTTACTTCACCCTTAATAATGGCTACGCGCTCAGGTCGAAGCCGCTCTGGCAATTGAAATTCAAACACATCTAGGTTCATCGGTCCAGACAGTGACTCACTTCCGTAATATGCCAATTCTCCGTCTGAGCTAACAATGATTCCGACTTGATTTTCTTTTGTGTTAATTGGAACCCCTAAATTCTGGGGCGTTGAAAAGGTTCCATCTTCATTCATTTCCACTTTGAATAAATCCATACCCCCCACTCCAGGATGCCCGTCAGAGGCGAAATACAAAGAGTGACTATCGCTATGAATAAACGGCGATTTCTCTTGACCACTGGTATTCACTGTTTCTGGAATTCGAATACAAGGCCCCCAGGTTCCATCTTGCTTTTTCTTGCTTAGAAATAAATCATGCGAATAATTTCCTGAATCATCTTTCATGCATGTTGGACGAACTGAAACAAAAATGAGCGTTTGCCCATCGCCACTTAATGTGGGCTGCGCTTCCCAACCATCAGGTGTATTAATATTCATTCCCAAATCTTCCCAGTCACTCCATTTATATTCATACTTGCCATTACCCAGGGCTACCCGCTCAAACTTGGATCGAAATAAATCTACATTTCTCGGATTTAATTTATTTGGGTTCGTGCGCGCTATGATCAACTCTTTGTTATCGACTGAAACGGTTGCACCACCGTATCCAAATCCTTTCATATTAAACGGTTTCGGCAGAGCTTCACCGTTGTCAAAAATGGCATTGATGTCCTTTCTTCTACTCCAAAAAAACTCTTCAATTAATGTTGCTGTTAAATCGCCCATACTCTGAGCAGAACGTGTGCGAGTGTAAAACATGATTTCACCATCGGGAGAAATCATGGGTAAGTACTCGTCTGCAGCAGTGCAAACACCTTCTACTTTTTTGGGCTTGAACTCAAACCCTTTGTTCCCGTTGAAAATGTCATTATATAATTTAATGTTCACCAAAGACTCCTTCGCTTCCTGGTATTTCGCGTCGTAATTTTTATCGAATTTCGACGGATCATCTTCTGGAAAGTTCATGAACTTTTCGAATGCCACCAATGCCTTTTCGTACTCCTGCTCAATGTAGTACCCACCACCCAGAATGTAATAAAGTTTGGAATGATAATTTTCGCATTGAGCAACTACTTTTTCTGAAAGCTCAATTGCACGTGTGAATGAGGGACGTTGAGAACGCATGGCAACGGTAAATTCCAACGAAGCCAAATGAAACATACAAGGCAAACAATTTTCATCTTCTGCCAATGCCTTTTCAAGTAACACAATCTTTTCTTCCGACTTTAATTTTCCTTTTGGATCAGTAATCTTACTGAGTGTTTTTTGAATGGTTTTGGAAGGTGTGTATTCACACTCTTGTGCCTGAGAACACAAGCCCGTAAAAATCAAAAGAACAAAAATGAATAGACGAATATTCATGTTGCTAAATTTTAAATTTGATGTCCCATTTTTTCACGCTTCGTATTCAAATAATTGCGATTTGAATCGAATTCTTCCCCAATGAGCGGCACGCGCTCTACATTCAAAAAACCTGCCTCTTTCAACGCTTCCAATTTAATGGGATTGTTAGTGAGCAATTTTACATTTTTCACACCAAGAGACTGAAGAATTGAAACTGCAGGTTCAAATGATCTAAGATCAGCATCGAATCCCAGAGCCACATTGGCCTCAATGGTATCCATGCCTTGCTCTTGTAGCTGATACGCTTTCAATTTGTTGGTTAAACCTATTCCCCTTCCTTCCTGACGCAAATAAATGAGAACCCCTTTTTCTGTGCCGCAATGATTCAAAGCAAGATGCAACTGATCACCGCAATCACACTTCCGAGATCCAAAAACATCTCCAGTCAAGCATTCAGAGTGAATGCGAACAAGAACCGGTTTTGTATAATCTACTTCCGGATGAACAAGAGCCACATGAGGAATATCTTCATTTCCTGAGGAAAATGTTTTAATCAAAAAGTCACCAAACCGTGTAGGCAAAGGCGTTGAAACTAGCTCTCCCATTACATAAAATCTGCCAACAAAGATAGGACAAACAACTAGCGCTGACTTACTCTATTCGGCAATAAAAAACAGGTGAATGCCCCAAGCAACAAACTTATGCCCGCAAGCACCATGGTATAAATGATTTGTTCTCCCAAGAACGTTTTGTAAGCCCAATTGATTCCACCCAATGCAGCTACGATTTGAGGAATCACGATAAACATATTGAAAATACCCATAGAAACTCCCATTTTTTCGGGCTTAACAGAGCTAGACAAAATGGCGTAAGGCATTGAAAGAATACTTCCCCAAGAAAGACCAATCAGAGCGAAACTTAAATTTAAAATCTGTGCATACTCTTTTGTAGCCGAAAACAAAAGCATAAATCCGAGCCCTCCGGCTAGAAGCGATCCGAAATGTATCATTCTTCGGTTAACATTTCGTTTCGCTGTGATGAAAGTTAATACAAGTGCAAATGCCATAGAACTTAGGCCGTACATTCCCATTGAACTTCCTACAAGGTTTGCTGCGTTGTTGTATTGTTCATTCTTCAAAGCGAATAATGCGTCGGTCTCTAAAGGCATTGGAGATTGATAAACATGCTCAGTTAAAGCAGGCACTGCAAATGACCACATGGTAAAAAATGCAAACCAACTGAAGAATTGAACGACTCCCAATTTCCACATCACTGATGGCATCTGAGCAAAGTTTTTAGCAATATCCACTATGCCATTCCATAAACCTCTAGACTCATTTTTCTCTTTGATGAATTGGTCCATATCTTCAGGAGCATCTTCCTTGGTTGTGAATATGGTCCACAATATGGATCCAAGAAAAATAAGAGCGCCAATAAAAAAACCCCATTTCACGGAAGGGGGAACCTGTCCTACTCCTGCTTCGTTTGAAATCCCTAAAAAACTCAAAAACCAAGGTAAGTTACTTGCCACCCACGTACCAACTCCAATGATTAACGTTTGAATAACAAAGCCATATGAACGCTGAGACTCTGGTAATTTATCGGCTACCAATGCTCTAAAGGGCTCCATGGATATGTTAATTGAAGCGTCCATGATCCACAGAAATCCAGCAGCAATCCACAACGCTGAAGAATACGGAACAAATACCAATGCCAAAGAGCTCAAAATAGCACCTACTAAAAAAAATGGCTTTCGTCTTCCTAATCTTGGATGCCATGTACGATCGCTCATGTAACCGATAATGGGTTGAACAATTAATCCGGTCAATGGTGCTGCTATCCACAGCATGGGAATATCCTTCTCGGCGGCTCCAAGTGCTTGAAAAATCCGTGACATAAATCCACCCTGCAAAGCGAATCCAAACTGAATACCCAAAAATCCAAAACTCATGTTCCAGATTTGCCAAAATTGAAGCGGCTGTTTTGATTTGTTCATGACTGCAAGATAAGAAAGTGTATGAAATACACCAAGCTACTCAAACTAAAGTTGAATCACCTCGCCTTCTTGCCCTAATACAACATTGGAAAAAATAGGAGAAGCCTCTTCAAGAAACTGATCTTCGTTTCCATACCTGCTGCTGTAATGTCCAAGAACAAGCTTTTGCACATTCGCTAACTTGGCTATTCGAGCTGCTTCTTCCGCTGTGGCGTGTTGTGTTTTTTTTGCTCTTTCCTGCTCTGAATTCAAAAATGTGCTCTCATGATAAAGTACATCTGCTCCATGAATAAAAGGAACTACCCTTTCATCATAAGCGGTATCGCTGCAGTATGCGTATTTCCTCACAGGCACTGCTGGCTCGGTCACTTGCTTCGCCAATATTTCAGCTGAACCACTGCGAATAGCTAAACCTTTTTTCAACAACAAAATTTCACTGGGCAACAGCTCAAATTCACGTATTGCGCTTTTAATCACATTCAACGGCCTGGGCTTCTCTTCAAACAAAAAACCGGTGCAAGGCACGCGATGCTTTAGAGGGAAACTAGAAACTTTCAATGTTTCATCTTCATACACCAACTCCATACTTTTCGTTTGTGTAGAAACGAATTCAATTTCGTATTCGAATCGAGCCTCACTCACTTCGAATTGCATGCGAATAATGGGCTCTAAAGCTGGATGAGCATATATTTTCAACGGAGCTGTTCTTCCAAGTAAATTGTAACTACTGAGAAGTCCAATTAATCCGAAAAAATGATCTCCATGCAAATGAGAAATGAAAATAGCTTGAATACGCTGCATTTTCAACTTGTACTTTCTCAATTGCATTTGGGTCCCCTCTCCACAATCAATTAAAAAATATTTGTCGTGAATATTAACTAACTGAGAAGTTGGAAAATGTCGCTGAGTGGGCGTTGCTGCACCACAGCCGAGTATGTGTACTTGAAATTGCATGAAAAAAAAACCGCCTCCTAAACGGAGACGGTTCAAATATCGGAAATAATTCTTAGTGTTGAACTTGAAGAGCAACTTCAGCTACACCATTCGCAGAATGTAAGCGAACAATGTATTGACCGTTGCTTAATTCTGATGTGTTCACACGGAAATTATTCATGCCAACTGTAGCAGTAACAACCTCACTTGCAACTCGCTGCCCCATGGTATTATATACATCAAGCGTTACATTACCATTTGCATTCACAGGGAAAGAAATTAAGCTGTAATTCGAAGCGGGATTTGGTGCTAGAGTAATGAAATTTTCCCAGTTCAACTCTTCAACGTTCGCTGGATTGATATTCAGTGTATAACCGGTGAATTCATATGGAACTGCCTGAGGACCGAAGAAATTCAAATAAGCAGTAACAACAATTTTCACAGGATAAGAACCTGTAACTGTTGGTGTACCAGCAATATCTCCACAATAAGCATTACCAGACATGAACATGCATGGATCTGGAGAATCACCTAAGTTGTTACAAGTTACACCTAAACCAACACCTGCAAGATCTGCCCATGTTGTATCAACGTCTGTAACAAGACCATAAAAAATAGCATCTAAGTGAATGGAATCAATAACTACGAATGTTGGCAACGTTGGATCAATATCAGCAGCAGTGGTTGGAGTTTTAACATATACTACATCAGCATAAGGAACACCAATAGTTCCAGCTTGAAAATTCTCGCCAATAGTCGGATCTGGACTCACTCCAAAATTCGATGTCCACACGTGATTTGCTGGGTTACATTGTGCTGCTGCGCTGAAAGAAAGCGCTACAAAAGCAAAAAAAGAAAGTAATTGTTTATTCATAAGGGTTAGATTTCACGTTCAAGCTCTTCCATGTAAACCAAGTCAATGGCTTCATTGAGCGTAGGGGTTATTTTAAATACAGAATCCAATTGAGAAATCGTAATCAACTTTCTCACGGTGTCTTGGAGTCCGCAAATAACAAAAGTTCCATTGGCATCTCTACACAGTCTCTGACCTACCAATAATGCTGATAGTCCGGAAGAGTCAATGTATTTCGTTTTCGAAAGATCAACAATTTGATTTCTTTGACCACTGTGGTTTTGTAGTACAAGCTCAGATTTCAACTCAGGTGCAAAAATGGCATCTAGTTTTTCAATTTGACTTGCTATACAAACTACCTTTTCCTTTTGCTCTACAACGAAATTCATAATTCGATTTATTTGACCAAAGATAATAAAACAGATGATTAATTATACATGCCTGTTATTTCCTTGTCAGCCCCTGCGATAAAATAAATAATACTGCCATGCGAATGGCTACTCCATTTTCCACTTGATTCAAAATAATACTATTCGATCCATCGGCTACTTCTGAAGTAATTTCCACTCCTCTGTTTATAGGGCCTGGGTGCATGACAACAATGTCTTTAGACAATGCATTCAGTCGATCCTGAGTCAATCCAAACATCGTAGAATACTCTCTTAGACTCGGAAAATAAGGCACATTGGTGTCTTGTCTTTCCAACTGTATGCGTAACATGTTGGCCACATCACACCATTCTAAAGCTTTTTCCAAATTATGCTCAACCTGAACACCCAATTCGTGAATGTATTTGGGAATTAAGGTTGTTGGCCCACAAACCATTACCTCTGCTCCCAATCTTTGCAAACAATAAATATTACTTAAACCAACCCTGCTATGTGTAATATCACCAACTATAACAACCCGCTTACCTTTTACCTGTCCCAATTTCTCTCGTATGGAATAAGCATCCAATAAACCTTGAGTTGGGTGTTCATGGGTACCATCTCCGGCATTAACTACCACAGCATTGGTTCTTTGCGCAATGAAATCACAAGCACCAGGTGCACTGTGACGCATAACCACCATGTCAACCTTCATAGATAGTATATTATTTACCGTATCTATGAGGGTTTCTCCCTTCTTAACACTGGAATTCGACGCGGAAAAATTTACAACATCGGCTCCTAATCTTTTCTCGGCTAATTCAAAACTGAGTCGTGTTCGGGTTGAATTCTCAAAAAACAAATTCGCAATAGTTACATCTCTCAGCGAGGGCACTTTCTTGATTGGTCTATTCAGCACTTCCTTGAACTGATCTGCCTGAGAAAAAATAAGCTCGATATCTGCCTTGGTCAAAGGCTCAATGGCATTGAGATGTCGTGTAGATAACTTCATTTTATTCGTTCAAAAAAATCACATGATCTTCTTTCGCACCTTCTTTCTTCCACAATACCTTCACTCTTTCGTTCTTGAGGCTCTCAACTTCTTTTCCCACATAATTCGCCTCAACAGGTATTTCCCTTCCTTTTTTTCTATCAATAAGAACCAACAGCTCAATATTCTTTGGCCGTCCGTATTCCATTAAGCTCTCCATTCCAGCACGAATTGTTCTTCCCGTATAAAGCACGTCATCAATGAGCACAACGCGCATACCGTCTATATTCTCTGGTAAATAGGTTGACTTGGCCACCAATGGTTTCTCGTGAATTCTGAAATCGTCACGATAAAATGTTGGATCAACCACACCATGTTTCACTTGAACACCCATTGCGACTAATTCTGCGACTATTCTTTCACATAGAAAAGTACCCCTCGGCTGAAGGCCAACAAGAAGTGAATTTGTAAAGTCTTTGTGATTTTCTATTAACTGCTTGCAAAGTCGTTGAATCATCATGTTCAACAAGTTGTTACTGATTAAGGTAACCTGCTTCGTCATGATGCAAATATAGGCCAAATCAATTTAATCTACTATGCCTTAATTTCGCTGCATGATTGGAAGTGATATTGAAACTGCAAGAAACTTTTTAATGCGAGACCAATTGGTGGCTATTCCCACCGAGACCGTTTATGGTTTGGCGGGAAATGCGCTTAAAGAAGAGGTTCTTGTTAAAATTTTTGAAGTCAAGAAACGTCCGCTTTTCGACCCGCTAATTGTTCACTTTGCAAAGAAATCTGACATTAAGAAATATGTAAAAGAAGTTCCTCCGCTCGCTGACAAACTCATGGATGCGTTTTGGCCGGGACCATTGACCATTTTATTACCGAAGAGGAAGAACATTCCTGACCTGGTGACTTCTGGGCTTCAAGAAGTTGGTGTTCGCGTTCCGAACCATGAATCTACCCTCTTGCTATTAAACAGCCTACCCTTTCCTCTTGCAGCACCCAGCGCGAATCCGTTTGGTTACATTAGCCCAACTTCAGCAAGACACGTTGAAAAACAATTAGGTCAAGAAATTCCTTACATATTAGACGGAGACTCTACCGAGGTTGGTATTGAATCTACCGTAATTCGAGTAACCGAGAGTACCATTCACATTTTAAGAGCAGGAGGCATTACTGCTGATATGCTCGCACCCTTCTCGAATGAAATCACTTTTGAGGAGCAATCCAATTCAGCACCCGCGTCACCTGGTTTAATTTCCAGCCACTACGCTCCCAGTAAACCGTTTAAAATTGGACAAATCTCAGAACTCTCTTCGAAGTATGAAGGAGTTAAATTGGGTGTTCTTAGTTTCTCTGAGCCGCATACTTGTCACCTCAATAAAATTTTATCGCCTAGTCAATCCTTAAATGAAGCTGCGAAAAATTTATTTGCTATGATGCGTGAATTGGATGACAGTGATTGTGAAATGGTCATTGGTGAACTCGTTCCTCATGAAGGACTCGGCATTGCAATTAACGATAAGCTCAAACGAGCAAGTAAATAAAAAAGGCCCTTTCGGGCCTTTTTTCATATGCTGGTGAATCGATTATTTCTTGATTATTTCTAATGATTGTTCGAAGCTGAATGCTTTGGTTGTTGCCCCTCCAGAGCGCTTTTCATAACTAACAACGTAGAAATATGCACCTGATTCTACTTCACTTGGATCCCAACTACCTGTTGGATCAGTGATCTCTCCAACTTTTCCGCCCCAACGATTGAAAATTTCCGCCTTGAAGTTTATGATGCTTGGTAAGGACGTAATGTTCGGGTATATAAACGGATTCACAAATTGCAAAACCTGATTCTCTAAATTCCCTCCTAGGACAACAATGTTTGGGAATGTCAATTGAACGAAGTCAACAAACACATGTAAAGTGTCCTCTGCTTCACATCCGTTGTTACTCACAACAGCAGTTACTACAAAGAAGTCTCCTGTGGGTTGAGAAGTAAATTGATGTTGAACAGATGTAGATTGTGTTGAAGTGCTTCCTCCGTCACCAAAGTCCCAATCGAAGTTTGTACCGTTCGAAGTAACATTGAAAATTAATCCGTTCGGATCATCAATCACATTCGGATTAATGGAAATAGTCAATGGATTCACAACAACGTTGGTAGAGGCAGTACCTGCGCAACCGTTTGCGTCTGTACCTGCAACAACATAGGTTACAGTGCCCGTTCCTGAAGGATTTGCAGTTGTATTCGTAGCACTTGAATTAGCAATAGAGCCGTTTCCAGCAGGTTGCGTAGACCATTGAACAGCGTTTAAACCTGTTACATTTAACGTAACGGTTCCACATTCTAATATCGGAGAGCTTGATGTTGCACTCACACTTGGTTGAGGGAATACAGTCACAATTACTTGATCCGTATCAACACAGCCGTTTGCATCAGTTCCCGTTACAGTATATGTAGTTGTAGCATTCGGAGAGGCTGTTGGACCTGCAATTGCAGCATTGCTTAAGCCCGCAGTCGGAGTCCAAGAGTAACTTGTAGCTCCTGAGGCAGTCAAGCCTGTTCCCAATCCGGGACAGATACTAGCGTCTGCACCTGCAGAAACATTCGGCAGGTTATTCACTGTTACTTGAATGTTATCTGTGTTTGTACATCCGTTCCCGTCTACACCAAGCACAGTATATGTAGTTGTTGTAGCTGGTGAAGCCTGCGGATTTGAAATAGAAGAATTGGACAAGCCCGTTGCTGCTCCGCCACTAATGCTCCATTGATACGTATTGGCTCCAGAGGCTTGCAGCCCAATTGAAGAACCCGCGCAAACTGCCACATCTGGGCCAGCGTTTACAGTTGGCAATCCATTAATGGTTACGGTTGAGTTAGCTGAAACAGTGCAAGGACCTGATGTGTAAGTGTATGTGATTGTAGGTGTACCAACGCCAGCAGTGCTTGGACTAAATGCCCCGGTAGCTGGATCAAGTACACCACTTCCACTCCAAGTTCCACCTGCTGGAGACGCATTTAAAGTCGTATTCAATGAGTTCACACAAAACGGAGTAATACTCGAAATAGAAACATTTGGTGCAGTAACTACATTGATTGTGGACTGATCAGAGGTAGCGCACAATCCGGTGATAGAATAGGTAATGGTATTGTTACCATTTGTTGCCAAAGCTGGTGAAAAAGCACCTGTCGCGGCATTGGTAATTCCTGTTCCAGACCAAGTACCACCGGCTATTGAAGCATTTAGAGTAATACTTGCACTGTTTGAACAAACAGGTCCGGCTAAATCTGTGATCGTAACCACTGGCTGCGTAACCACTTCCAATTGTTCTGAAGTTGAAGTGGCGCATACATCATTCAGGAGATACGTTATAGTATATGGACTACCAGCAACACCGCCAACTGTAGGGTCAAAAGAGTTTCCAGTTACCCCTGTGCCACTCCAAGTTCCACCAGCAACGTTTGCTGTTAATGCTATTGTACCGGCTGATTCACATATTTGCGCCGGAAAAGTCAAATCCACCGTTTGTGGTCCAACCACATTTACGTTGAATGTAGAAGAATTGGCGCATACTCCAGAAGTTGTGTATGTTACAGGCCAAGTTCCAATACCTGCTGTGTTTGGATTGAAATCACCGGTTGTTCCGTTCGTAATACCTGTTCCAGTCCATGTACCCCCTGCTGTTGGAGTTGTTAAAAGAACAGCACTACCTGAAACACACAAATCACCGGGATTTGAGATGGTTATATTCGGATTCTGAACCACATTAATAGTTGCAGTTGCAGGTAAGTAACACTGACCTGGATTTGGTGTGAATGTGATTGTTTGGGGGCCTGCAGTGACTGCAGACGGATCAAACAAACCTGTTGAGCTGTTTGTAATACCTGATCCAGACCAAGTACCACCATTTACACTCGCATTCAAATCAACTGGAGCTGCATTGGAGCATAACTCAGTAGGCGGAGCAGTAATACTACTTGCCAAACCGGAAACAACTTGAATGTTCTGAGTAGAAGTCACTGGGCATGGACCACCTGTGGTGTAGGTTATTGGCCAGGTTCCTGCTCCGGCCAAATTTGGATTAAATGTTCCTGTTGCCGCATTTGTAATACCAGTTCCTGACCACGTTCCACCGCTCACTGAGGCTGACAAAGCGACGGGAGCTGAGGAAACACACAATTGCCCTGGATCTGTTAATGTAGCTCCAGATGCAGACTGCACCGTGATTTG
>CAYSEX010000013.1:0-25690 GCA_964430305.1 uncultured Chryseobacterium sp.
CAGTCATCATCAACAGTATTACATGTCTCAGTTGCACCTGGGTATACTGCGTTGTTTGAGTCGTTACAGTCTGTGTTGGTTGTAACAAAACCGGTAGGTTGTGTACATGCTTGGGTTGCTGTTCCAGCACCAAATCCATCACCATCTGAGTCTGCATAGTAACTAGAACCATAAGAACAAGACCCATCATCGTTGGTTGCAGCAGAATTGTAATTACAAGCTGTGTTGTCTGTACATCCGGGAACACTGCATGCCAAGTCACCACCAATACAATCATCATCAATTCCGTTTCCACAAACTTCAGTACCACCGGCGTTCACTGAAGCGTTTGAATCATCACAATCTGTGTTGTTTAATACATAACCCGAAGGCTGTGAACACGCACTTACCACTGGCATGTATAATCTCCATGCTTGTTGTGAAATGTTATGACCTACGGCATAGTTGTAAGGTGAAATTCCAGTACCATTAGAACCATCACCACCTTGAACTCCCATCACATAACGCTGACCTGCTGGTGATTGGGCCGGGTTGTTATTTGGAATGTAATTCGGAGTTTGATAACTATTATTAACGTACATTTCTATTACACCATTTGGGTATAGAGCCATAAAATTGTCTTGTGCTCCTGCACTTCCTCCAGAATAATTAGATAAGTGGTAATAGGCTGAATGATAGACTACAGCCTTGGCAGGATTCGAATAATATTGTACTCGAGCATTGCAACCAGCACCACCCCAATCAGACCAACCAAACGCAATAAGATCTTCCGTTCCTGAAGGAACAGGTGAAGGGGATCCACTTGCTCCCCACCAAGGTAACCACGTTTCGAAAGAAACATATCCCTTGTCAGTTACATTGAATGTATTGTATGTATGATTGTAAAATGGAAAGCTAAATCCAATTGGTAAATTTGCCCAATCATATTGACCATTGTCTGGAACACATTCTGTTGTGGCCCATGGGAAAGTAGTATAAGGAATACTTTGTACAAAGTATGTTGCATTCGCAAGGCTAGGTAGTTGATTTATTCCGTAACCGTCATTATCACCATCGTAATAATAGGTCTGCGGATAAACACATGAACCATCATCAATAGTTGCTGATGCGCTATAATTACAAGCAGTACTGTTGGTACAACCCGTACATTGAATGTCTCCGTTTTGACAGTCATCATCGGAGCCATTTCCACAAATTTCTGTTGCACCTGGGTATGCATTTGGATTGTAATCATCGCAGTCACCACCAACAGTTGTTAGACCGGGTTGTGGGCTACAAGCCATTTGTGAATTGAAAGAATTACCGTATCCATCACCATCATAATCCACGTAATACGACTGAGCGCTCATTGCTACAGGTACCAAAATATTCGAAGTAACGAGATTAGATGACTGACAGTTATTTGTTGGTATAACCGTAACATAAATCTGTTCACCACCAATAAATACATTTCCAGAAACACTTGGTGAATTATACCACATCTCACCTCCGTTTACATACCACTGAAATGTTGGATTATCACCGCAGTTGCTTGTTGTAGCTGAGAAAAATATTTGATTCTCGAATCCACCATTCGGTCCAGCAGCCGGACAAACCTGTAAATCAGGTGAAGCCGTGATTGTTACAGAGGGTGTTACTGTCTCAATTATTGTCACAACTTGAGTGTCTGTAGCCGTATTGCCATTGGTACCGGTTATAGTCCAGGTTATTGTGGTATTACCGATGGGCAAACTAGCAGGAGCGTCATTCGAAACGTTTGTCCAACAACCGCTAACTACAGCAGAACCCAAATCAACCGTTGTTCCTGAACAAGCCGTAATATCTGCTGGTGCAACAATGCTTAGCGGCTCGTTGTCTGTGATTGTTACTGTGTAAGAGGTTGTATATGCATTTCCTTCTGAATCTGTTACTGTCACATTCACTGTAGTCACACCTACTGACCAAAAACGTGCTGGAGTCCAGGCGCTGTTTCCAGATAAAGACCATGTAGCGGTATTTTGAACACTTCCATTAAAAACAAATTCTTCAGTTACAGTATAGTTTATGTTTGTACACCCATTAACGGCAACCTCATAGTACCCGTTTGTTAACCAACCAAAGGTTGTACTTGACATTCCGCAATCAGCCACACCATCATTATATGACTGTCCTGTTCCATTCACGGAAGTTACAGTTAAGGTAGGGGTTGAAGGCTCGGTAACGGTTACAGAACCTAACGTGTAGGTACAACCGGTTCCACAAACATTTCTTGCCTGAACAGTATATGTACCAGCCGGAGCATTTATTGTTTTCGATGTGGTCCAAGCTGAAGTTATTCCAGTTACAAAAAACTCCAGATTATCTCTAGAATATATTGCTAAATCATCGATTGCGTGCAGATCAGTACTTGCTCCTGTTCTGCCAGAAAATGCATAAATCCAATTCGACTTGTCTGCTGTTGCATAAGCGGCTGGGAGTTGTACTTGGTTGAAAACCGTTGTACCATTAAAAACCAATGTTACTTTACCGTCAGCAGATATATCGATTTGAATTGGCGTCCATGCATCATTTGACAAACCAAATGATGGTGAGTAACTTGAAATGAGCGTGCCTTCATACAATAACTGTATCACGTCTGCTCCATAAGTTCTGTAAGCAATTACCAATTTTCCAAATCCTGATTCTCCTCCGCCCACAGCTGGATTAAAATTTCCATAGTTAAAGCTGATTCCATCTGCCTCAGATCCTTGACCAATATATTGTCTGTATCTGACGCTAAAGGCTGTTGGCCTGTATGTTGGCGTGTATGCCCAAGTTCCCAATTGGCTTCCGCTATTCGGGGTTAACATGCAGTAGTTTGGATCTCCTGATGGAATTTGACCTGAACCGTAAAAACTACTTCCAGATGGTATTACTCCGTTAAATGGTGCACTTACTAAATTACAAGCCCCTCCAGATACATTCGAAAGGGTAATTACACCGTTACAATTTACTTGAGTCGCAGCAGTCGGTGTTAGCGTTGCTGTTGGTTCAGGCAAGGATGCGAAGGTTAATCCACAAATTGATCCACCACTATTTTCTAGAACCTTGAATTCTACTGTTGAGTTCGCATCAAGGTATCCGCCCCAGACAGCAGAGGACAAACCGCAGCACACATGATTTTTCCATACCAGAGTACCATTGACATATAACTCACCCAAGTCATCAATATCTGTAACCGAAATTTGGTAGGCGCCACAGGGAAATCCTTGGCGTTTCATGCGAAAAGAATGGTTATCATTTCCAGCAGTACATCCTTGATAGCCGGGCGCATTTGCTGGTGATCCATTTTTGTCCCATGAATAAAAATTTGAATTGGTTTGATTCAAATCAGTATTGAAAGAAAGATTGGGCATGGAATAGTATCCAACATAGTTATTCACCCAAGCGCCTGAACCGGCTGCGTTGTAAACGTAGACATTCCATTGGTTAATTCCCCAATCACTCGGGTTTCCAACTGCAACACACCCCCCAGAGGGAGCTAAAACAGTGTAGTTTCTGTTGTCTGCATTTCTACGTATCGTGCTCAAATCAGCATTGTAGTTTCCTTCATTGCTTGCAAACGTTCTTGTGGTAGTTACAATGCTGTAACTTACGTTTGTTCCGGTTGCAAAAGGTGGAATTACACCTTGGGCTGTTGTGCCACTTACAGTCATTAAAACATTTGTGACATTTACCCAACCGTTGGTTGTATATCGGAGATAAACTTTCTCTTCAGGACTAACAGCCGCAGACAAATTCGCGGTTACTATGACACTGTTGTAGTTATAAACCGCACTGGAGGCTGGATTTTGAGAATCACTTGAAATTGTAACGGGAGCATTTGAAGTTTCCATTACAATAGCATTCGTGTTCACGTATCCGTTGTCATCCCAATTGATCGTGTAATACTTCCCATTTGTAACGCTCACACTGTTGTTCGTTCCAGATTGGTAGGTGTAATTTTGAATGGTGTTCAATGCAGTAGTTACTCCACCCCACTTGTTGTTGTATGGGCTTCCATTAGGACCACTGGTAAATAAAAATTGTCTGCTACCGGTGTAATCAGACTGAAACGTGGTGGTCCAACGGCGTTCACCCGTGGTAATCAAATTTACCAAACCGCCTGCTTGCGACGAAGATAAATAAGGACCTGCCGCAGGAGGGTTTGTCCAACCATTCCATTCACCGGGAATATTCAGACCTTCCGGCTGATAAATCTGAGCTGAAATGGGAATTAAAAATGAAGAAACAAGGAGAGTTAGGATGAAGGGTAGAACTCTTGCGTGCATAGTTTGATTTTTAGAAGCACGAAGATACAAAAACTAGAATAAAAATTAATTTTTTATTGCTGCAATACCGGGTAATTCTATTCCTTCTAATGATTCCAACATGGCACCGCCACCTGTACTCACGTAACTTACTTTTTCAGCAAGTTTGAACTGATTAATGGCAGCCACCGAGTCGCCCCCACCAACCAAGGTGAAAGCACCATTTTCAGTGGCTTTCACTAAAGCGTTCGCAATGGCTATGGTTCCGTTTGCAAACGGCTCCAATTCAAAAACACCCATTGGTCCATTCCACAGAACTATCTTCGATTGAAGAATAATACCGGTAAATTGTGCAATAGATTGTTCGCCCACATCTAACCCCATCCAACCCGCTGGAATGGAAGTAATATCTGCACTTGAAAGGCTGGCATTCGCGCTGAAGGCATCGGCAATGATAGCATCTGAAGGTAAATGAATTTGAACTCCTTTCGATTTAGCGAGTGAAAGCAATTCAAGTGCAAGGTCTAGCTTGTCATCTTCAACTAAAGAATTACCAATCTCCCCGCCTTGCGCTTTTACAAAAGTAAATGCCATGCCTCCGCCAATAATCAGGTGATCGACAGTATTCAGTAAATTTTCAATGATTGCAATTTTACTAGACACTTTGCTTCCACCTACAATAGCTGTTACTGGCCTTTCGGTGCTGTTTAAAACGCGTTCAATGCTCACGACTTCTTGTTCCATTAGAAACCCGAAGTATTTATCAGTCGGAAAAAACTTTGCAATTACAGCCGTGGATGCATGAGCCCGGTGGGCCGTTCCAAAAGCATCATTCACATAAGCGTCGCCTAACTCAGCCAATTGTCCCGCAAAAAATTCGTCTCCCCCTTCCTCTTCTTTGTAAAACCTTAAATTTTCTAGAAGCAGAACGCTTCCGTTCGATAATTTTTCAACTTCGTTTTTTGCAGTTTCGCCAATACAATCTGAAGAAAATCTTACTTCTTGACCAAGTAACTTCGCAACTTCTGAACAAATATGTTTTAGTGAGAATTTTTCATCAGGCCCGCCCTTCGGACGACCCAAATGAGACATTAAAATGACCTTTGCACCATCACCAACCAACTTCTTAATTGTGGGTAAAGCCGCACGAATACGTGTATTATCGGTCACGTTATAATTTTCGTCAAGGGGTACGTTGAAGTCTACCCTCACGAGCACTCGCTGACCCGCAAAAGAAATTTCACTAAAAGATACCATTATTCTCGGAATTACTTCTTTAAACGATCATGATATTGACCCGAGGCAGTATCTACACGAATGCGGTCTCCTACTTCAATAAACAGAGGCACACGCACTTCCACACCCACATCCAACGTTGCTGGTTTCATAGCATTGGTCGCAGTATCGCCGCGTAAACCAGGCTCTGTGTAGGTGATTTCGAATTCCACCAAAGAGGGTAAATCACATGACATAGGCTGTTCATCTTCTGTGTTGAATAACACAATACACTTCATACCCTCTTTTAAAAATTTGGGTGCGTTAATCATGTGCTCTGGAATTCCAATTTGCTCGAAATCTTCCATATTCATGAAATTGTATTGGTCGTCCTTAAATAAAAACTGATATTCTCTAGTTTCAATTCGAACTGTATCTATTTTAACCCCCGAGTTGAACGTGTGATCTACAATTTTTCCATTGTTCAAATTTTTTAATTTCGTACGAACGAAAGCTGGACCTTTTCCCGGTTTTACGTGTAGGAATTCTATTACTTTCCAAATGTGAGAATCCATTCTAAAGCACATTCCGTTTGAGATGTCTGCAGTTGTAGTTGCCATGTCATGTATTATTTGAGCGCCAAAAGTAGTACAAATTGGAAAAATGTGTATATTTGCCGTCCGTTTGAAATCAAGGTTATGAAAAAGTCGTTATGCACTATCCCCTTTTCGGGTTGGAAAAACGGTCTTCACGAAATTGATTTTGAATTGGACCAATCGTTCTTTGAAGACTTTCCTACTACTGAATTTGAAGGTGCTAATTTAAATTTCCTAGTCGCTTTAAACAAGCAAGAAACCTTGTTGGAATTAGACATCGATCTTGAAGGCACTGTTCTATTACCCTGTGACCGTTGCGGAGAAAACTTTAACTTCAATATGAACGGATATGACCATTTGTTGGTCAAGTTCGGTCATGAAACAAAAATGGATGAAGATGAAGTCTGGACGCTCGGTCCAAGTGAATATCAACTTGACCTTGCTAACAGGTTCTATGAATTAGTCATTCTCAGCCTACCGGCTCGAAGAATGCACGAAAATCAAGAAGATTGCAATCCTGATGTGGTTCTTGCCATGGAAGAGTACAGTGTGGAAAAGGATTCAGATGACCAATGGAAAGACATAAAGAATTTTGAAAATTTTGAATTTAATCCTTCCGATGAGGAAGAATAACTTATAAAAACAGACGAATATGGCACATCCCAAACACCGGATTTCGCAAACCCGTCAGGCGAAGCGTAGAACTCACTACAAATTGGAAGCTCCAAACGTTTCTACATGCCCTACTACTGGTCAACCGCACATGTTTCACAGAGCGCATTGGCATGAAGGAAAGCTTTACTATAAAGGTAAAGTGGTAATGGAGAAAGAAACAGCAGCTTAATTGTTCTGATTTCATTGGGTTTGTTTTCATGAAACATTCTCATTTCCGTTTAACTTCTTTAGGCTACCTTTTCATGGTGGCCTTTTTGCTTTTTTCAAGTGTTATCTCTGGGCAGTCTAAATTGATACAGCATTTCGAACACCATTTTTCACGGGTTTGGACTAAAAAAGGCGTCAAATTTGAAAAGTTTGAGGATGAATTAGGAGAGCATGCCTACCGCGTATCGAGAACCAAAAAACCGTTGTTGGTTTTAGTTCACGGATTTGGAATGCAGAGCGAACTTGCATTCTTCAAGAACAAAGCCTTGCTTAACGACTATGATTTGTTGATGCCCGATTTGTTGTGGCATGGCCAAAGTAAATTGTACGAGACGGAAGACAATAGCATTCAATCTCAGGTAGATCATTTGTATCAAATCATTTTAAATGAAAAAATCAACGAACCTTTTGTACTAGTCGGACACTCATACGGTGGTATCATTTCAGCCTATTTCGCAGAGCAACATCCAGAACTAGTTCAAAAATTGATTTTATACGATTCTCCCGCATGCTGCTATTCACTCGAAATTGCGAATCAACATGCTAAAAAAATGGGGGTTGAAAATGTGCAGGAATTACTTGCGCCTACAAGTGACGCTTCGGCTAAAGCGAATCTTGCAACAGCGTTTCATCGCGTGCCATGGTACTTTAAATTAAAAGTTGTTTATAGAAAATCTGTCCGACCAAAAGGAGTTGAAACTCTAGACGCCTTCGTTCTTCGTTACCTCTTTGAAAATTCAGAGGAATTGCAACAACATCATTTCAATTGGACCATGCCCGTTTATTTAATTTGGGGAAAGTTTGATGGTCTCATTCCTTTGTCTATTCAAGAATCCATTGCACAAGCACATCAGATTCCAAAGGACCATTGTTTTGTATTGAATAAGTCTGCACATGCAGGTAATTATGAGCAACATCGTAAGTTCAATAATTTCATTCGCTCAGTGGCGCAATAAAAAGCTGTTGTATATTCGCCACTTAATTCAATCTATTACCATTTAATTATGAAAGCAGCCATTACTGCCGTAGGCGGGTATTTACCACCAGATTTGTTAACCAATGCTGATTTGGAAAAAATGGTTGATACCACAGATGAATGGATTAAAACCAGAACTGGCATTTCTACAAGGCACATACTCAAAGGAGAAGGCCTAGGTACAAGTGACATGGGAGCCGAGGCAGTAAAGCAATTGTGTGCCAAACGCGGAATTACTCCAATGGATATTGACCTGATTATCTGTGCAACAGTTACTCCTGATCATCAATTTCCGGCAACTGCCAATATCATTTCAGACAAAATTGGAGCGAAAAACGCTTGGAGTTTCGATGTCGGTGCCGCTTGTTCAGGATTCATATATGCATTAACTGTAGGAACACAATTCATTGAATCTGGTAAACACAAGAAAGTGGTGGTGGTTGGAGCAGATAAAATGTCAAGTATTGTAGACTACACAGACAGAACTACATGTGTATTATTTGGTGACGGTGCAGGAGCGGTTCTTTTGGAACCAACGGTTGATGAAACGGGTGTATTAGATAGTATCTTAAAAACGGATGGAAATGGAAGACACTATTTGCATCAAAAGTCTGGGGGGTCTGTGAGCCCTGCAAGTGCAGAAACCGTGTCCAAAAAAGAACATTATGTTTTCCAAGATGGGCAACCCGTATTTAAGGCGGCTGTTGTTGGTATGGCCGATGTTTCGGCCGAAATCATGGAAAAAAATGGACTTTCATCAGAAGATGTAGCGTGGTTGGTTCCACACCAAGCGAACCTTCGAATCATTGATGCTACGGCCCGCAGAATGGGTGTAGGTAATGAAAAAGTCATGATTAACATTCACAAATACGGCAATACCACCGCCGCTACCATTCCATTGTGCTTGGTTGATTGGGAAAATCAATTGAACAAAGGTGATAATATCATTTTAGCCGCATTCGGTGGTGGCTTCACATGGGGCTCGGTATACGTAAAATGGTCCTATTAGAATTCGTTCGAAACGATCAAGACCATTCACTCAAAAAAACGCAAAAAATCCAATTTTCAATCAAAAAATGATTGAACTAGGTTATATTTGCCCACTATTCTATAAAAAAAACTAAAAAATGAATCTTACACAAATTCAAGATTTAATCAAATTCGTAGCAAAAAGCGGAGTGAGTGAAGTAGAAATTGAACAAAAAGATTTCAAAATCACAATTAAAGCAAATGGAAAATCGAAACAAGAAGTTATTCAAGTTGCGCCACCCATTGTTGCCGCTCCGGTAGTTACAGCCGCTCCGGCTCCTGCACCAATAGTTGCTACACCTGCTGCACCTGCTCCTGTTGCAGAGGTTAAAAATGACAAACTTGTGGAGATTAAAAGTCCTATGATTGGTACATTCTACCGCTCACCAGGTCCGGACAAACCTTCTTTCGTAGAGGTAGGTTCTGAAATCAAAGTGGGTGACAAAGTTTGTATTGTTGAGGCAATGAAGTTATTCAATGAAATTGAATCGGAAGTTTCAGGTCGAATTGTAAAGGTGCTTGTCAACGACAGTACACCTATCGAATTTGATCAGCCTTTGTTCTTAGTTGAATTAGCTTAATATCTATTCCATGTTTAAGAAAATTTTAATTGCCAATCGCGGCGAGATTGCTCTGCGTGTTATACGTACATGTAAAGAAATGGGAATTCGCACGGTGGCTGTATATAGTACGGCCGACCGTGATAGCTTACACGTTCGTTTTGCAGATGAGGCTGTTTGTATTGGCCCCCCTGCAAGCAAAGATTCGTATTTAAAAATACCCAATATTATAGCAGCAGCAGAGATTACCAATGCAGACGCCATACATCCGGGTTATGGATTTCTTTCTGAAAATGCTACCTTCTCAAAAGTGTGTAAAGAAAATGGAATCAAATTCATTGGAGCATCTCCAGAGATGATTGACGCCATGGGCGACAAGAGCATGGCGAAGCAAACCATGAAAGAGGCAGGGGTTCCAACCATTCCAGGTAGTGATGGACTTCTTGAAAACCTCGAGCACGCCAAAAAAACAGCGAAAGAAATTGTATATCCCGTTATTCTGAAAGCAACCGCAGGTGGTGGCGGAAAAGGAATGCGTGTGGTAAATAACGAAGAAGAACTAGAACCCGCTTGGGAAATGGTTCGTCGTGAAGCAGGAGCAGCTTTTGGAAATGATGGAATCTACATGGAGAAATTCGTGGTCGAACCCCGTCACATTGAAATTCAAATTGCTGGTGACCAATATGGAAAAGCATGTCACTTATCTGAAAGAGACTGCTCTATTCAGCGCAGACATCAGAAGCTGGTTGAAGAAACTCCTTCTCCATATATGACTCCAGAACTTCGTGAAAAAATGGGTGAAGCTGCTATCAAAGCTGCATTGGCCGTGAATTATGAAGGTGTTGGAACAGTAGAATTTCTGGTAGACAAAGACCGAAATTTCTATTTCATGGAAATGAATACGCGTATTCAAGTTGAACATACCATTACTGAAGAAGTTATTGACTATGATTTGGTAAAGGAACAAATCAAAATTGCCGCTGGGGATCCTATTTCTGGGAAAAACTATTTTCCTACTATGCATGCCATTCAGTGTAGAATTAATGCAGAAGACCCGTACAAAAACTTCATACCAAGTCCTGGTAAAATCTCAGCATATCACAGTCCCGGCGGACATGGGGTTCGTTTAGACACTCATGCCTATGCTGGTTATGTTATTCCTCCTTACTATGACTCAATGATTTCGAAATTGATTACCGTTGCACAAACACGTGAAGAAGCCATTGAGAAAATGCAACGTGCACTGGATGAATATATCATTGAAGGTATTAAAACCACCATTCCATTTCATCAGAAACTGATGAAAGATGATCAATTCAGATCTGGAAATTTCACGACCAAGTTTTTGGAGTCTTGGAGTATGGAATAAGAAAAGACGCTTTCTAGCTGTTCAATTTAAGAACAGCTAGAAATGCGGCTTGCGGAACTTCAACAGAACCTACCTGACGCATACGTTTCTTACCTTCTTTCTGTTTTTCAAGAAGCTTACGTTTACGTGAAATGTCACCACCATAACACTTGGCAGTAACGTCTTTCCGTAATGCGTTGATGGTTTCTCTAGCTATAATTTTTGCGCCAATTGCGGCCTGCAAGGCAATTAAGAACTGTTGTCTTGGTATGAGCTCTCTTAATTTCAAGCAAATCTTTTTGCCCAATTCATAGGCGTGGTCTTTGTGAATCAGAGCGCTCAAGGCATCTACCTGATCGCCATTCAAAAGAATATCCAATTTCACTAACTCACTCTGCTGATACCCAATTCTGAAATAGTCGAAGGAAGCATATCCTTTAGAAATGGTCTTCAAACGATCATAAAAATCAAATACAATTTCGGCAAGAGGCATTTCAAAAGTGAGCTCAATGCGATCTGTGGTTAAGTAATGCTGATTCGTAAGCATTCCTCGTTTTTCTATACACAGTGTCATGATGGCCCCAATAAACTCTGTCTTCGTGATGATTTGGGCTTTAATGAACGGTTCCTCTACATAATCAATGTGGTTTTGTTCGGGAAGTTCTGAGGGGTTATTGATTTCTAATTTTTCGCCTTTCGTTGTATAACAGAAATAGCTAACGTTCGGAACAGTAGTAATTACAGTCATGTTGAACTCCCGTTCCAAGCGCTCTTGAATAATTTCCATGTGCAGCATTCCCAAGAAACCACAACGGAAACCAAAACCCAATGCGGCAGAGCTTTCTGGTTCAAATACCAAAGAAGCATCATTCAATTGCAATTTCTCCATACTTGCACGCAGTTCTTCGTATTCATCGGTGTCAACCGGATAAATACCCGCGAAAACCATGGGCTTCACATCTTCAAAACCTTGCAATGCTTCTGTACACGGATTCGCAACGGTTGTAATGGTATCACCAACCTTGACCTCAGTTGCAGTTTTAATTCCTGAAATAATATACCCCACATCACCCGCGGCAACAAAATCGCGAGGCTTTAAATCCATTCCTAAAACTCCAACCTCATCTGCATAATATTCCTTCCCGGTACTAATGAACTTCACTTTATCACCTTTGCGAATGGTACCATTAATGATTCGATAATACGCAATGATTCCACGGAAGGAGTTAAACACCGAATCGAAAACCATCGCTTGTAACGGCGCTTCGGGATCACCAACTGGAGCTGGGATGCGGTCACAAATGGCATCGAGAATGGCAGGTACACCTTCACCTGTCTTACCACTCGCCGCCAGAATTTCATCACGCTCACATCCAATCAAATCTACAATCTGATCTTTCACCACTTCCGGATCTGCATTGGGCAAATCTATTTTATTCAAAATAGGAATAATGGTCAAGTCATTTTCCAATGCCAAATACAAATTTGAAATGGTTTGAGCCTGAATCCCCTGTGTAGCGTCTACAATTAAGATTGCTCCTTCACAAGATGCGATAGATCGAGAAACTTCATAGGAGAAATCTACGTGACCCGGTGTGTCAATTAGATTTAAAACAAAGTCCTGGTTATTGTATTTGTGCACCATTTGAATGGCATGCGCCTTAATGGTTATGCCCTTTTCACGCTCGAGATCCATATCGTCAAGCGCTTGTGCCACCATTTTCCTGTCTTCAATGGTCTTAGTTATTTGCAACATTCTGTCAGCAAGGGTAGATTTCCCGTGGTCAATGTGTGCAATGATGCAAAAATTTCTAATGTTCTTCATGTTTCTATACGAGTGACAAAAGTACGCATAGGCGTAGGAACAAAACAATAAGAATATTTTCGAAGTAATACCAAATTGTTTTACTTGACTATCGACTATTTTTGTTAACTATGAAAAATCTGCAAGTTTTCGTTTTAAGTCTTTTTATTGGTATTCAGGCCATTGGTCAAGAAACCCGACTTTTCTGTGGAGAACGAGATGCTCGAGTCCGCTTTTTTGGTGCACATCCGGAAACGTGGGACGCAGCCAAAGCAGCTCAACATCAGCTTGAATCGGAAACGGCAGCCTTCAGCGAAGATATGCGAGGTGGTGGCCAAACCATCTACACCATTCCAGTTGTATTTCATGTCATTCATAACAACGGTCCAGAAAATATTTCTGATGAACAAATTTTAAACGGCTTGGAAATTCTGAATCGTGATTTCCGCATGTTAAATGCTGATATTTCTTTGGTAGTATCGGCCTTTGAAGGGGTTACAGCCGATATTGGAATTGAATTCGCGTTAGCAACAAAAGATCCGAACGGAAACTGCACAAGAGGAATCAACCGCATTGTTTCTACCTTAACTACAGACGGTGGTCAAGACATGAAAGACTTGATTCAATGGCCAAGAAATAAATATCTCAATATCTGGATTTGCTCTGATGCCGCGGGTGCAGCGGGATATACTTTCATGCCGGGCGATGTTTCAGGAAATTGGGGATCTGCCGCAGATGGTATTGTGGTGCGTAGTGACTATGTTGGCGCCATTGGAACAAGTACTGGAAGTAAATCTAGAACCTTGACGCATGAGGTAGGTCACTGGTTGAATCTATACCACACATGGGGCCCGGGAAATTCACCTGGCGAAGCAGGAAATTGCAACCAAGATGATCAAGTCAATGACACCCCAAACACCATTGGATGGACTTCTTGTTCTCTTACGGGATCTTCATGCGGAAATGACGTGGACAACGTTCAAAACTACATGGAATACTCTTATTGTTCGCGCATGTTTACACAAGGGCAGAGAACTCGCATGCGTGCAGCTATTTTAAGCAATATAGCCCAGAGAAGTAGTTTAATAACCGCTTCAAACCTAGCAGCAACAGGTGTTACGAATCCGGTTTTGTGTGAAGCCGATTTTAAGTATGACAAAAATATTATTTGTGTTGGAGATAGCATTGCGTTCACTGATGCATCATACCATGCCATAACAAGCTGGTCGTGGAACTTTGGTGATGGAGAAACGTTAACTGGCGACATACCCGCTGTTCATCAAAATCCAACACATACATACAGCACACCTGGTACGTATTCAGTTACCCTAACGGTGAGTAATTCTACAGGTACCTTATCTAAAACGTATTCGAATGTTATTCATGTTCTGAATAACGGAGCCCTGTTATCACCCGTTGTAGAAGGTTTCGAAAATACATGGCCAGCAAACAACTGGTTCATTAATAATCCAGATGCTGATGAGACTTGGGAAGTAGTTCCCACACCATATTCCGGCAATAACGGTTTAAAATTAAGAAATTACAATTCTGAAAGCGGGCATGTTGACGAGATGGTGTCAAACACATTTGACATGAGTGCCATGGATACCATCTTCGTAAGTTACAAGTGGGCATACGCCAACCGAGTGAATACAACTGACGACAGATTACGAATTAGCTCAAGCGGAGATTGTGGCGATTCATGGACCTTGAATCGCATTCGGAAAGGAACTACAACTCTTCCTACGGCAACCGCAACTAATGCGGCTTTCACTCCAACTTCCACCACTCAATGGAATGGAGAAACGTTGACCTTAACTTCTTCTTCCTTCATGACAAACCATTATCAATTGAAATTTGAATTCATTTGTTACGGTGGGAACAATGTCTACCTCGATGACATCAACATTTCAGGAGTAGACACGTTGGGCAATTTCATTGAGATCCTCGAATCGGAAATGAATGTAAATCTTTACCCCAATCCAACTTCAAACCAAACCACCTTGGAAATTTCTACCGAGAGCCACAGAAAAACCAACGTTCGATTGTACAATGCTGCTGGGCAGTTGGTACAAACTCCATATAGTGGCTATTTGACTATTGGAACACATCAAATTTCGATTATACCGCCAAGTGCCGGATTTTATTTTGTTGAGGTACAAAGCGGAAATCAATTGGTCAGAAAAAAACTAATTGTACACTAGATGTACTTTGGTTTGTAAGTACTGAACAAAACTAGCCTGGTGTTGTTTACATTTGTATATCATGACATATCAAGCAGGCCCCTTACTTTCTCTTATAGATGAACCCATTGCACTCAGAGAAAAAATTTCTGAAGATCAATTGCAGCAAGTTTGTCAAGAGCTGCGTCAGTACATTGTAGACATTGTCTCCGAAAAAGGTGGTCACTTCGGTGCAAGCTTGGGTGTGGTTGAAATGACTGTGGCATTGCATTATGTTTTCAATACTCCTTACGATCAATTAATCTGGGACGTGGGTCACCAAGCCTACGGTCACAAAATTTTAACAGGAAGACGCAATGACTTCCACACGCAAAGAAAATACAAGGGTTTAAGTGGATTCCCGAAGCGAAGCGAAAGCGAATATGATACGTTTGGTGTGGGACATAGTTCTACATCCATATCAGCCGCTGTTGGGATGGCTGTAGCTTCTAAAATTAAAAAAGAAGAAGATAGACAAGTGATTGCAGTGATTGGTGATGGTGCTATGACTGCTGGCTTAGCCTTTGAAGGCTTGAATCATGGGTCAACTGCAGATTGCAATGTATTGGTTGTATTGAATGACAACTGCATGAGCATTGACCCGAACGTTGGTGCGTTAAAAGAATATTTGACTGATATTACTACGTCGCATACCTACAATAAGGTGAAAGACGAAGTATGGAATTTACTTGGTAAAATCTCGAAGTTCGGTCCGAATGCTCAAGCTGTTGCTCACAAGATTTCTGAGTCTTTGAAAAGTACTCTTATTCATGAGAGCAATTACTTTGAGTCTCTCAAATGGCGCTATTTTGGGCCAATTGATGGACATGATGTGGATTACATGGTAAAAGTAATGCGAGATTTGAAAGACATTCCTGGTCCGAAAATTTTGCATTGTGTAACGAAGAAAGGTAAAGGATACGAACCTGCTGAAAAAGGTTCACCAACCAAATGGCATGCACCTGGACTTTTCAATAAAGATACAGGAGAGATCATCAAGATCACTCCTAAAAGTCCGCAACCCCCACTTTACCAAGATGTATTCGGACATACCATCATTGAACTTGCCGAGAAAAATGACAAAGTAGTTGGTGTAACACCGGCCATGCCTACAGGATGTTCATTGAAATTCATGATGGAAGTCATGCCAGAGCGCGCATTTGACGTGGGAATTGCTGAGCAACACGCTGTAACTTTCAGCGCAGGTATGGCCACCCAAGGTTTGGTTCCATTTTGTAATATTTATTCTAGTTTCATGCAACGTGCCTTTGATCAGGTGATACATGATGTTGCGCTTCAGAATTTAAATGTTGTCTTTTGTTTAGATCGTGGTGGTTTGGTTGGAGCCGATGGACCTACGCACCATGGTGCATATGACATTGCCTACATGCGTTGCATTCCGAATATGGTGGTTTCTTCACCCATGAACGAAGAAGAATTGCGCAACCTCATGTATACTTCGCAGTTGGAAAATCAAGGGCCATTCTCTATTCGCTATCCGCGAGGGAATGGTGTTTTAGTTGATTGGAAAACACCGTTAAAAGAAATTCCAATTGGTCAAGGACGCAAAGTAAAATCTGGAAATGATGTTGCCTTTTTAACCATTGGTCCAATTGGAAATTATGCACTAAAAGCGTGTAATGAATTGGAAGAGCAAGGCCTAAGTGCTGCACTGTATGACATGCGTTTCGTGAAGCCGCTAGACGAAGTTTTGTTGCATGAAGTATTCGGGAAATTCAAGCATGTTATCACTGTGGAAGACGGTTGTATTCAAGGGGGAATGGGAAGTGCAATCATTGAGTTTATGGCCGATCATGGGTATACCGCTCAGGTTAAAAGATTGGGTATTCCAGATGAGTACATTGAGCACGGAACTCAAGATGAGCTGTATGCCGAGTGTGGATTCGATGTTGCTGCAATGGTTCGTACTGCTTTAGAAATGTGCCAAGTCAGAAACAAACAAATGCTTGGTGCATCATAGCATTCCTTATTTCATTTTTTGATAACATGTGATTCATTGCTTACTTTTGGGTGATGTGTCGAAGGCTCCTAATTCTCTTATCGCTTTTATTTGTTGTGCAAGTCCATGGACAGAACATTTCGTTAGCCGTTTTTGATGAAATTTCTAGGGAACCATTACCCGGAGTTGCAGTTCTTACCCCACAACAAGATAAATGGATTGCTATTGGAATCACTGATTTATCAGGAAATGTAACGTTTTCAGCATCGGCCTGTGCAGGCCTTTTTCAACTAAAGCATCTTGGTCATGAAGACGAAACCTTTGTCTGTAGTTCACTCAATTCTGGAAAATTAACTCCTGTTTACCTTAAAATTGCCGTCAATTCAATAGGTAATGTAGTTATTGGGTCATCTAAATACTTGCAGCCTTTAGAGTTCCAAACCGTGAGTTTAGATGTTATAAAGGCTGATGAGATGATCAAGCGCATAACACCTGACTTAGCCAAGGCGGCAGAACGCATTCCAGGGTTAACCATCATAGACGGACAAGCGAGTATTCGCGGTGGAAGTGGCTATGCATATGGAGCTGGTACACGTGTGCTGCTTGTTGTAGACAATCAACCGCTCATTACAGCCGATCGGAACGACATTAAATGGAATTATGTTCCTCTAGAATTGGCTGAACAAGTTGAAGTCATTAAAGGGGCTAGTTCGGTACAATTTGGAAGTGCTGCACTGAATGGCATCATTCACGTTCGCACGGCGTACCCCAGTAAACATCCTGAAACTTTTGTATCCTCCTTTGCCACAGCTTACGATTCGCCGAAAAATCCACTACAAAAATGGTGGACAGATGCAAGTAGACCCTATCAGAGTGGCATTCAATTCAGACACAAAGAGCGCCTCAAAAATGGATTTGATTTGGTTTTAGGTGGAAACGTTTTACGCAGCCGAGGGTGGTTGAATGGTGAATATGAAAGTAGAGAACGACTTACTTTCAGGACTCGAAAAATTTGGAAAGACGGGCGGAAAAGTGCCGGAATAGATGGAAATTTAATGCACCAAAAAGCGGGATTCTTTTTCCTATGGAAGAATGACACAACAGATGCATTGATCCCATTCAGCGATGGAACCACCATTGACATGAATGACTTTTGGGCCAACATTGATCCCTGGTATACCGTTTATGACAAACACAGCAACAAGCACGTATTGCGCGGCAGATATTATTACACGCTGCAAGTTGGTGGAAAGGATTGGAGCCCGGCTACACATCTCATGAGTGCCGAATATCAATTTCAAAAGAATTTTAAAAATAAAGGTGTCTTAGTTGCGGGTTTCACTGGCAATCAGTTTTTTTTCGAAGACAGCGGACTGGGCGGCATGCACAATGGAAATATGGGTGGGGCCTATGTGCAGTTTGATCAACCCTATAAAAAATGGCAATTCAGTGTTGGGCTTCGCGAAGAATTATTTCGAATAGATCAACTGATAGCAACAAGTATTCCTGTAGGTAGAGCGGGTGTCAATTATCAAGCAGGAAAAAATACATTTATTCGCTCATCTTTCGGACAAGGGTTCCGCTTTCCGTCTCCTGCAGAACGATTTGTTAAGACCAATCTCGACGTGATCTACATTTACCCGAATCCTGAACTTCGACCTGAAAAGGGTTGGGGCGCAGAATTGGGAGTTAAACAGCGCATACAAATAGCCAATTGGAAAGGATATGTAGATGGTTGTCTCTTTCTAACCCGATATACAGATCTTTTGGAATTCTCATTCGGAATTTGGGATACCGTAAACCAAACCATTGGAAACGCTTTCGGACGAGGATTCAAAAGCATCAACATTACCCAAGCTCAAATTGGAGGGTTGGAACTTTCAATCAGTGGTGATAGTGATTTAGGAAATTGGCGAATGACCACAAACGGCGGTTATACCTACATTGCCCCCATTGACTTAAACCGTGCTCCTGATTTAAAAGGAGTTTTTCCTTTTGCTCAATATGCCATACAATCTTTCAATTCCGATGAAAGTTATGATGGAAGTCCGGTGTTGAAATACAGATACCGGCACATGGCCAAGTTCAACATTGATTTTGATTCTCCCATGGGCATCACCTTTGGCGGAGGCATACGGGGTTACAGTTTTATGGAACAAGTTGACTCCATTTTTGAACTATTCGTGCCCAATTTAATCGACTACCGCGTCAATAATCACGGCCCTTCTTTCCTCATTGATGCTCGTTTTGGATATGTTAAAGGTCCCCACCGTTTCACAATTCAGGTAACCAATGTCACGAATACATTTGTAACCATTCGACCTGCAAAACCTGAGGCACCGCGTGGTTTTATGTTCCAATATGCATTTAACCTGCAGTCGAACGGAAGAACCAACATTCGAAAAAATCCCATTCGATCAGGTCTTAAACGAATCTTTCACTAAGTCGAAAAACAACCATGTTTTTAGAAAACACCATTAATAGAGGAAGAAGTGCCGGTTGGATTGAAGTGGTTTGTGGGTCTATGTTCTCAGGAAAAACAGAGGAATTGATTCGTCGTTTGCGCAGAGCCGAATTTGCCAAAATGAAGGTTGAAATTTTCAAACCTAAATTAGATATTCGATATAGTGAAGAAGAAGTTGTTAGTCACAATGAAACTACCATTCGCTCTACTCCTGTAGAACATTCATCTCAAATATTACTTCTTGCATCTGATGCCGAGGTGATTGGAATTGATGAGGCGCAGTTTTTCGATGATGGCTTACCGGAAGTATGCAATCAGTTGGCAAACATGGGTGTAAGGGTCATTGTTGCAGGCCTTGACATGGACTATACAGGAAAACCTTTCGGACCCATGCCGCATATTTTAGCCATTGCAGAGTATGTGACCAAAGTTCATGCGATCTGCGTTGAAACCGGGCAGTTAGCGCATTATTCGCATAGAATCATTGCAGGCGACAAGCAAGTTCAATTGGGAGAAAAAGAATCATATGTTCCACTCTCGCGCGCAGCGTTCGTGAAAAAACAGAAATAAAAAAAGGCCTTCGCAACGAAGGCCTTTTTCAATCAACGTTGATCTGAATTATTTAGCAATCAGGTGTACCTCATCGGTAGTTCCAGATGAAGTGTCTTCGAACCACATTTCTGAATTTGTTAAACGCAAGATTCTTACACTTGAAGCATCTCCTTGGCTATCTGTAATGGTTAGATTCGTGTTGTCATTGGTCAAAGCCCATGTTCCGGTTTCAGTTTCAGTATAAGTCTGACCTAAAAACGTATATGACACAGTGCTTGAATAAGCACCGTCTTTGGTAAACTCAACAGTAACTGTTGTACCATCGGCCAAGAAGTCTGCGGTAATATCAACACCATTTTCATAGTATTTTTCAATTGTCCACGTACCCGCTACTCGAGCTTCTTTTGAACGTAAAGAAAATCCTGGTCCATCTTCATATTTTCCGCAACCAGCGAAAACAAACATTGCTGCAACAGCAAATAACAAACTTAATTTTTTCATAGGAATATAATTTAGATTTCAAAGATATTGACGAAACCAATTGAATTACCAAGTGCACATCAATTTTTCGTTAAATCGAAAGGCAATTCAAAAACTTTTGAAATTCCTGAAGCCTTTGATGAAAAAATTTTCTATTTTGCTTTGAGCCTATATTCTTCTGTTACACCAAATTCAGTTTTTTCAAACCACACTTCGGAATTGGTAAGTCTTAATATTTTGTATGTATCTGTTGATCCGTTGTATGTCAGGTTTAAATCGGCATCATCATTTGCAAATGCCCAAGTCATAGCTGAAGATTGGGTATCAACACCGTCGCTCACCGTAATTGTTAAATCCCCATCATTATCAAATTTCCAATTGAAAGAGGTTAAACCATCCATAACACTTGCTGTTTCATCAACATTGTCATAGAGATATTTGTCCAATTCCCATTCTCCAACAATTCTTGCTTTTCTAGATAATAAAGAAAAGCCTGGCCCTTCTTCGTATTTTCCGCAACCAGCGAAAACAAACATTGCTGCAACAGCAAATAACAAACTTAATTTTTTCATTTTTTAAATTTTTTTAAATGTACAAATTATTCAATTCGGAAGATAGCCAGATAAAGTAACTATGTATGCGAAATTGTATTTCGGCAAATCAGCGGGCTGACTAAACAATGAAACAAGCCCCTTGTTGAATCGTACTTCAACCGAATACCTATCAGTTCCATATCCCAGCGCAGCAATCCAACCAAAATCATTTTTCGAATAAGGGAAATATCCTTTTGTGTCAATAATGGTATCTGCAACCATTGATCCTGAGACAACACTTTCTTTTCCAGTAGTTCTAGATCCCAACAAAGATCCATAATAAGCACCACCTTTAATTAACAAATTAGCATTGTCTTTGCCCAATCGAATATTCAATCCAATACACAAAGGCACTTGCATGTAATAACGCATGTTCTTGTAGCGATTGATAGTAGTAGTGGTTGTGTTGTTCGCAATGAAGCTGCGTTTGTAAATTGTAGAGTCGCCAAATCCAGTGAAGTTCACTCCAATTGTAAAAAGAATTGGCGCATCGAAACGGTGTTCTGCTGCGACACCCAGCGAAAAATTCTGTACGTCCTTCACACGTTCAAAATCTGATCGTTCTCCTAAAATTTTTGATTGACCGAAACCAACTGACCCACCAACATGCGTGAACAATTGGGCTGATGAAATCTTCATTAAAAAGAATAGGAAGAGAATGAGAAGAAATTTTTTCATGCAGAAATAAAGTGGTGAGCAATATTCAGTACCTCTTGAATCCCATTCACATCACTTCCACCGGCAGTAGCAAAAAATGCCTGTCCACCTCCGCCACCTTTTATCTCTTTCGACCATTCTTTGACCAAACTTCCAGCACTCCATTTTCTTTCACTTACAAGAGAATCGCTCAAAGCCACAGCAATAATGGGTTTACCGTTTTGATTAGAAGCCAAACAAATGAATGCATTGTTGACCTCTGCTTTCAGTTGAAAACAAATATCTTTAATTGCGTTCGCATCCAAGTCTACCTGATCTATCAATACATTCATTCCATTTTTCTCTTCGAACTTCCCAATCAGTATGGCTTTCACTTGCATCGCCTTCTCGTGTTTCAAGGCATCTAATTCTTTTTCCAACAATGCGAATTTGTTCAACAACTCCTCTACCGCTTTGCTTGCATTTTTATTCTTTACCAACGAACGAACAGCTTCCAATTCGTTGCGCTCTTCCGCTAGCAATGCTTCTACTGCATCAGCAGTAATGGCTTCAATTCTTCGAATACCCGCAGCAACGGCAGCCTCAGAAGAAATTTGAAAAGCGCGAATATCACTTGTCTTTTGAACGTGGGTTCCTCCGCACAACTCCACACTACTGCCAAATTGAATAACACGAACTGTAGAACCGTATTTTTCTCCAAACAGCATCATAGCACCCTGTGCTTTTGCCTCGTCCATAGTTGCATTTCTATTTTCCACCAATGGCAAGGCTGCACGAATCCGCGTGTTAACAAGCTGCTCTACTTTTTTCAATTCATCGTCTGTGACCTTTGCGAAATGAGAAAAGTCAAATCGTAAATAGTCTGAATTCACCAAAGATCCCTTTTGCTCTACATGTGTTCCAAGTACTTCGCGAAGCGCCTCATGCAACAAATGTGTTACACTGTGATTGCGCTGCGAACTTTCGCGCTTCTCGCGATCAACAACAGCTGTAAATGTTGCGCTTACATTCTCTGGAAGTTGCTCAACGAAATGAACGCTGAGGTTGTTTTCCTTCTTCGTATCAATAACCGTTATACTCTCGTTGATGGTTTTTAAAACCCCGGTGTCACCAACTTGTCCGCCACCTTCGGCGTAGAAAGGTGTGTTGCTGAGCACCAACTGAAAACTCTCCTTTCCCTTCGCCTTAATTTTTCTGTATTTCAGAATTTTTGTTTCACATTCCAGTGAATCGTATCCAACAAATGTTGATTCTCCCGCTTCCAATTCAACCCAATCATCTGTTTCTAATTTCGTTGCATTTCTGCTTCTCTCTTTCTGTTTTTCTAATTCTACTTCGAAGCCTTGTGAATCAACCCCAACTTCCTTTTCTGAAGCAATTAAAGAAGTTAAATCAAATGGAAATCCGAACGTATCATACAACTCGAACACCGTTTTCCCATCTAAAACAGAAACCCCCTTACTAAGATGTTCATCGAGCAATTGAATGCCTTTATCTAAGGTTCGAAGGAAGCTCTCTTCCTCTTCTCGAATTACCCGCTTCACTAGGTCTTTGTTGGAAACAATCTCTGGAAAAAATGCGCCCATTTCTTGAACCAATACATCAACCAATTCAAAAATAAATGCTTCTTTTCGATTCAAGAAACTGTATCCGTAACGAATGGCTCTGCGCAAGATTCGGCGAATGACATACCCAGCACCACCACTTGCTGGTAATTGACCGTCTGCAATGGTGAATGCAACCGCACGCACGTGATCAGCAATAACACGAATGGCAATGTCTTGTTTTGAGTCACTGCGTGTATATGCTATACCTGAGATGTTTGAAATTTTTTCAATGATTGGCGTGAAAACATCGGTGTCGTAGTTCGAGGTTTTTCCTTGCAGTGCTACACACAAACGCTCAAAGCCCATTCCGGTATCAACATGTTTATTGGGAAGAGGTTCTAAATCGCCATTTGCTTTTCTATTAAACTGCATGAACACATTGTTCCAGATTTCAATCACTTGCGGGTGACTTTCATTCACCAAGGTTTTTCCATCAACAGCGTCACGTTCTGCATCTGTTCTTAGATCGAAATGAATTTCACTGCAAGGTCCGCACGGACCGGTTTCCCCCATTTCCCAGAAATTATCTTTCTTGTTTCCGCGAAGAATTCGGTCTTCCGCAATGCATGATTTCCAAATGTCGAACGCCTCTTGATCAAATTCCAATCCCTCCTTTTCATCGCCTTCAAACACTGTAACATACAAACGATCTTTGGGCAATTTATACACCTCCGTTAAAAGTTCCCAAGCCCATGTAATGGCATCTTGCTTGAAATAATCACCGAAAGACCAATTCCCCAACATTTCAAACATGGTGTGGTGGTATGTATCAACCCCTACTTCTTCCAAGTCATTGTGTTTTCCGCTTACGCGCAAACATTTTTGTGAGTTTGCAATTCTTGCATGCTCAATTGTACCGTGTCCAAGAAATAAATCCTTGAACTGATTCATACCTGCATTGGTGAACATTAAAGTAGGGTCGCCCTTCACAACTATGGGTGCCGATGCTACAATGTGGTGTTGTTTTGATTTAAAAAAATCTAAAAAAGTCTGACGTATTTCTTTGGCCTTCATGATTTGGCAAATTTAGTTAGGGAAGGCTCAAGTGAAAGCTACATTCTGTTGTAAATTCGCTTTTGTGCGCAAAGACAAATCGAAATATCGCTTCAACCCCATAACTCTGAACTATGAGGCCATTACCTACACCATTCGAGATTATTCTTGGATTGTGGTGCGGTACCTACTCGCCGGTGTGGTTTTAGGGGGTATTGGAATCGTATTATACGCATCTTTTTTTAAAGATCCTGAGACTACCAACCTGGAGAAAAAAATTGATTATCTGGAAGATCAAATCAAGGTGTACAACCAGAAATTAGATACCCTTGAAATTTTCGCTGAGGAACTGGAAAAACGCGACGAGACCGTGTATAGATCCATTTTCGGTGCGGCTCCTTACCAAAGAAAATTCTCTGGCTTCGTTCCCAATGCCACCAATGACTTCAGCACAGATGAAGACATTTTAGAAACACAATACCGCATTCGTAGACTTCAAGAAATGTTCGTTTCTCAGAGCAAATCATATGAAGAGATTTATCAGCTTGCAAGAAATCAAGGCGAAATGCTCAACTCCATTCCGGCCATACAGCCTGTTTCCAACCAAGACTTAGAACGCATTTCATCTGGTTTCGGATACCGTATTCACCCCATATATAAAGTTGCAAAACTGCATACCGGATTGGATTTCGCTGCCGATATTGGAACTGAAATATATGCCTCTGGAGATGGCGTTATAGAGCAAGTTGAGAGCGTACTTACTGGTTATGGCAACAATGTAATTATTAACCACGGCTATGGCTATCAGACACTTTATGGCCACATGAGTAAAATACTTTGCGTCCAAGGTCAACAAGTAAAAAGAGGACAATTAATTGGACTAGTTGGAAACACCGGAGCATCAACAGGACCGCACTTACATTACGAAGTTTGGCGAAATGGTGAAAAAGTGGATCCTGCGTTTTATTTTTACAACGATATTACACCTGAACAATATGAAGAGGTGTTGCAACGGGCAGCCAATGCAACACAAAGCTTCGACTAATTACTGCTATGTCTAAGACTTTCGAAATGGAAAAAATTTATTTCAGCATCTCAGAAGTTGCTGAAATGTTTGACGTGAACGCATCGCTATTGCGTTTTTGGGAGAAAGAATTTCCACAATTGCAACCCAGAAAAAACAGCAAGGGTAACCGCATTTACACCAAAAAAGACATTGAATTATTCAAGCGTATTCACGAATTGGTTCGTGTGAAGGGCTTCACATTAGAGGGTGCAAAAAATGCACTACGCTCCAAATCAAATGCTGAAGAAGAAGCGCCCAACTTACAAGCAAAACTGTTGCAAATTCGCACAGAGCTTGTGAGCATTGCAAGCGCACTTTAATTCAAATAAAGAAAGTAAACAAAGCACGCTCCCCACAACAGAAGCGCTGAAATCATTACCGGATCTTTCGTAGCTATCTTCACCGGTGATGCCGATTT
>CAYSEX010000013.1:25790-45889 GCA_964430305.1 uncultured Chryseobacterium sp.
GTAAGAATCCACGTTTCAGATGGAGGCATGAAAAACATACATGCGAAAACAACAAGAACTAAAAAGAGAATAAGTCCTAATGCGGCATTCAAAGAGATTTGTCCAGAGGCAATGGGTCGATATTTTTTGGCTGGATGTGCTCGATCTGATGGAATATCTGACAAATCATTGATGATATAAACCACACTACTGAGGGCGCAAAATGAAATAAAAGTTAACCATATCTCTTTTGCAGCAAGGGTTTCAACAATAGCTCCTCCAAAAAAGGCAGGAAGGAAAATAAACAGGTTCTTCACATAATGAGAAGGACGAAGAGTAGCTATAAGACTGTTTATTTTCATGACAGATCCGAAATTACATCAATTCAATTCATATACATAGAGGTCACCAAAAGAATTAAAATTTGGTATTTTTCCTTTCAAATTTAGATGCTCATTTTTCTCCAATTCGTAAGCCGAGAAAATATAACTCAATTGCATCATTTTCGCCCTTTCCCAATTCAAAAGAATTTCATGTTTGGCATTGATGGGTAGAACCAATTTACTTCCCCAAGATTGAATATTCTCTGAATAAGCCTTATTGAACTTAAGCGCAGGAGCAATCAATTCCATGAAGTTGTGCTTCAATGCAACCGGATAATTCGTGTGGTAACCATCTACAGTAGCATACCCTAAAAATGCACCTACTGCTGGGTCTATTCCATAATGCAGAACACGTTTCGTATGTTGGGGTTCAGCTAGCACGTAGAGTTCATTGCACTTATTTACGCCGTAATAGGTGTCCCAATTTTCAACACGTTCTGAATGTTTTTTCCCTATTACATTCGATAACCATTCTTCATTTTTTGCTAACGCGAAAATGCAGAATCCAAACGCTCCGCAGAGAGCCAAGTATTGTTTCCAAGGCCGATCAGATCTTGATGCGTAGAAATAGCAGAGTATCCAAGCCACTGCATATAGAAAATAAAATCGATCCAATTGAAATGCTTTCAAAAACGGTATCGCATTCCTCACATTTAAAGCATAAATAGATTTGTACCAACCGGCAAAAAATGCTACTCCAATGATTCCAACAAGGAGTAACCAGAACTTTCTATCATGCACCCCACTTTTCCAATTGATGATTACCAAGATTGGAATAAACAACAAAAGTGGCAAATGCTCAGAAGGTGCATGATATTGTCCATTCATAAACAAATCAAATGCAGCATGCAACATGGGTTTAAATGCAAAACCACTGAGCTCCCATTCCGTCCTATGCGATACAAATTGACTATCTGTGAAAAATTGAATAAAAAGTCCTATGTCCGATAAAGCCAAGCTGAGTGTCAGCAACGCCATGGCCAACAACATGCGCCATTTACCTTCCTTCTTGCGAACAAGCGTCCACAAAATATATACACCTACAAGCGCTAAAAAAGCAAAACCGCCAAGAATGAAACTGCTGGCAAGACCATATAAAAGTAAGAGGCCAAAATTCAAATAGATCTTTTCGTTTTTTTGAATGCGAAACAATGCCAATATGGCCAAAGGAAGGCCTGGTATGAAAAATCCGTGAATTGCATAAAACGGCAACATGGCGAAACCAATGCTTAAAAATCCAATTGAAAGCTTACGCATCATTGTATTCTCCTGCGCGCTCAAGGTTTTCAAAAGCAACATCATGCCTGTGAATGCGACCACCCGAATACCAATAACCAAAATGAACATGGCCCATGATGCAGGTAATAAGAAAAACAACCAAGAAATTAAATTGAACGGACTATTGGTATAGGCGTTTTTCGGTATGTCACCCATGTAACCCGAAACTACCGACTGATTCGACAATTGGAAAAAAAGTCCCTCCTTCGCGGGTTGCGTCTTAAAAATAACTTCAGAGTCTAAATTGTCATGAATCATATAAAATGAATTGGAAAGCTGCATGCACCCCAATCCCATGATTAAGAGAAACACCAAAGCAATGACCCATTCCAATTTTATTTTCATGACACCAAATTGATTTGATTCCCATTCACCCAATACCCGAGGTTTACTTCGCGAAGAATAAATAAATCTGATTTTTCATTTCCAAAAGCTACGGTTTCACATTTCGAAAAATCACAATAGGCTTTTGCTAACTTCAATTTTTCTTCCCCCTTAACATTTCTCTCAACTTCAAATCCAGAGAAGATTTGGTTGGAATACACTGCAGGTGTAGCTATGCACACATAACCCCTACTTTCACAAAATGGTCGAATCCAGAGATCTAATGATGCAGAGAGAATGACAATTTCCGCTTTATTTGCCTCGTACTTCGCAATTTGAGATACAACTTCAGCATTCAATTTTTCTTGCAGCAGGGGAATGAACTTTTGCGCAACTTGATGCAGTTCCGTCTCGGATTTATGCTGCAGTAAGCGCTTCATCCATTTGTTTTTCACCTTGGCCTTGTTCGATGATAACAGGTATTCAGGGAAAAGTAAAATAAAGGAAATATATGTTCTCCATTTTCCAACTGCAAAAATCAAAAAATCCAACAGCGAATCGCGTTGGTACAAGGTTCCATCGAAGTCAACAAATACTACGGTTTTTTGGCTAGGCATGATAATCTGTTGGGAAGATAAAAAAATAAACAATTCGACCCCCATCTTGTTTGAGAAGTATGGCACGCATTCTCTATTGGTTCCGCAACACACTTCGGGTAGAAGACCTACTTCCCTTTCAGCCTGAACCAGACGACACGCTCTTTGGTTGTTATGTTTTAGATGAACGTAACACCACTTCCACACCCATTGATAAAATGCGCATGGGTCAAAAAAGGAAAGATTTTTTAATGAATGGTCTTCACGTATTGAATCAAGAAATGGCTCGTTTGGGTGGAAATCTCATTTTTAAAGAAGGAAATGTGGTGAAGCAAATTCTTCATCTGATCACTGAGTTGCGTATTGATACACTCATCTACAACGAAGAACTAGGAACAGAAGAAGTAAACGATTCCATGCGAATTCATCTTTCCTTGCAAATACATGGTATTCGTGTTGTAAAAACCCAATTGAATTATTTTTCATCCTTTCCAGATGTGCCCTTTGATATTGTAGATACTCCCAAAATCTTTACTGTTTTCAGAAAGAAGTTGGAACAGCACGGAGCCTTTCAAATGCAGGTTCATTTTTCACCACAAAAATGGGAAGCTCATGCAAGTGATCCCATTCCACATCCCAGCCATGATTCTGCATTTGAAAGTGGTTGTATTGCCGGAAAAAAACGTGTGCTGTCATATATTCATGAAACACAACTGGCAAGAACGTATAAGCAAACAAGGAATGAACTTTTGGGAATGGATTTCAGCACTAAGTTCAGTCCATACCTGGCTTTTGGATTCATTTCACCCGTTCAAATACACCAAGAACTAGTTCTTCACGAACAAGAATTCGGTGAAAACGATAGCACCTATTGGATCAAATTTGAATTGCTTTGGCGTGACTTTTTCCGCTTTGTATTTCTTCAGCATGAATCGAAAATTTTCAAGCTAACAGGCATCGGAAATACAACAAACAACCTTCGAGAAGATATAAACCTTTTTGAAAAATGGAGAACCGGTAATACAGGCGATGACTTTGTAGATGCGAACATGATTGAACTACTGCAAACCGGATACATGAGTAACAGAGGAAGACAAAACGTTGCCAGTTTCTTGGTACATCAATACCAAATTGATTGGCGTTGGGGTGCTTGGTGGTTCGAACACCAATTGTTAGATTATGATGTCTGCAGCAATTGGGGCAATTGGCTTTATCTAGCCGGCGTTGGAAATGACCCCAGAGAGAATAGAGTATTCAATACACAAAAACAAGCGAGAGACTATGACCCGCAAGGAAAATACAGAGCTTATTGGCTCGAAAAAAGATAAGCTTCGTAACGAAGAGATAGACCGTATTGTTGAAATGGCCTGGGAAGACCGAACTCCTTTCGATGCCATTTTACTTCAATTCGGTATAAGTGAATCTGAGGTGATTGAACTCATGCGAAAAGAAATGAAACCGTCCTCCTTTCGCATGTGGCGTGAACGTGTGCAAGGAAGAGTTACGAAACATGCGAAAAAAAGAACGCCAGATTTAAACGAAGAATCCCGATTCAAATGCACAAGACAACGCAGTATTTCCAACAACAAAATTTCTAAACGAAAATGAAAGTTGGGCTCGTTTTTCCGCATCAATTATTCGAAAATCACGAATTGTTTGAAATCTGTGACACCGTTCTTCTCATTGAAGAACCCCTATTCTTTTCCCAATACCCCTTCCACAAGAAAAAAATTATCCTGCACCGAGCAAGCATGAAAGCCTTTCTGGAAGAGCAATCCAGATCTTCTTCCAACTGGAAATACCTTTCACATAACGAAGCCTCTCCCCTTCAAATTGAAGAGGTATAGACATCATTGGGTGCGAGAGAAATGCTATGGATTGACTCGGTTGATTTCAACCTGGAAAAAAAAATAAACAAGTGGGCGCAACGATTAAGTCTTAAGACCAAACGTTTCGATTCACCGAATTTTTACAATACGGAAGACGAGTTGGAAGCCTACTTCAACAAGAAAAAATTCTTCTTGAATGACTTTTACATTCACGAAAGAAAGAAACGAAAAATTCTGTTGGAACCCAACGATGAACCCGTTGGTGGTAAATGGACTTTCGACACCGAGAACCGCGCGAAAGCCCCAAAAGGCATGCATTTTCCTGAGCCGTATGCTCCAACACGAAATGAATTTGTAGTTGAAGCAATGACCTACGTAGAAACGCATTTCGCAAACCATGTGGGCACTACCGAGAACTTCATTTACGCCGTTACAAGAGACGAAGCGAAAGCGGCCTTAAGCTATTTCATTCGACATAAAATAAATGAATACGGAACGTATCAAGATGCAATAGTGCCGCAAGAATCGTGGTTGTTTCACTCTGTTATTTCTCCGTATTTAAACATAGGCCTGCTCACTCCGCAAGAGTGTGTTCAAGCGGCATTGGACTCGCATGCAGAATTGAATAATGTGGAAGGATTCGTGCGTCAGATCTTGGGTTGGCGCGAGTTCATTCGCGCCGTGTATGTATTGAAAGGTGTGGAAGAACGCAACTCGAATTTCTTTCAACACGACCGGAAATTACCGAACGGATTTTGGGAGGGAGAAACTGGTGTGCGTCCTCTCGACGATTGCCTGAAAGGCTTGCGCGAAAACGCGTATTCGCATCACATTGAGAGATTGATGTTGCTCGGAAATTTCATGCTATTAAGTGAAGTTCATCCGCATGAAGTGTATGAATGGTTCATGACATATTACATAGACGCTTATGATTGGGTCATGGTTCCGAATGTATACGGCATGTCGCAGTTTGCAGACGGTGGACTCATGAGCACGAAGCCATACATGAGCGGATCAAACTACATTTTCAAAATGAGTCATTACAAAAAAGGCGAACCGTGGGAAAAAATCTGGGATGCTCTCTTCTGGAATTTCATACATAGAAATACTCCTTTTCTCGCGAAAAACTACAGACTAAGTATGATGGTGGCATTGTGGAATAAAATGGACGAGCAAAAAAAACAAGGGCACTTGGCCCTTGCTCAATCTTTTTTGAATGCGAATTAAGCTCCGCAAATGATGCATCCATCACCCGACTCTTCCATTTCACCGTTGCCGTTCACGAGTCTGTTTACTTCTGCTTCAATTTGTGCTTCTGTCCATGATGGATTCACTGCCTTAATTCTGGCTTTTAAGAATAGATGTTCGTTGGTTTGCATAATGGGTTTGTTTTGGTAGTAGGAAGTTACAAAGGTGTATTTTAAGCCCATATGAAGTTGTATGAACTTACTAACAACAAAAAGTTTACGGCTGCTTAGTTCTTGATTATGAGCTGAAAAGACCGTTTATAATCTTCCAAATAGACGAAATACATACCCTCAGGTAAGGATGAAACATCTACCATTTCCTGAGACTTTATTCTTCCTTTCTGCACACGAATGCCATTCACATTGTACAATTGATATTTCCCAACATAGCCTGCTATGGAAAACACCCTATTGGTTGGATTCGGAAACAACTGCAAGCTAGGGCTATGGTGATAACTGATGCTACTGGGAGCAGCAAAGAAAGAATTCAGACTGAATGTGTGTATTTTCTGATCAACAGAAACAATACTTTGCTGAAAGTATTCATTTGTTGCGACTAACGTGTAGGGATCAACAAAGGCCACACCTTCTATCTGATGAAAAGGAAGACTTAAACCAATTTTACGTTTGTTTCCGCTGAAAAAATGATTGTCGGTGAAATCATACAATAAATAAATAAATGGCTGTAGTAAGGGAGAGTATCCGGAGAGCACTATGCATTGCAGTGAATCATTCCAAGTAGCACCAGTAATTAACCCTGAAACGTTGTGGTTAAACAACCGTTGCGCTTGATAATTTCCGGGAAATTTGGGTAGTCGATAAACGGTTGTTCCAAGAGAAGACCATTCCTTGGTGAAAACGTAAATACTATCATCTTTCACTACCATGGCCTCACAATCATAATCTGTACTTTGAGAACTGGGTGTAAAATCAACTTGATCTTCATATTGAAACCAAATGGTATCGGTCAACAAGGGAGGATTCATGAAACTTGATTTTAGAATTCTGAGAATATGCAGATCGGTTCTATTGCCTTGGTTATTTCCAAAGTCGCCAATATACATGTACAAACTGTCTTGCGTAATTTCTTCCCAATCTGTGTTTATCGTGTTTTCCACTGTGGGTGTGATTTCAACTTGAAACACATTTGAATTCAAGCCATATAATGTGTTATCAGCATTGTCATTGTGGGTCCAAATGCGATTATTCCAAAAAATTAGACCTGAAGTCTCCGATAGCGCAGCATCTAAAACAACCGATAATTCTGGCGTTAAGGATGCGTTTGGATACACACAACTGCCATCATTCTCTTGGGCAGTAATAGCGTAGTTGGTGGCTAACGGATCAGTACAGCCGAATTGGGCTTCACATGAAAGGGACAATAAAACAAAAAATAAAAGAAGCAAACGCATGAAACAAAGTTATATTAACTTTCAGGAAGAATTGGAATTCTTATGAATCGCATAAAATCGTTAAACGAATATTCTGAAGTATACGCTAAAAGTATTCAAGACAGAGACGCCTTTTGGAATGAAATAGCCCAGTCTTTTCAATGGAGAAAACCATGGTCTACCGTGTGTCAGGGATCCATGGAGGCAGGTAGCTATTCTTGGTTCAATGAGGGTGAATTGAATATTACTGAAAATTTGCTCGACAGACATTTGGCTGAAAAAGGCAATCAAGCGGCTCTCATTTGGGAACCGAATGAACCTTCGGTTGAGTTCAGGAAATTCACTTACAACGAACTTCACAACGAAGTTTGTCTGGTTTCAGAAATGCTACGCTCGATGGGAGTAAAGAAAGGAGATCGCGTTTGCATTTACATGAGCATGGTACCTGAATTGGTGTTCAGTGTTTTGGCCTGCGCCCGCATTGGCGCGGTGCACTCAGTAATCTTCGGCGGCTTCAGTGCGAAGAGCATTGCAGATCGCATAGACGATGCCGAAGCAGACTTCGTGATAACCATGGACGGAGGGCTTCGTGGAAACAAAACCATTCCATTGAAATCAGTGGTTGATGAAGCCTTGACTTCCACACGAAAAATAAAAAATGTTTTGATCTTCAACTACCTCAATCTTCCAACTGAAAAAAAAGAAATTGATGTGGATTGGAATGAATTGAAAGCTCGTGTTCTTTCCAACAACAATTACATGAAACCCGGAGAGACAATGCAATCTGAAGATCCGTTATTCATCTTGTACACAAGTGGTTCCACTGGCAAACCGAAGGGTGTTGTGCACAGCACCGCGGGATACATGGTCTGGACAGCCTATACTTTTTTGAATGTGTTTCAGTACCAAGAAGGAGATGTTCATTTTTGTACTGCAGATGTTGGTTGGATAACCGGACACAGCTATTTGATCTACGGACCACTCTTAAATGGTGCTACATCGTTGATGTTTGAAGGCATACCCACTTTTCCCGATGCCGGAAGATTTTGGGACATTCTAGCAAAGCACCAGGTGAATATTTTCTACACCGCACCTACAGCCATTCGCAGTTTAATGTCGGCCGGTGATGCATTTTTAGAAGGAAAAGATTTGTCTTCGTTGCGCATTTTAGGCAGTGTTGGCGAACCCATTAACGAAGAAGCTTGGAATTGGTACAACGAAAAAATTGGAAAAGGAAATTGTCCAATAGTCGATACATTTTGGCAAACGGAAACGGGTGGAATCATGATTTCAAGTCTAGCAGGTGTTACTCCGTCGAAAGCCGTATTTGCTACGTTGCCTATGCCGGGGGTTCTTCCTGTTTTGATAGACGATAAAGGGAATGAGATTTTTGAAAATGAAACCACTGGAAATCTATGTTTTGCTCAACCTTGGCCAGGAATGATACGCACCACCTATGGCGATCATGCACGTTGTGTAATGAATTATTTCAGTGCCTATCCAAGATATTACTTTACGGGTGATGGGGCATATAGGGATTCCAATGGCATGTATCGATTAACAGGAAGGGTTGACGATGTGTTGAATGTAAGCGGTCACCGCATAGGCACTGCGGAAGTAGAGAATGCCATTAATCACACCCCTGGTGTTATTGAAAGCGCGGTGGTGGGATATCCGCATGACATTAAAGGGCAAGGGATTTTTGCGTTTGTCATTTGTGATCCAAATCATCATTTGGAAGATCATGAACAAATTCAAGCAATAACGAAAACAGTGAGTGAGCAGATTGGCGCCATAGCGAAGCCAGATAAGATTGTTCTTGTGAGTGGCTTGCCGAAGACGCGTAGTGGAAAGATTATGCGTCGCATTTTAAGAAAGATTGCAGAAGGAGAATGCGATGCCATTGGCGATACCACCACATTGCTTGATCCGAGCGTGGTTCAGGAAATTATTGGGAAGGCGAAATAGTTTTTCAATTTTTTGTATTTTGCGAACATGAGGCGAAGGTTATTCTCTACAGATAAAAAAAGCAGTTCCATACTTCTCATTGGTGCGCTCATTCCAAGTTCTGGACTATTTGTAGCCAACAGTCTCTTCTTGAATTCGAGTAACAACAGCTCATTGCTTTTACTTTATTTTCAATCGGTAGTTGCCATTGTTTTTGGCGCAGTTTTCTTTGCTCCAGCTTGGGGAAGAATGCCATTGAAGACAGAAGGTGAGTTTATTCCCTATCGTTTCATTGGTAAAGGAGCCGTTGCATTGGCTCGTTTTCGTGGATTGTATTTGGGCTTACTTATTTTGCCCTTAGCCATGGCGGTGAGCATTCGACCACTCGCCGAATTCTTATTCTCAGAAAAAGGAGAGCAAGGCATATTCATAGGCTGCACCTTTGGAATACTGGGATTGAATGTATTTTTCAATTCCTTGAAAAATCGCATTCGTATTGATTCGGTTATTGGTTACTCAACGGTTCTTGTCGCATTGTGTTATTTAATCTTTCAAGTTTTCATTGGTGAACACCATACCATTCAATCTCCCAATCACTTCGTGCATTGGTTGAATCATTTGCATTTAACTGAAGTTCTTTGGTCGCTCACGGTTTTGTGGTGGTTTGCTACTATTCTAGATTTACCAGATATGCGTGGGCAGTTCTTACTTACATCGAAAGATGGAAGTAAGAGTCGAAGAAACCTTATTTATTCTTTTATCATATCTTATTTTATTCAAGGCATTTTACTCACTTTTCCGTTGGTTTATTCTAATCGTGCCGAGTGGGATTGGTTAAGTCATTTGTTTCTTGCATTCATAATCTTGAATGCATTTCAGGCCATGTTCAACACGAACCATTGGACCGCGAGTTTAATCTACTCCGGCGTCATTCGTCCTCTGTTAACTCATGATAATTACGAACGAACGTTTGGAATAATCGCCATGTTTCTCAGCCTTGCAATCTCTGCATTGTGGATATCCCTCGATGAATCAACCTCAGATTTATTCTCAACTATTTTTCTCTTCACAGCGGGTGTTGGCCCTGTATTTATAGCCCGTTGGTTTTGGTCGAAGGTGAATGCGCAAACTGTTCTTTCCGCCATGATTGGCGCACCGTTGATCTGGATGCTTTGGTTATTGGTGAAGCAAACAGAAGTTTATCCTGCCCTTATTTCTCTTTTAGGATTATCGGATTCCTTCATAGACATTCTTCTACCAGGCCTTGCGAATACGTTGGTGTGGTTGATTACCATGCGTGTAACACGCAATGAGGAAGAAGTGTTACACGCGAAGCACTGGATCAATGAAGTTGGTCCCTATCGCGAAATGCGCAACCTTAAAAACTGGATCCTTTTCTTCGGACTAACACTTCTTTCTGGACTCCTTCTTTTCGGTCCAACGTTGGTGATGAGGTGACAATCTCCAACAAATTTGCGGAAGGGGCGGGATTAGCTTCGCTGTTCCCGCTGTGGGGGGAGCTTTAAAAACAGCAATGCTGCACTGCGTGCATTCATTTTTTGTTCCGTCGACTCTCTTGAGCAAGCTAAGCTCATCAACAAAACAAAAAATGCCCGAAGGGGCATTGCTCTTTTTAGCGGAAGGGGCGGGATTCGAACCCGCGATACGCTTTAGACGTATACACACTTTCCAGGCGTGCTCCTTCAACCACTCGGACACCCTTCCTAAATTTTTTGTGGTGCAAAGATAGGTGAATTAAGAGAATTGTTTATATTTGCACCCACTTTGGTGCCATAGCTCAGTTGGTAGAGCAAAGGACTGAAAATCCTTGTGTCCCCGGTTCGATTCCTGGTGGCACCACAGAAAAGAAAACCCATTCACTTGAATGGGTTTTTTATTTTACAATTTCGTTGAAGGAAGGTGAATTCAACAATAAACGATTGTACAACTTTACTCCCTGCTGATTCAAATGCGAAATATCCGCAAATTCATTTACACCAAAGCCTTCAGTGTAATACGTAAGATCAATGTAGGTTAAGCCGTTACGCTGAATTAGCGGTGTGAAACGCTCTAAAAATTTTTCATGATAACTGTGCAGTCCAGCCGATGCGGGAAGAGGATGGCTGCACAAGACAATGCGCTTACCGTCAACCTGCATTTGCTTCACCATTGTTTCGAATGCCACGAACATCTCTTCATTGGCATCAAAGACTGAATCATTCAACGGTTCAACCGCATTCAAGATTCCTTTCTTTTCGCAGAAGCCGTTTTTAATGTAATCATTATTCGGAGCTTCGTCTTTCACATTCAAACTCGCTAATCGAACCGCAAGGGCGTTCAGGGTGTACATCTTCACTTCTTGCTTCACCAAAGACAAGGCAGCAGCGTTTGTAGCCACGTTCTGAATCAAGCGCATGTTACTCTCGGTTCCTTCCAACTCGAATACCGGATCGTACACATCTAAAATGAAAACATCGGCTCGGTCTCTCAAATATTCGTTGTACAACACCAACGAACCCTTCGCATTTTGAGCGCTGGTTCCGGCATTAAATAAATTTATTCCAACCTGCTCAAAGATGCGAGGATCATAACCCCTGTAGGCGTGAGAAGAGCCTAAAACAATAGCATCGTACTTTGTTTGATTGGAAGTTAAATCGCGCATCATCTGCATCTCCTGTCCGCCGTTGCGTTGCAAATTCGGAATGAAGAACAACGACATTCTTCGATCGATCAATTGCACATTCGAAAAAATGAAAATCACGGCAACGTATATCGCTAACGCTGCAAGCAAGACCTTTAAACTATTTCGAATGATTAACCTCATTAAAATTGAAAATATATAAAGTCAACTTTTCCCCATTGTCCGAACAAAGCCAAACTCGCCAATAGCAAGGCAAATAACCATATCTTTCGGTTAGAACGCATAACACGAGTTCCCATCGCCACCTCTGTTATTTTTCGATCTACAAGTATAAAAACCAATAACATGAAAATCTTTCCAACAATCACCTGACCGCTCAAAGGCACAAAAACACCTGGCAAAGAACCCCATTGCGATTGAAACGTAACAATTCCTCTCATGACCTGAATGGCCTGATCAAAACTGGTTGCTCTAAAAAAAATCCACAGAAAAGAAACTCCAACAAAAGTTAACATTGTTCCGACCATTACCTTCCATTTTCCTTCCAACCGAACATTCATTCGGTTTTCTATCACCAACCACAATCCATGCAACATTCCCCAAACAACGAAGGTCCAATTCGCACCATGCCACAATCCGCTTATGGCGAATACAATGAACAAGTTCAACGAAGTGCGCCCTGCACCCTTTCGATTTCCACCTAAAGGAATGTACACGTAATCTCGGAACCACGTTGAAAGCGAAATGTGCCACTTCGACCAAAACATGCCCACACCGGTGGAACGATAAGGCAGCTTGAAATTTTCCATCAATCTGAATCCCATAACACGCGCTGCACCAATGGCAATGTCGCTATACCCACTGAAATCGCAATAAATCTGAAAACTGAAAAAGACCACAGCAATGGCCAAGTACATCCAAGAAACGGTGCCAGCATGTTCATACACCGGAGAAACAAATTGCGCCAAGTTATCTGCTATCACCACCTTCTTAAATAACCCCCAAACCATGCGTTGCATTCCCGCAGAAACATTCGCATAACTGAGGGCGTGCTTTTCGTAAAATTGATGTATAATGTTCTGCGGACGTTCAATGGGTCCCGCCACCAATTGCGGATAAAACATCACATACAGCGAATAAATTCCAAAATGTTTTTCTGGCTTTTGATTTCCTCTGTACACTTCAATCACATAACTCATACTCTGAAACGTATGGAAAGAAAGACCTATGGGTAAAATCATTTGCAAAGCAGAAACGGAATAATTCCAACCCAGCAGGTGGGCTACTTCATTCCAATTCTCAACGAAGAAATTGTAATATTTAAAAACACCAAGAACCAAACAGGTACTGATAATACTGAACCACAACCATTTTTTCTTGTTCCGCTCCTCGGCAACAACAATGCGAATTCCAGCATAGTAATCAATGACAATGGTGAGAAATAAAATGAGAATGTAGGAAGGAATAAAAAACATGTAAAACACGCAACTTGCAAGCAACAGCCACATCCAACGGAATGCGTGCGGAAGCATAAAGTAAATAGCAGTTACAAGCGGAAAAAACAGGAAAAACTCGATTGAATTGAATAGCATCGTCTATCGGGTTTTTAATATGCTATTCCACATGCGCTCTGTAGCTAATTCCCAAGTGTAAAGCATTCCAGTATCACGAAGTTTCATTTTGCGTTGGCCGGCTACCAGCGCGTTCATGGCCTCAACAATTTCTTCAGTCTTGTATGGATTCACCAACCAAGCCGTGCCGTTTGAAATTTCTTCCATTGCACTTCCTTTAGATGTTATTACTGGTATTCCGCACATCTCTGCTTCCAATAAAGGAATTCCAAAACCTTCATAAAAACTCGGAAATACCAAGGCTTCAGCCGATGCGTATACCCCAGGAAGTTTTTCATTGGGAAGAAAACCAATCTCATGAACTCTTCCTGTATATGCCTCTTTCAAAGCGTACTTCAATTCCGGATAATCCCAAAATAATCTTCCTGCAAGAATCAAATCATGGGTAGAATTCTCATTACAAAAAGCATTGAACGCCTTAACTATACCGTGCACATTTTTTCTTGGATGCAGACTACCAACAAATAAAAAATAAGGTCTTCCGCCTGTCAATTCCAACTGGGTTTGTTTTTTTTGTTCCTCTGAAACGGGGTTAAAGCTGGAATTAAAACCATTTCCAATGACATCAATTTTTTCAGAATCAAGTGAAAAAGTAGCGCATAAATCTTGCTTGCTGAATTCACTTACCGTAGCAATTCGAGTTGCGTACTGAATAAATTCTGGCGTTCTCGTTCGCCAATACTTCGCATATTGTGGAATTAAAAATTCTGGGTGATGCATGAAGTTAAGATCATGAATAACACACAATTGATTTATTTTTTTTCGGGATGCATGACCATCTGGAGAAACGAATAAATCAATTTTCAGTTGCTTCAGCTTCCGTGGCACAGCCCAATCAAACCACCAGTCAAATAAAAAAGGCCTTCGTGCCGGTGGAAGTAAACAATGCTGAAAAACATTACTACCGAATTGCCATTCGGGAAGCGGTTTGCGATCAGAAAAAAAATGAAATTCCACTTCAGGATGCGCAAGGACCAGACGTTTAAAAATCTCATACGTGAATCGACCTATTCCCTCTAATCTGTTAGGAATGAGAAGGCGCGTATTCACTGCAATTTTCACAACAAAGACTCAATGATTTTTTCTACTGAATATCCGTCTGCTTCGGCTTTGTAGTTACGTACTATTCTGTGACGCAAGATGTTTACTGCCACTGCCTTCACGTCTTCAATATCTGGACTGTATTTTCCATTTAAGGCTGCATTTACCTTAGCTGCTACTATTAGATATTGAGAAGCTCTTGGTCCTGCTCCCCAGCTGAGGTATTGATTCGCTAAATTATCTGCGTGTTCTCTTCCTGGTCTAGTTTTAGACACCAACTTCACAGCATACTCTATCACGTGGTCAGTTACGGGCATTTTTCGAATTAACTGCTGATAGAATTCTATTTCTTCTGCAGTGATAATGGTATTTAATTCTGCGCTTCCACCACTCGTTGTTTGTCTTACAATTGCAATTTCCTCTTCTAACTTCGGATAGTCAACCCAAATATTGAACATGAAACGGTCTAACTGTGCTTCAGGCAACGGATACGTTCCTTCTTGTTCTATGGGGTTCTGAGTTGCTAGTACAAAGAAAGGAGAAGGGAGTTGATAGGTTGTGCCGGCTGCCGTTACACGTCGCTCTTGCATGGCCTCTAAAAGAGCACTTTGCGTTTTGGGCGGAGTTCTATTGATCTCGTCGGCCAATATGATATTTGAAAACAAAGGGCCTTTCACAAATTTAAATTGTCTGCTTTCATCAAGAATTTCAGAACCCACAATATCACTTGGCATGAGGTCAGGAGTAAATTGAATGCGATTGAATGAAAGGCCTAAAACACGAGAAACCGTATTCACCAATAAGGTTTTTGCTAACCCCGGCACACCAACAAGCAAACAATGGCCATTCCCTAGAATAGCAATAAGCACATTTCGAACAGCATCATCTTGTCCGACCATTACTTTTTGTATTTCAAACTTCAGCAACTCTACCTTATTCTTTAAGGCCTGCAATGCCTCTGCGTCTGATGTGTAATTCGTCATGATTTTCTATTTCAAATTCCAATTAAAACGGTACGTACAATTTTTATATTCTTCTGCTACGAACGAATAATTCTTTTTCAAAGCTTTCTGCACCCAGGTGTCTGTGACACGTTGCTTTTCAAGCGCATCTGTCTTGGCTTGAAACAATTCGTAATCTTGCTCCATATTGGCTCTGTGAGCAGGAATACGAGCATCTAATTTAAAAATAACATAGGCATCTTTACCATTGGGCTGCTTCACAACCATAGGTTCTGAGAACTCCCCGACTTGCAATTTTGAGAGAGCCAAATTCAATTCTGGAGTTAGGCTTGATACGTCATGACGCGAACCTCCAGACTGCATATTCATGACTTTACCGAAAGCATTCTTCGTATCTTCATCGGTACTGAAACGCGATGCAGCAGCAGAAAAAGAGATCTTATTGTTTTTCAAATTTTGATATATGGTATCCATTTGCAACCGACATTTATCAAAATCGGCATCGGAAATTTTAGGCGACATCAAGATGTGACAAGACCTGTAAAACTCCCCTCTTTTCTCAACTGTTTTAACAAAATGGTATCCGTATACCGATTTGAACACAGGTGAATAGTCATTCTCTGCGGTGGTAAAAACGGCAGATTCATATTCGGGAACGAAAGAACCTTTGCGTAACATGTCATAACATCCGCCTTTGTATTTCGATCCCGGATCTTCACTCCAACGTCTCGCTTGAATGGTCATACTTGTTCTACCCGCCACAATATCTGCTCGAATACTGTCTAAGAAATGAATGATTCGCTGATTCTCCTTTTCAGGAATCATGGGAGCAATTACAATCTGAGAGTATTGAATTTGCTCACCAATTAATGGTAATGAATCAATAGGAAGCGTATTCACATATTTCAAAACCATGGAAGGTGTAATTTGTACATTCTTCGTAATTTCTTCTTGCTTCTTTTGAACTAAGATTTGGTCTTTAATTAAATCGAAGAAGTCAATTTTCAATTCTGCAACAGATTTGCCGTAGTACGATTCAAATGCTTCCACAGAACCAAACATTTCTAAGAAATAACTGATTCTTCTTTCAACTTGGCTATTCACTTCACCGTCTGTGACCTCTACACTATCTAATTTCGCTTGGTGCAGCAACAACTTCTGATACATCAAATCTTCGAATAAGGTGCATTCACGTTGTCTTGGAAAATTTGATTTTCCTTGTGAAATTTCATACTTGGCGTTTTCAAGTTCAGAGAGCAGAATGATTTCATTTCCCACACCACCAATTATTTTATCAATGGTAATCCCTGGCTTAGGCTGTGCGTGCAGTCCAAGAGAGACCAACATGGATAAAAACAAGATCATTCTAATCATATACTTCGAACTTAATGACAATGAGTAAAGAACACAAAACTTACTTTTTTATTTGGCCAATTGGTACAATACGTCTTCATGTATTTTGAAGGTGTGCGTATTGCGTAATTCTTTAATCCATTGTTCGTCTAGCAAATTCTGGTATTGTGTGGTTACCAATCCTCTGGCCTCAGATAATTTTTTAGGAGAACGTCCTAAAATCTCCTGTATATCTACCACAATGACCTGACCATTCAAATCAATATTTTCGCTTAGACCTTCGGTCCAACGAATTTTTCCCAACACCTCGCGGTCTTCAACACTGAAAAGACCACCTTCTGTTTGCAAGTTTAATTGAGTACCTTGATTCAATTCAGCTGCGGCTTCAGACGGAGACTTACCTGCAATGAGCATTCTACGCAAAGAATTTGCTATGTCTTTGTTGGCACATGTATAGATGACCACTTGCGCGCGATCTGGCCACATGAAGCTCGCTTTGTTTTTTTCAAAAAATTCATTCAATCCTGTGGTATCCTTTACTGCTTTGGTCCACACTTTTTCATCTGTCAACTCAAATAACAAAATGCCTTCCTTGTATTCTTTCATAAGCAAGCGGAACGCGGGATACTTCTCTTCCAATTTACCATTCTCGAAAGTCATAAGCGCATTCTCAGCAAACAATTTCGCCTCTGCCTTCACATAATCTTGAGGGTTTAAATTGGTACTAGCTCCTGTGCGATTCACCATTGTAGCGTAGAAGTCACCAACAGAAGTAGATTTTCCATTGAGAACAAAGAGTGGTTTTTTCAATAAGCGAGCCTTGGCCTTCAGCTTACCAACGTATACACTGCTATCTGCTTTCGATGCAAGTTTGGCAGCATATTTTTCATTGTAAACGAATCCATATTCTTTTCCAATTTTCTTTAAGAAAGATGCTCTTGTCTGTTCGGCACGGGTGTCTTTGGAAACCTTCGTTTTAATTTCTTTTTCAACTGCCGTGTATGCAGGAACAGGCTTATACCCTGTACGCTTTACAATGTGCCAACCGTATGTCGTTTTAAATGGCTTCGAAATCTCTTTATCTGCTTTCAATCCAAAAGCAGCCTCTTCAAATTCAGACACCATTTTATTCGTTCCGAACCATGGAAGTTCACCGCCTTTGTTTTTGGTTGTTACATCGTCACTGTACAAAGAGCACAATTCTTCGAAAGTCTGTTTACCCTCAAGTGCTTTTTGGTAAATTTCATTGATTTTTATTTCGGCCATATCCTTGTCTCCTTCTTTTTGTGGCTTAACCATAATGTGAGAAACGTGGATTTCGCCGCGTGCTGGTCTTCTTCCTGTCACCTGAATAATGTGATAGCCGTATTTAGTACGAATAGGCATTGACGTTTCACCCACCTTGGTATCATAGGCTCCTTTTTCAAATGGATATACCATCTGGAAGGCCGTGAAATAACCTAAATCACCGAAGTTTTTCTTTACAGAAGGATCTGTGCTGTATTTCACCGCTACGTCTGCAAATTTTTCTCCAGCAAGTATTTTCTTTCTTGCTTCCATGGCCTTATTCCAAGCCTTCAAGGTGTCTGCAGCCAACGCTTCTGGCTTACACTCAATTAAAATGTGGCTAGCGCGAACTTCTTCTTGCATGTGCGCATAGGCCTCCTTCATGAGCTCGTCAAGTTTAGATTGATCGGTCATGTAAGGACGAGCGAGCTGTGCACGATAACCATTCAATTCATACTTGAATTTGGAAACTGTATCGAGACCAGCGTCCATTGCAGCATGCACTTTCAGTTTGAAATTGATGAACATTTGCATGTATTCATCTAAAGATTGCTTGGTAATAACTGTGTCTTTTTTGTTCTTCGAGAAAATATTCTCAAATTCCTCCAGTGTTACCTCTTCCTTATCAATAGTTAATACAACTGCTTGCTTGTTTGGCTGTGCCCAGGCCAAAGCTGAAATTGAAATTGCCATCAGGCATAAAACAATTTTCTTCATACTCTTCAAATTTGATTTTATTTAAAACTATAATTTGGTGCTTCTCGTGTAATAACAACATCATGCGGATGGCTTTCTTTGATACCCGCATTGGTGATGCGAACAAACTTTGCTTTTTGCAAATCTGAAATGGTGCGCGCACCGCAATAACCCATTCCCGCACGAAGACCGCCAATAATTTGATGCATCACTTCCATCACAGAACCTTTGAACGGCACGCGTCCTGAAATTCCTTCAGGCACCAATTTCTTAATGTCGTCTTCAGCGTCTTGAAAATATCTGTCCTTCGAACCGTGTTGCATAGCTTCTAGAGAACCCATACCACGGTACGATTTAAATTTCCTACCCTCATAAATGATAGTCTCACCGGGAGACTCTTCCGTACCTGCAAGCATAGAACCAATCATAATAGTTGAACCACCCCCCGCCAATGCTTTGGAAATATCACCTGTGAAGCGAATTCCACCATCGGCAATTACAGGAACACCCGTCCCCTGTAGGGCTTCAGCAACGTTCATTACAGCTGACAATTGGGGAACACCTACACCGGCAATGATGCGCGTTGTGCAAATTGAACCTGGCCCAATACCAACTTTTACGGCATCGGCTCCAGCCTCTACCAATGCCAAAGCGGCTTCAGCAGTGGCTATATTTCCCACTACTACGTCTATGTTCTGACCAAACTTTTCTTTTACTTTTCTCAAAGTATCCAATACACCTTTCGAATGACCATGTGCAGTATCAATGATAACTGCATCAACACCTGCTTTCACTAGAGCTTCAACACGCTCCATGGTATCAATTGTAACCCCAACTGCGGCGGCACAACGTAAACGTCCCAAACCGTCTTTACACGCATGAGGGTAACGTTTCAATTTTATAATGTCTTTGTATGTGATTAACCCGAGTAGCTTTCCATCGGGAGCAACTACAGGTAATTTCTCAATTTTCTTCTCTTGAAGTATGGATTCTGCGGCAACCAAATCTTTGGGCTTATCTGTAGTAACCAGATTTTTGGAAGTCATAACATCGACAATCGCTTTGGAATAATCCTTTTCAAAGCGCAGGTCGCGATTGGTCACAATTCCTTTCAGAATTCCGTTTCCATCAACAACAGGAATACCTCCAATTTTATGTTCAGCCATGATACCCAGAGCGTCGCCAACGTTAGCAGACTCTAAAAGGGTAATGGGGTCCTGAATCATACCACTTTCACTGCGTTTCACTTTGCGAACTTCGGCTGCCTGTGCGGCAATACTCATGTTCTTATGAATAACCGCAATACCCCCAGCTCTTGCCATGGCAATAGCCATTGAACTTTCTGAAACTGTATCCATAGCGGCCGCTACAACGGGAGTATTCAGTACAATATTTTTCGAAAATGAAGATGCAATAGAGACCTCTCTTGGAAGGATCTCAGAGTATGCTGGAACAAGCAACACATCGTCATATGTTAAACCTTCACCAATAATTTTTGAATTTGGGTTGGACAT
>CAYSEX010000014.1:0-41409 GCA_964430305.1 uncultured Chryseobacterium sp.
AGAAGACGAAAAATACTTTACGTATGGACGAAGTGTACAAGCATCAGATGTCAATGAAACCAGCAGTGTTATTGCCACACGTCAATTCAAATTTGAATTCAATGGAGTGTAAATTTCATCCAATGATTGATGAAACCATTCCCTTTAGAAACTTCAACAACCTTGAAGCAAAGAAAAAAAGCATTCGACAATTGATTCGAAAGCTTGATGTAAGCAATAACCTCCGCTATCAGCGCACTCCTGAAGACACCTATTGCAATGTTTATGCATTTGACTACTGCTATTTCACTCGCGTTTATTTACCAACGGTTTGGTGGACAGACGAGTCAATAGCAAAATTAAAAGCGGGTGAAGATGTTGTTGCTGTTTTTAATGAAACGGCTATGCCCATATATTCCAATGCCATTCATGATTGGTTTTTAAAATGGGGTGCCGATTTTGGTTGGAAACAAATGCATAGTTTTACCGAAATTCAGGAAAAAGTAAACAGTGAAGGCGGTGTTGGAATCATCTGTGCAAAACGCAAAACATTCGGGTTATCTGGACACATTGTGCCTATCGTTCCTGAAACTGAGAAAAGAAAAGCGTACAGAGAAAACAACGAGGTTATTTACCCCTTGCAATCACAGGCAGGTAAACTGAATTACAACTATTTCGCAAAGAAAAGAAGAGATTGGTGGAACCATGAACGCTACAGTTCATTTGTTCTTTTTTATCACGAATGAATGTATACTCCCAGGAAAAATAAATTAACACTACAAACGAAATGCAAAACAACCCAATTAAGAAACATTACTGGGGTATTGGGTTAGAAAACGAAACCTATCTTCAAATTCAAGAGCTACACAGCGTCTCAGGCAAGTTCATTCAAGAACGCATGGGACGCGAAAGATACAGCATTGACTATTTGAAATGCTATAAACCGGGAGTACTTGACCGAGTTTTATCTTCTGCTTTTGATAGCGATCGAAATTATTTTGTAAGTAGAATGATGAATAGTCACTCGTTAGACAAGTTAGACATTCATTACGAACATAAAACCATTTTATCGGCACCACCGCTTCAAGACAATCCTAATTATTCTGGCGAGTCCATTTTGGAACTTTTTTTGAAGTCACAACCGCATCAAATAAAAAGCATGTTAACTCAAAAAGATAATCCCATGGGATGCATTCTTTTTGATGGAGATACCGTTGAATTTGTAACAAAGTATTTTGAAAATAGAATTGTAGATGAGACATTCCAGGAGTTAAAAGCCTCTAAACAGTTGTTTCTCGATGCATTGAATGACTCAGGAATCTTTCCGAATAAATTAGCATACCCTGCGTACAATTTTGGAATAAACATGTTCATGTCAAACCAAAAGAACTTGGTTCTATTCAATAACGGAACATTCCATTTTCACTTCACACTTCCTACTTTAACAATTGACAGTAAAATAGAGGATTATCAGGCGTTCGACGAAATGCACAACAAGGCCATTTATCTTTTACAATGGATAGAACCCTTATTCATAGCTACTTTGGGAAGTCCTGATGTATTTGCCGCAGCAGTCTCAATGAAAGAAACAGGTGACTTATTTGCCGGCGGATCCATGCGAAATGCCATGTCGAGATATACCGGAATAGGCACCTACCATGTCTCAATGCCGAAAGGTAAAGTACTCACCTTTCCAGTTGAAGAGTTCAGAAAGCTCCTGAAATTCAAAAAGGAAGATTGCATTTGGTGGAGAGACCAAATTGAACAAAACATGAGCTATCAATTGCTTAATGACTTAGGGCTTGATTTCAATCGAGAAAAATTGTATCAAAGTGGATTCGAATTCAGAAGCTTTGATGAATTCCCCATGTCTCATTTGAAAGATGTATTACAAGCTATTGTGCTGGTGTGTGAACACGCCACACATCTGAATCACGTGGAATGGGCTCATGATCACATTTCTTGGAATAACTTGGTATATAGAGCTCTTCGCGATGGATATAAGACAACCATTGAGGAAAATGAGAAGCTGGAAGTTCTCGACATTTTTGGTTTTTCAGAAAATGAAAAAATTCACTTTATTGAATGCACTCTACTTTCAGATTTTTTCTTCAAGCTCTTAGATGTTCTCTTCGAAAAATATTCGGTTCAAAATTCCATTATGGATTCTTTGCTTGGAAAACCACTGGAAAATTCACCCCGTTGGGAAAATTTCAATGAATATCAATTCAATCAACACCTGAAACAATTAACCCCAATTGATTAATTTTCAGAAATATAATCTCAACTACTTCGCCATTTGCTTTTTTGTAATTATAGCCGCTTGTAGAAGAGATTCCAACGGAGATGACGCTGCAATTATTCATTCCCAATATACACCTGCAATATTACTAACATGTGTAGATTCAGTGATTCAGCATCCGTCTGGATGCGGTATGATTCCAGTTCCAACTGACTCAACTTCCACCATTCAAATTGACATGGATCAAAATGGAACATTTGATTTCAGCATAACATGCTCAACGTGGTATCAATTTGTAAGTGCAAGTGGACCATGTGCGAATTATAACAGCAGCATGATTGTTTCTGGAATAACAACTGCGAATGAAATTTCAATTGGGAATATTTATAACGCTTCGCGATACTATAACTACGGGGAGGAAATATCAGAACAGGGAACATGGTTAAATAGTTCGCTGCTTCAACTTCATGTTGCCACTGCTCCTTTTCAAACCGATTTTGATAATGAGAAATACGTTGGCATACGCATGGGATCCCCGTCAGAATATCAATACGGTTGGATACTATTGGAAAAAATCGGATTCAAATTATACGTAAAATCAAGTGGAATTCAAACTTGTCGAACAAAAGCCATTCAAGCTGGACAATACTAAACTACTGTTTTCTTCCTTGATCGACTGCACCTTTCACTGCAGTACTTCACTCCTTCCCAATTCTTTTCCCACTTCTTTCTCCAAGTAAAAGATAATCCACAAACAACACATATTTTTGTAGGGAGATTTTGTTTATTCATGAAGCACAGATTTCCTGTTTCAAACAACAACCAATGAACAAAGTTCAGAAAATCATTTTGATCTTCATTCTTTTACTGCTTTGCATTCCATTGATAGAAATGATTGATGGAAACAGCCAAGTCAATTGGTCAATCTTTGATTTCATAATTGCATTTATCATTCTTACCACAGCTGGATTTTCAATAGAATGGATCTTTAGAAAAATTCAAAACAAACGAAATAAAATAGCACTTGGCATAGTCATTCTCATACTCTTTATTCTGCTCTGGGGAGAACTTGCCGTTGGCATTTTCGGAAGTCCCATTGCCGGCGACTAATTACCTTGACACTTGGAAAAGGTGACTCGATTCGTTAATATGAAGAACATATGTTCCCATTTCCCACAATTGAACATTGACACGTAAAACATTTTCTGAAATTACCCCGGAGGTAATCAATTTTCCCTCTGCATTATAAATGAAATAAGGTTTTCCAAAATAATTCATGCCACAACTTACCGAAAGAATGTTTCTAGCGGGATTTGGAGTCATTCGAATTTCATAACCTTCCTGAATACTCAATACATGGCTTTCTATATTTCCATCACAATTTTCATCCGTTTGATTTCCTGGTATTTCTGCAATTGACGGATTAATTTCAGCATTCGCATCATCACAATCTAAGTTATTACTTGAAAAGCCTGTCATTGGCAAGATGCAGCCATGCTGTTCAATACCATTTCCATAACCATCTGCATCTATATCTGCATAATAAATAAAGACTTCGAGATCCTCATCAATTAATCCATTGCAATTATCGTCAAGTTCATTGCACAACTCAACTTGTGTGTTGCCAATTAAATTATTCGTGTCATCACAATCAGCAAAATTCAAAACATAACCGGCAACAGAACTGCATGACATTGTTGAAACGATTAAGTTTCCTTCCCCGTCACCATCTGCATCTTGAAAATAATAAGAAGGATAATAGCATGAGCCATCATCTGAATTCGCATTGGGGTTGAAATTACACGCAGTTTCGTCTACACAACCAATGGAGTTATCGACTAAAGTAAAGCCCAAGTTTGAACCACCACCGTATTCAATGAGTTTGAATAAAAAAGTGGAATTCACATCCAATTGACCGGACCAAATAGGTGCATTACCATTCCATGCACAACAACCTGAACTCCAAATTAAATTTCCATTTAAAAAACACTGCACATCATCATCCCAGTCATTCATGTACAAGGTGTATCCCGTTGGAGTTGATGTAAATCCTGTTCGTTGAACAGTGTACGAATGCCAATCATTATTCACATTGCAACCAATCCACCCCTGTGCCATGCTTGGACTACCATCTGCATTCCAATCTTGTAACGTATGAACGCCCAGACCTGTTCGGGAATAATATCCAATGTAGTCTGTAAATGAAATGTCGTTGTAAGCTCGAATGGTCCATTTGTAGGGCTGATTCGGATTATCAATTGTCTCATCTATTTCGCCATTGCAATTATCATCTAAATCATTGCAATTTTCCTCATTGGAATTTGGATTAATGGCCGAATTCGAGTCATTGCAATCCAAGGCATTGGTTGAATAGCCGGGTACTAAATTGCATAGAGCCGTAGCTGCATTTGCGTCTCCAAATCCGTCATTATCAGAGTCTAAATAGTATGTCGCAGTATTGGAGCAAAGTTCAACTAATGTAAATCCCAAAAAAGACGCTCCTCCATATTCTCTCATACGCACTTCCACAGTTGAAAACTCATTCAGTATACCTTCCCAAACGATATTATTTACTCCCGACGCGCAGCATCCGGTTGACCAAACCTGCTGACCATCTATAAGTACATATGCATCATCATCCCATTGATTCATGACTATTTGATACCCGTCTGCATTGAATGGAAAACCTTGCCTTTTAACTGAAATGGTATGGTTATCAGCGGGAACAGAGCAACCTACATAACCTAGCGCTTCACTTGGCGAGCTATCCCATCCCCAATCAGACGGTGTTTGAAAACTCCAATTATCTCTGAAATAATAGCCTTGGTAATTGGAAAAATTCAAATCATCAAATACATCGCAACGCCAGGTTTGCGAGGGGAAAACGTTTGGGTCTTGATCTACGCATTGTGCTTGCGCATTTGGGCTCAAAAACTGAAACAAGGAAAACAAAACCAAAAGAATAGCAATTCTCATTTGCATAACATCAATCATATGTTTCGAATTTACAGGTTAATTGGTTTTAAAAAATACGCTATACGTCGTAAAAAAAAAGGGGGCCAAAGCCCCCTTTTAATTTCTATTGCCCATTACTGAACTATTATCTTTTGTTTCACTACACCGAATTCATTTTGACCCGAAAGAATATATGACCCTGCAGCCAAATCATTGAGTTGAACAGTATACTGATTTTTTGAATTCAATTGAACCACTTCAACCAATCTTCCGGCAGCATCTGTTAAGTAATAAACACCGTCTCTCAATCCTTGAATATTGACACTTCCAAGACTTGGGTTTGGGTATACGGCTATACCTTCTGACCCTATACTTTGAAGTGCTGGAGGTAATTCAGAAACTCCAATTCCATCTTGTATACGCAAAGTATAATCTTCCACCTCACCGAAAGAAGATGTACCACACGGCTCTGAAATGTCTCCTTGTGAGCTATCTGACAAACGTATGCGCATAAGTCCGTTTCCTAATACAGCAGAACTAGGTGGAGTAATATTGGCCACGTGTGGACCTACACCAACCGATGAAGTGTATACAAACTCTCCTGGATCTGAGAAAATTCCATTCTGATTCCAATCGCACCAAATTCGGATTAAATCTGTTGAATATGCATTCCCAATATTCACTGTTACATTGAATGCTTGACCAATGTTCACCGTTGACACAATATTCGAGTAATTGCTGTAGGTTGATGCTCCTGTTAAATTACTCATTGTTCCAATAGAAACTTGAGAAATGTATTCGTTCGATGTAGAACCTGAATTACCAATACAAGGAAGGCTCTCGCCAATGACACTCATGGTGATGCCATTACTTGTTGCTGTGCTTGAAGACACACAGTTTGCTGAAGATGTTAAAACACAACTAACCACATCACCTTCTATCAGGGTAGTTGTTGTAAACGTTTCTCCCGTAATTCCAACGCTTAATCCGTTCACTAACCAAGTATAAGTTGGGTTGTTACCACCATTGATTGGAGTTGCTGTGAATGAAACGGGTTGACCTGCGTTGCTTGGGTTTGCACCCGAACTGATTACAACATTTACACTAGGCGTAACTATAGGATTTACAGTAAGTGTAATTTGATTTGAATTTGCATTGGACGTTGTAACACATGACAGATTAGAAGTCAGCATACAAGAAACTATCTGTCCATTCTGCAACGTAGTGGTTGTAAATGAGTTTTGATTGGACCCCACATTCACACCATCAACCATCCATTGATAGCTCGGAGTTGAGCCTCCGTTGGTTGCTGCTGCATTGAACGTGATTGAACTTCCTTCACACATGGGGTTTGAACCTGATGAGATAGAGACAACATTCGAAGGAGTTACAGGAGACGTAACTGTTGCAGTAATTGCATTTGACGTGCTCGGAGATCCCAATACATTCGCCAAATTAGATGTTAGAATACATGTAACAACATCATTGTTATTGATTGAGCTCGTTGTGAATGTTGCGCTATTTGTTCCAACGTTAACACCGTTTACTTGCCATTGATAACTTGGAGCAGAACCGCCATTTGAAGCAGTTGCAGTATAGGTTACCGAACCGCCTTGGCAAATCGGATTCGCACCAGCTGTTTGAGCAATGGTAACACCTGCAGTTAAACACGTATTTACGGTCATTACAACTCCATTTGAAGTAGCAGTTGTGGGAGATGCACATAACGCATTCGATGTTACAATACACGTCACCGTCTGACCATTTGTTAATGTTGTGGAAGAATAAGTTGGGCTGTTGGTACCTACGTTCACGCCATTGACCTGCCATTGATAAGTTGGTGTGGTACCGCCATTTGTTGCAGACGCTGTAAAAGTAGCGTTTGCGCCTGAACACATTGGATTAGATCCAGCAGTTAAGGTAATTGCGTTTGAAGGCGTAGCTGTTGGATTGATTGTTACAGTAATTGAATTTGAAGTTGCAGGAGAACCAACTACACCGCTAGCGTTTGAAGTCATGATGCATGTAACAACAGCACCATTGGTTAAAGTAGAGGAAGTAAAAGTTGGACTATTGGTACCCGCATTTACTCCATTCACTTGCCACTGATACGTTGGTGCAGATCCTCCATTGGTTGGGGTTGCTGTAAAAGTTAGACTTGATCCTGCACAAGCCGGATTGTTTCCTGTAGATAAAGCCACAGAAACTGCGGCAGTTACATTACAAGGTGCAATTTGGAATGAGAAAATACGTGTACGAGCCGCATTCGACCCATTACTTCCACCCATATATTCTGAAGTACCCCAAAATGTAAGTCCATCTGTATCAAGCATCAATTGGGCATAATCACCGAATCGGTTACCTCCTGTTTGATAACTAGTTCCTGCTACAACTTGAACTTCCGTTACTGGCAGTGTTCCCAATGGATCACACGTTCTTCTTCCCGTGTAGTAGATGCCAGGATAGGTTGAAGTTGAATTCGATTTTACATAACACAATCCAATACTTCCGTTACTATCCATGGCAATGGAGCCCATCCAACGTGTATCGGAATCGGGAGTATATATCCCTTCTTGATACAAGGTCCAAACACCCGTAGATTGATTTTGACGCAACTCGCACCATTTGATACTCCGTTGAGTTGCACTGATTCGAACAGCCCAATTCAAAACAACAGAATTATATCCTGACCATGTTTTCCATTGTGCGCGGTACATTAATACTCCACCAATTCCATCCAATTTCTGAGTTGTTCCCGGTTGTGAACAATCGTTCCAACTGGCATTGTAGCTAGCATCAAAAGCAGCAGTTGCAACAGTTGCATTTGAAGCTATTGTTGCCGTTGGCACCGTTGGCACCCAATTCACTGTCATGTTATAAATTTTTATGGCATCAGTTGCACCCCCTCCCCATGCGTTGTCTGAATAAGACATAATTGGACATGGTGTTCCCGTTGGAGGCAAAACCCCATCGCTAGCATCACCGGCCAACGGACAAAAGAAACCTCCAGTGGGTGGTGTATAGGTTGCATAAACTGAACGAGCGCCAGGAGTTCCAACTAACATTGCACTACGTTCGAAAGCAAAAACTTTTTGCGTTGTTTGATTCGAAGTCATGTAATAACCATCTTGCCAAACACTGAATTTCAAATAATCGGGAAATTGGGGTGATGTAAATGTGTAGGTATAATAAGACCCTAGCGGATCCGAAGTTGTTGAAATAGCAATGTAAATTCGATTGTTACTTAATCCAAACTGCGATAGGAACCAACGATCTGCTGCTTTGTCATACAATACTATTGGATCTCCGTCATTCGGAGTTGGTGTAGACCATAAATCTCCCAAGTTCCCAGTTAACATGTTTGCTCCAGTAGTTTTGTTGTAAACTTTAAAAACTGTAGCATTAATCATTTGAATGTAATGGTTCGGACCTATTGCCCCCGATGGGTCCATGGGACGGAATCCACTTGCTGTTTGACCAGCCCAATTTACTCTGGTTTGTCCAGCATCTGTTTTCCCACCGTCTCTTTGAATTGATGCTGGGTCATTGCCATAGGCCGCACCATCTTTTTCAACTGTTAAAGGAAATTTCTGAGGCTCTCGAATTTTCCTATCCTGAGATTCCCCCTCCTTTTCAATTTTTTCAAATTGGCTTTGATCAGCAAAAATTTCTCTCAAAGGCCTTGTTACGTGAAACTCATCTGCTACTATGTATCCTGTTTCTGAATTAGCATTTTGCAGGTCATTTTGCGCGTTCAAAGCAGAAACAGATAACATCGCAAATAGGAAAAAATAACGTTTTAACATGGTTAATTGGTTTCTAGATAAGGGCGTAAGATACATTTCGTTGATTAAAACGACAAAAAAAAGATTTTACATACTTGTAGATGCGCAATGACAATCTATCAAATGATCATTCACCATGCCCACAGCTTGCATAAAAGCATAACATATGGTAGATCCTCTGAATTTAAAGCCTCTTTTACCAAGAGCCTTGCTCATTGCATCTGATTCCACCGAAGTTGATTTCAAATCACTTAATTTTTTTGGTGAATTGTATATCGTTTGAAAATTTGTAAACTGCCAAATGTATTTGCTAAAGCTTCCAAATTCCTTTTGTATTTCAAGATACAATTTAGCATTCTCTATTGCTGCTACAATCTTTGATCTGTTGCGAATGATTCCCTCATTTTGCATGAGTCGCTCAACATCCTGTTCTGTGAACTTCGCAATTTTTACGGCATCAAAATTTGAAAATGCTTGACGGAAATTTTCCCTTTTTTTTAACACAATATACCAGCTCAATCCGGCCTGAAACGATTCAAGAATTAAAAACTCAAATAATTTTTCATCATCATAAACCGGCACTCCCCACTCCTCATCGTGGTAACGCATGTACAATTCATCTTTCATGCACCAACCACAGCGATTCTTTGTATAATCCACCGCAATTACTTTTGTCTGAAATACAAACGCACCGGCACCCCAGTCAATCTAAAATGCTCTCGAAGTTTGTTCTCCAAAAATCGCTGATAACTAGACACCACGTTTTGAGGGGTATTACAGAAAAAGGCAATGGCCGGACTTTTAGTCGGAAGCTGAGTAATGAATTTAATTTTAACTTCCTTTCCTTTCACAATTGGAGGAGGATAGTTTTGAATAATCGGCAACATAATTTCATTCAACTTAGACGTTGGGAAATGTTGCAGTCTATTTTCAAAAACTTCCATTCCAGCCTCCAATGCCTTTAATATACGTTGTTTCGTAACGTTGGAAGTGAATAGAATTGGAACGTCTGTAAATGGTGAAATTCGTTTTTTAATTTCATCTGTCATGACTTGCACACTCTTGTGATCTTTTTCAACCAAGTCCCATTTATTAACGAGAATTACAATCCCTTTATTCGCTTCAGTAATCTCTCCAAAAATGCTCAAATCTTGCTTTGTTATTCCTTCTACCGCATCTATAAGTAGTAGACAAACATCAGCGTTTCGAATGGCCTTTATGGTTCGAATTGCGCTGAAGTATTCAATATCATCTTCAATTTGCTTTCTCTTTCGTAACCCAGCTGTATCAATCAGCATGAGTTTTTGATTGAAAGCATTAAATTCAGTGTGTACCGCATCTCTTGTGGTTCCAGCAACGTCTGAAACAATACTTCGCTCCTCTCCTAACAAAGTATTTAACAATGTAGATTTACCAACGTTTGGTCTACCCACTATGGCAATACGAGGTAAGTCGGTAGGTGTCCTTTCTGGTTCTTCCGGAATCAACGCACAAACTTCGTCAAGCAACTCTCCTGTTCCGTATCCATTATTTGCACTAACACTATACAATTTGTCTCCAAATCCAAGCGCATAAAATTCAGAAGCTAGATATTCTTTATCAGAAGTATCAACTTTATTGCAAATTACGCTCACCGGCTTATTTGCCTTTCTGAGCATATCTGCAATTTCATTGTCCCAATCCGTTAATCCCTCTTTGGTATCTACCATAAAAAGAATGTGATCCGCTTCAAGAATTGCCAATCTCACTTGGCCATTGATATCATTTTCAAAATCATCATCTGAGCCCGTAACAACTCCGCCAGTATCCACAACAATAAATTCTTTCTTTCCCCATGAACCGGTACCGTACTTACGATCACGCGTTACTCCGGCTGTAGGCTCAACAATAGCATCTGCCGTTTCTGTTAAACGATTAAACAAGGTTGATTTGCCAACATTTGGTCTTCCAACAATCACAAGGGTATAACTCATGGCGCAAAGATAGCCAATAAAAAAGGGGCTTACGCCCCTTTTTATTATTCTAATTTGAACGATTATTTTTTAATGAATCGTTGAGTTGAAATGTTTCCATTCTGATTGAATTGAACCATGTATACTCCACTTGCTAACGCAGATGTATTCAATTGTGTCAACTCTGAAGTTATTTTTTGTGTCCATACCAATTGGCCATCAATTCCGTAAACCGAAATGTAGTCATTGTTTCCGATGGCATTCACTTGAACATTTAAAACATCTTCAACTGGATTCGGATACATCATGTGGTTTACAGCCTCCAATTCACTTACGTTGGCTTCCATATTAGGGATAACATTCAACCAAAATCCGTTGGTTTGTATTCCACCTGGACCATAAGAACCATCAGCATTCATTGTAAATGTTACACATTCAGTAGCTGAACATCCGTCAAGGAAATAAACGGTTACACACAACGTGTATGTGCCTAGTGTATCATAATAATACGTCGGCCACATATCGTTTGAACCAACGCCATCTCCAAAAGACCATTCAACAGCTGCAACATTATTTAAGTCCTCATTCCATAATACATAAATGGTATTTACTGCATTATTCAAAGAATCTGGCATGATATCAAGGCTAGTAGAACATGGAACGCTATCAACAGCACATTCTGAGTTTATTCCAAAGTTTACAAATTCGTAATTTCCTGCAGTCATGTCTGCAACAACTTGGTCTACACCGTTGATATTAATTACAATTCCTGATGCAGTTCCGCCGTCCCATCCGTCACCGAAAGAATCAAACATGTTCAATGTATAACATCCATCAACCAAACAACCATAAGCCATGTTATTGGTATTCGCGACATTCACTGTGCTTTGAATAAGTACATCACCGGCTTCGTTCGTTATGGTATATAATGACTCTTGAGCAAATACACCTGGATTGAAAGAGACAACCACTGCGTTTCCAGCATCACAACCAGAAAAACAAGAACCGTTATCTAATACAGCTAGTGGATTGTAATTTACAGCAGTAGAATCTGTGCAACCTTCAACTAGTATACACGTTCCATCATCAACCGTTGCTAACGGATTAAAATTCGAAGCCAAAGGATTGGTGCACCCCATAATATCACCGCAAGTACCGTCTATAGAAAACTCAACACTTTGCGTTGTTTGGTCATCAGCCAATTCAGTATGAATAACCTGCATTTGACCGTTGTTCACCCAAAAATAACCGTTGTACCATCCGGTGAGTCCCGCAGAATTCGACATGATAGCGGTATAACATTCACCTTGCATCAAACAAAGCGACTGATAAAAGATGGCAACGTTGTTTAATTGAGGAGAAGTAAACACAGTATCACCTGCCGAATTCAAAATTGTCAAGGCCACTTGATTTCCGTTAGAGAATGTACATATGTACAATTGAGAAACAACTGAAGTTGGACCATTGCAATATTCGCATGAACCATTATCAACAGTTGCATTTGAATTGTAATTCGTTGCCGCTGCATCTGTGCATCCCTCGTATATACATGATCCGTCAGATGTTGTAGCATTGCCATTAAAATTTACAGCATTTGGATCTGTGCAGCCCAATAAAACAGGAGTACCACAAGGTTCTACACCAACACCGAAATTGGCAAGAGCCGAACCACCCGCTGTGAAAGTAAGTGAATATGTACCGCCATTCATGACGTATATATTCAAAGTTGCACCATTCCATCCATCGCCAAAAGAGTCCATCATGTGAACCATGTAACAGTCGTTGGGAAGACACCATACTCCTGATGGAGTAGTTGCTGGCGTTCCATTTGACACCACTGCTCCTGCAGAGTTTACAATAGTGTATGAAACCTCATTTGCAAAAGTACCTCCAGAAAGGGTAAAAGAAACTTCAGTACATGAAGTTGGATCAGTTTGAGATAAAACCGAAAGGCTCATTCCCAAAATAGCTAGTGTTAAGGTAAAAAGTTTTTTCATTTAAAACATATTTAGATTTTTCGAAGCTAAGTCATTTATTTTGAAACCAATTACAATTTGGTCGATTTTTAAATTTTCACTTTAAAAACACCTTCCCCAACCCAACTTTTCTCTATGCTTAAAAAGTAAATCCCCTGATTTTTGAAAACGTATTCATTGGTATAGCCTTCAAAAAGAACTTGTCCAGTCAAGTTGTAAATTTTGATCCATCTTGGAGTCATTAAGCTTAAAGTATACCCTGAAATTGTGAATGGAATTTGTTCAACTTCCTCTACAGAAGTTGGCACGAACCAATTCAGCTGGTCCGAACACCCATTGGAGTCTGCAACAATGATTGAAATTTCTCCACTTTCAACTACCATACAACTACTATCTGCACATGCATTCGACCATTGGTATGTGTATGGGGGTGTACCTCCACTTGCAAGAACAGCGAGTTCAAACGGAAATGCGCCAATCCAATTAGACGAGTCAATTTGACAAATCAAAGGCGCTGGTTCAGAAATTTCAAAGTTAGTTGATACCATACAACCAATAGTATCCCTGCATGAAACGCTATACAAACCTACCGGTAAATTTGAAATACTCAATGAGTTTGTATTCAAATCAAAACCACTTTCCGATGTCAATAATATATCCAATGCTGACGAATTACCGTTAACCACCAATTCTACCGACCCAGAGCTATCACCCGCACAAGCAACTGGATTAACGCTCGCTTCAATCCACCATTGATTTGGAATTTCAAGTTGAATCTGTTGGCTTTCAAGACATCCAAGCTGATTCTCAGAAATAAGCGAATAGACTCCACCAGGTAAAGAGTCGAATTGGTTCTCAAGTCCTTGATAAATGGTATCAGTTTCGTATAACAGTGTATACCATGTAAGAGAATCTGATATTAATGTGATTGAACCGGTATTGGGATTATTGAAGCAATTTGGATGTGTCGTTTCAACTTGCACACTGAAGAGCTCGGCAGACTGAATTTGAGCAGATATCTCTGATTCACACCACCCAAAAAAAACTTGAAACTGATAAGACCCTGGAGTTAGATTTTCTGCAACCTGATTCGCGGAAAAGCTCCAAATTGAATCAACAATCTGCACCCTTCCCAGATTATTGTTTAAGCATGACGGTTGTTCAACTTCAAAATCAATAAGGGGTATTTCAACACTTGGAATTTCAACATTCAGTGTATCTATACAGCCATTGTTCAGGACTACAAACTCATGCTGACCAGAGCTAAGATTTGACCTACAAGGATTTGTCTCCCCTAAAAAAGATACAGATTCTGAAGTTAAGCATACCTGGGCTAAAGAATCAGAAAAACAAGATGGAGGGGTAATTTCAAATTGTACCGATTGTGCAATAACGGACTGCACTTGAATTGAATCAGTAAACCAATAAATATTGCGAGAATCAGCTTGAATTCCGAAAGCGATAGAAGTTGTAGTTAATTGAATTGCTGTTGACGTTTGTCCTGAATTCCAAGCAACATTTTGACCATTGGCAGCAGCAACGATAGCGCTTGATCCTTCGCAAAAAATCTGATTCGTTCCGATCAATTGAATTGGTGATGTATTTCCTTCTACTAGATGATAATGTTTATTCTTTGGAATGTTGTAGTAACGATCAATTTGTCCCGATGGCCATTTCACAATGAGACTATCTATCTGTTGAGACAATTTTAAGGGAATAATTAAATGCTGGCTATTTTGCGAAAGGTATTGTTCCCCCCCTCTTAGCTGATTAATAATTTTTACTCCATCAACGTAGGCTTCGAGATAAGTTCCAAAACCATTGAGGTTACTTTGCACTCCTTCAAATTCCAGTTTGACAAAATTATTTTCTGATTGAGTGTTTATATACAATCGATTATACCCACCATCTTCAACATTTAAAAAAACATCTGGATAACCATCGCGATTCACATCACCCTTGCAAACTGCATAATTTGAATTGGGAACAAATTTTAGAATATCTGGCGTAATATCTTGAAAGGCACCACCATTATTCCGCAAGAGATATAGCGAAGAAAGCCCATTCGAGGATTGACTTGCGACCACGATATCCAAATTTCGATCATTGTTATAATCTAACCAAGAAGCCCCCCAAGTCCATGCATTAATGTTAGCTGCTACGTAACTAGGAGAGTTACTAAAAAATCCTGAACCGTTGTTTAAATACATAAAAGAGCCAACGCCTGGAGTGTTGGTTATAAACAAATCAAAGTCTCCATCGAGATCGAAATCACCGGGGGACGATGTCATATTATTCACGCTAAAATTTAATCCGCATGTATTGGATACATCTGTAAATGTGCCCATGGCATTACCAAAAAAAAGCCGGTCCGACGGCTGAAAATCTACACAAACCATTAAGTCATTATATGAATCATGATTCGCTTTGAAAAAACAGGGCATAAATGGAAAAGTACCTCCTCCTTGTAGGCCTAAAGTTGACGCAACATCTGTGAATGTGCCATCTCCGTTATTCCTCAAACATCTGTTAAAAGAATTTGCGGCGGCATCATAGTTAACTACAAAAAGATCTAACCAACCATCTCTATTATAGTCTTCCCAACATGCCCCCCAAGTTGCAACAACTGGAAACCCAGATAGGCCAGCAGAAATTGAAACATCGGTAAAAACCCAATTGCCGTCATTCCGAAATAGTCGCATATTGGCGAAACGATACGTGACGAACAAATCAAAATCACCATCTCGGTCATAATCTCCCCAAACCGCACATTTGGCATTTCCCAATGGCGGAACAATATTCCTTCTTGTCCAACCTAATGTTGTTTTTTCATATACATATATTCCATTAGCATAAGTACAGCATGTAACGTCATCCCAACCATCTTTATTCACATCTACCAAACAAACACCATGTCCATACCACGGATCATCTGTTATTGTTGGCGTGCCCATTTCAATTGTAGCGTCAATAAACTGAGCTTTCGATAAAATAGCAACAAGTAAATAACACAGAAAAAGAAGAAGAGATTTATTCATAGATTACACCGCTTCCGATTAATTCATTTTGCATATAAAAAGCAGCAAATTGCCCCTTGGCTACTCCATATTGCGTATTGTCAAATATAACATAAGCAAATTGTTCATCAAACGTTAAAGTCGCTTGAAATAAAGGCTGCCTGTATCGGATTCTACAATTTACTTTCAATTCAGTCTTACCCTGGAAAACACTGGACCGAATCCAATGCAAGTCACTTCGTTTGATCAGAAGGCCATCTCTAGCTAAGGCAGCATGCTGCTCACCAGCAGCAACATAAACAATATTTTCCTTGGTATCTGTACCTACAACAAACAATGGAATACTTTGACCTCCTATCCCCAACCCCTTTCGCTGACCAACAGTATAAAAATGAGCCCCACTATGTTCTCCAATAAACACACCATCGGATTCTTTAAAAGACTTACCATGACACAATTGAAACCATTGACTACCTGAATTAGAAGGCTCATTCCAAGCCCCTGATTCATTCAACTTAATTACTTTACCTTTTTTAGGTTGAAGTTGTTGTTGAAGAAAAGTTGGCAATTTCACTTTCCCAATGAAGCACAATCCTTGAGAATCCTTTTTGCTTGCGTTTGGTAATTGGAATTGTTCAGCTAACGCCCGCACTTGTGGCTTCGTTAAATGCCCAATTGGGAAAAGTGCCTTTTCGAGTTGCGACTGATTCAATTGACATAAAAAGTAACTTTGATCTTTATTTGAATCGGCACCCATTAAAAGCTGATATTCAACTTGTATTGGGTTCGATATTTCCTGCTTTTGACAATAATGACCCGTGGCTACATAATCGGCGTTCAATTGCATAGCAGCTTTCAAAAAAACATCAAATTTTATTTCTCGATTACAAAGCACATCAGGATTGGGTGTTCTGCCGTTTTCATATTCGTTGAACATGTATTCAACAATCCGCTCGCGGTAGGCATCGCTTAAATCCAATACATGAAAAGGAATTCCCAAATGTTCAGCCACTGCAAGCGCATCATTACTGTCAGTTATCCAAGGGCATTCATTATTGATTACAACCGATTCATCATGCCAATTGCGCATAAAAACCCCAATAACTTCATAACCTTGTTGAATCAACAGGGCTGCAGTAACTGCTGAGTCCACGCCTCCAGATAATCCAACAACAACTCGTTTCATAAAACAAAAGTAAACGTAATCCTATAAAAAAACCAATGTACCTTCGTTCAGGCAACCTCAAGAAACATTCAACGTCTTAAAGCAAAATTTGGTGTCAACAGAGCAAGAATTGCAACTACTGATTGAAGGCTGTCTCAAAGGAGATAGTCGAAGCCAACATGCTATATATAAAATGTTTTATGGAAAAATGAAAGCTGTTTGTTTGCGTTACGCAAATGATGCCGATGAAGCAAAGGACATTTTACAAGAAGGTTTTATTCGAATTTTCACTCAATTGGATCGATACAATGGAAAAGGATCTTTTGAAGGATGGATGCGGAGAATAATGGTTAATCTTTCTATTGATTTCTATCGAAAGAAAAAACATTTCAGCGCCATTGAAATTGAAAATAACCTTCAATTAGCTGACGACATGGACGAACAAAATGAGAATAGTGACGGCGAATATCATTTCGAACCACATGAAATTATTGAAGCTATGCAACACTTATCTCCTGTTTATCGTACTGTCTTTAACCTATATGTCTTTGAAGAATTTTCTCATCAAGACATAGCAGAAAAACTTGGCATTAACATAGGAACTTCAAAAAGTAACTACGCGAAAGCCAAAAAAAACATGAGAAAAATATTATTGAAATTAAAAGCTTCGGCGAATGAATAAGAATAAATTAGATTCTTTTGAAAATTCCATAAAGAATTCGTACAAAAACTACGAATTGCCTTATAGCCCCTCCGATTGGGGCAGCTTGGGCAAATCACTTTTTAAGAAACGTCTTCTTTCTAGTATGGCTTTCTGGGGTTCAGTTGTAGTAGTGGGGACAGGTCTTCTTGCAGGTGGCTTGTACTTCTATTCCGAACAACCTACTGCCCAAGTAACACCTGAGGTGGTAAAGAATGATTCACAAACTATTGAACAAAACCAAAATCAGATAGAAAGTCAATTACAAAACCAAAATAATGACACTCAAGAAGAAGCTAACATTAAAAACAATCTCCTATCAGAAGATATAAATGAAAGCTCTATTCTAACAGGCAATACCGATGCACTAAAGTTGAACGACTCCAATGCCAATAATGAGAATGCCAACTTGGTTTCAGATAGATTAACTGCAGGAGATGATGCGCAACAAAAAAACAACGATCGCAACCTGACCATTATACCAAGCATTAAAACGGCATGCGCGGGTGCACCAGTAGAATTTCACGCAAAAAACTCAAATGCCAATGGCAGTTATTTGTGGAACTTCGGCGATGGAAGCTTTAGTAACGAGGAAAACCCAATTCACACCTTCAAAAAAGCTGGAACTTTCGACATTTCCCTTTCCATCACCAATCCAAACGACGGTCAAATCTCAACAGTAGCCATGAGAGGGTTAATAACTATTCTTCCAAAACCAAATGCGGAATTTATGGTGGAATTCGAGCCTTCCACTTCAAATCAAGCACGAATCACATTGAAAAATACAACTGCATCTTTTGAGAAATTTAGTTGGCAGTTCAGCAATGGGCAAAGTTCAAATGATCTTGAACCAACATTATTTTACGGTTTAAATGGTAAACACCAAATTAAACTTGATGTCTCAAATGAGTATGGATGCACTGATGTTCAAAACGCAACTGTTCGCATGAATGATTCAAACAAGTACAATTCTGTTTATGAATTAAAAGCAGGCAAGATTGTTTTTTTACCGAAAGATTTGATTGACAACAATACGTTCAAGCTAATAATTTTTCAAGACAAGCAACCAATTTTCGAAACAACGTCTTTAAACAAAGTTTGGAATGGAAGTTTGAAAGGTGGACCGAAAGCTCAAGCAGGACAGGAATTTTCTTATGTTATGACTACGTTTAACAACACGAAAATGGAATACCACTACTTCCAAGGAAAAATTCAAATTGTACCTTAACCAAAACCTATATACCTAACGATTGGGAGTCAAGAAATTGACTCCCTTTTGTTTATTTAAATCCTTGTGAAACAAGGAATTTAGACTATTTTTGCACCCATATTTTATGAAAATAAATTTCATGCAACCAACAGACGTAATTCCAAGTCAAAAAAGAAAATTACTTATGCGTCAACTCTATTTTTTGACTTTCATGTTTTTATTCTCAGGGCAAATACTTTCCCAAACGGATTGCACTGTACCTGGGAACTATTGCATGAGTACTACTACCATTGCAACCTGCGGCGGATCATTATTCGATAACGGGGGAGGTAGTCCATACTCCGACGCAAATTATACCATGACCATTTGTCCAGATACTCCAGGTGATGTAATTTCATTAGACTTTGGAGCTTTTGCTTTACAAACTTCACCGAATGCTAACAACTCGGATTATTTGACCGTTTTTGACGGACCAAACACTTCCGCTCCGCAATTGGGAAGTTATACCGGTGGAACCCTTCAAGGGCTTCAAGTCACAGCAACTATTAATAATCCAAGCGGATGTTTGACCTTGGTTTTTTCAGACAATGGAAATGCAAACACCGCTTCACCCGGCTTTGAGGCTTCTATTGATTGCACAACACCTTGTGCACCGCCATCTCAAAACTCATCTATTACCAACCCAATACCTAACGGAAATTCTGTATCCATTTGTGCAGGTGCAAGTATCTCTTTCAGTGGAGCGGGATCCTTTGCTGAACCCGGATTCGCGCTTGACCAATACATTTGGAATTTTGATGATGGCACCATAGATAGTCTCAGCGGTCAGAATGCAACACATACATTCAATGAACCAGGAGAATATGTTGTTACCTTGACCGTAGAAGACAACAACGGTTGTCAAAGTTTGAATACCAATCCGCTTCAAGTACTCGTATCCACTACGCCAACTTTTGAAGGCCTTGAAGATGTTACAACTTGCTTCGGAGAGGAAGTTGTTTTAACCGGACAAGCGCAAAGTACCACTTGGACTGCTCTTCCACCTCAGGTAGTAGCCGGAGAAACATATCTCGCAGATGGTGCGGGTTTTTCATACTCTACCTCTCTTAATTTTGACTTTTTCGAACCCGGTGCTACCTTAACCAATTGTGCCGATTTATTGAGTATTGTTGTTAACATGGAGCACAGTTACATGGGAGATTTAGGTCTATCAATTACTTGCCCAAATGGTACAACGGTTGACCTCGTCAGTTGGGGAACCAATGGTGGTGGTGGCACTTTTCTCGGCCAAGCTCTTGATGATGGAACTCAAGCCCCTGGAATTGGTTGGGACTATTATTGGGCGCCCGGTGCAACACAAACTTGGGGACAAGCCGTAACCGCCGGACAAACAACCGCGGTAACTACCCCAACAAACGGTACAAGCCTTACTTCGGGAACATACGCAGCCGCTGGAAACTTATGTAATCTTGTAGGTTGCCCTCTGAACGGTTCTTGGACATTCACAGTAACAGACAACCTTGCAATTGACAATGGCTACATTTTTTACTGGGGTCTGAATTTGAATCCAGCTCTATTCCCTGGCATAACAACCTTCACCCCTATCATTGGTGCGGGCGCAGATTCATCTTACTGGAGTGGGCCTAATATTTCTCAAACAAGTGCTGATGCAGATGTAATTACTATAACCCCTCCAGGTCCTGGTTCATACGACTATACCTATACTGTGATAAATAACTTCGGATGTACTTTCGATACAACCATCACGGTTACCATTGAAGACAACTTACCAATTACAGCGGGTCCTGATCAACTTTTCGCTTGTGGAAACGTTCAATTAGAAGGCGGATTCGTTGGCATACCAACTCCTTCTTGCGCCCAAGACGGAGGTAACTTTACCTACTGTTATCCTGATGGAGATAACTTTACTTGGACTTTCTGCCCTGATACGCCTGGAGACGGAATCTCATTTATGTCTTTTGAATTTATTGCCGGACAAATGGAAGGTTTCTTTGAAGATTTCATTGTTTATGATGGTCAAAATACAACTGCTCCTGTCATTGCCACTTGGTCTACCGGTGATGCTACCGGACAAATTTGGACAGCAACAAACCCAACTGGATGTTTAACTGTATCCTTTTCTGCTGATGGATCAGTATCTTGTGGTGGTGGGTTCTATCAACCATGGGAATATGAAATAAGCTGTGATAACGGCGGACCACAATACACGTGGGAATGGACACCCACGCAATATCTTGATAATGCTGCAATTCCTACACCAACAGTGACATCTTTAGATCAACAAACTACCTTTACTTTGAATGCTTATCCGGTCGGACATCCGCAATGCGCTCAACAAGATCAAGTTGTTGTGTCTATTGATCCTCTTGGTGATCCTGGCCAAGATAACAGCATAAACATTTGTTCCACGGACGCGCCGTTTGATATGCTAACACAGTTAGGAGGAACACCCGTATCTACCGGTGCATGGAGCAATCCATTAAACGCTCCTCTTGCAGACGGTATGTTTGATCCTTTGACAATGCCTGCAGGAAATTACACTTACACGGTTGCTCTTGGTAATTGCTCACTTTCTTCGACATTGAATATTGCATTTGCAGGCCCTACAGTAATTACCATTTCAAATGACACGAGCATTTGCTACCTAGGCGATTTAAATATGGAACTGCTCACTCAAGGCGCAGGTCAAGCTCCGTTCATTTATGAATGGACTTACAATGGTATTGTTGTAGGTAATACTCCGCAAGTAACATATAACCCCACTGCAAGTGGTCAAGCATGCTTAACAGTAACTGACGATTGTCAATACGCAGTAACTCAATGTTTCAACGTAACTGTTGCACCGGAAGTTACTGTCTCATTCACATCACCAGACGTTGATGCTTGCTGGCCTGAAGCACTAACCTTAGTAAACACAACCGATCCTTCCACTTATCAAAACATGGCGTGGACAATTGGCGATGGAACTTACATTCAAAATCAAGATCAAATCAATTTGAATTTTACAAATCCGGGCACTTATGATGTTACACTCTCTGTGGTAACTAATATTGGATGTACTTATGAGACCACAATACCTGGATACTTAACTTCATTTGCACCACCATCAGCCGGATATACAGCAGACCCTCAACCTACAGACGCGAACAATACTGACATTACGTTCACCGACATGTCTCTAGGCAATGTCATAACTTGGGATTGGATTTTCAATGTTCCTGCTCCACTTGGAACAAGTAATATTCAGAATCCAGGGTTTTCATTCCCAACCGGTCAAGGTGGAGAATACCCTATTCAATTAACCGTAACCGATGCCAACGGCTGCACGGACTTTGTGCTAGGTACTATATTCATTCGCAATATTTTCCAATACTATTTACCCAATTGCTTTACACCAAATGGAGATGGTATTAACGATGTTATTTTTATGCAAGGAAGTGATATTGACCCTGATAACTTTAAACTTGAAATATTCGACCGTTGGGGACAAGCCATATTCACATCAACCAACCCAACCGAAGCATGGACAGGTAATGTACTTGGAGGTGATTATTACGCTCCAGATGGGTCATACAATTACGTAGCTGTGGTTGCCTCAAAAACAACCGGAGAACGTTTTGAAATCGATGGTCACATCATTCTCATCAGATAAATAAAATATCTAAAATTAGACGTCCTCTCTGTTTATCTTAGTGGACGTTTTTATTTATGCCTATTAATTCAGTTTTTGCGTGGTTCATTAAAAAACGTTTGCATCAGATAGAACTGTTCAAACAATATCCGCATGACGTTCAAAATGAGATTAGAGACGGATTGGTTGATTATGCATCTTTAACCACTTTTGGGAAAGAGCACCATTTTAAGAAAATCAAAACGTATTCAGATTTCTCCACTGCTATTCCAGTGCGAAAGTATGAGGATATACATGGATACATAGAACAAACACTTCATGGAGAACCAAATGTTTTATGGCCTGGCTTAACCCAGAATTTCGCTAAAAGCTCGGGGACAACCAACAATAGAAGTAAGTATATACCAATCACGGAGGAAAATTTAGAAAACTGCCATTATAAAGGGGGAAAAGATTTACTTGCCCTTTATTATTCACTTCGTCCAATGGCCGATTTGTATTCCGGTAAAACATTAATTGTAGGAGGAAGTCAAAAACTAAATTCAAATGAACACAATGTGGTTGGAGACTTATCTGGCATTATCATTTCTAATCTTCCCATTTGGGTTGAAATGAAACGCGTTCCAAGTAAGGAAATCTCTTTGATGGAAAACTGGGAAGAAAAAATCTTTGCCATGGCAAAGGGCACCATGAACGAAGATGTTCGTGTACTAAGTGGTGTGCCGAGTTGGACACAACAATTACTAAATAAAATTCTTGAATTATCAAATAAGGAAAACATCAACCAAGTTTGGCCTAATTTGCAATTATATATGCACGGAGGAGTTAGCTTCTTACCCTATGAAGCTGCATTCGATTCACTCTTACCGAACAAGACAACAGACTTTGTAGAAACCTATAATGCTAGCGAAGGATTTTTTGGAATTCAAGATCAATTGAACACCAAAGAATTACTTCTCATGCTTGACTACGGTGTATTTTATGAGTTCATTCCTGAAGAGGAGTGGCATAAAGATTTTCCGTGTGTTCTTCCTTTGGAAGAGGTTCAAGTAAACACCCCTTATGCATTAGTCATTACTACAAATTCAGGCTTATGGCGCTACAATTTAGGGGACACCATTGCATTTACTAGTGTAGCTCCCTATCGATTCAAAATCATAGGTAGAACCAAAGCATTCATTAATTTGGTTGGTGAAGAACTTATGGTTCATAACGTGGAACAAGCCATTTCTGTATGCTCAAAAAAAATGCATGTTGGAATAATCGAATTCACAGTAGCTCCCATTCCGCCTGATGCAATTTATCATGCCAGACATGAATGGTTCATTGAATTTTCAGAACAGTCAGTTGATTTGAATCGGATTGCAAATTTGTTAGATGAAGAATTGAGGCAATTGAACTCTGATTATGATGCTAAAAGAAAAGGCAATTTGAATTTACTTCAACCCATTGTCAACCAAATACAACCAAACGGTTTCAATGCTGTTTTGAAAAACAGAAATAAACTTGGCGGGCAACATAAAATACCAAGATTAACTAATTCAAGAGAATGGGCCAGCGAATTAAAACAATACATCTATCAATCGCCATCTTTTTTGTAAGCTGGTCTGTTCAATCGCAAATACTCGTAAAAACCGATGCGCTAGGATTTACGTATGAACTGTATGAAAACGTCTTAATTAAACAAGAATCACCTCCTTTCCCACAGTTTCAATTCGGATTACTCAATTTTGGAATTCCCACATCAATAGATCTAACCAATCCTCTAAGACCTTTTGTATTCTGTAAAGACCAAGGGTGTATTGTATTTCTTGACAATGAACTCAATCAAGCGGGAAGCCCATTTTACCTCAACTCAAACAACAATGTTCAAATCACTGCTTGTTGTGGATCGAAAGGGAATGCCTTTTGGATCTATGATCACTTGAACAGGCAATTACAACTCTTAGATCGGAATGGAGTATCCATCATTCAAACACCACGATTGGAAATTCAAACCGAATTAATTCAACTGGCTGAACTGGGGCAAAATCTATATGGAATTGATGTTGAAGGAAATGTTTTTATCTTCAATTTGTACGGAAATTTGAAAGAAAAATCTTATTTAAACGGCGCCAAATTTTTAACAAATCAAGATGTCATTTACCTTCTAAGCAAAGACGGTATCATTCATCAACACAATGGCATTTGGCTCATAACACAACAATTGCATTTGAACGAAATATCATTGAACCTCATTGATATCAAAGATTCTAAAATCATAGAGAACAATCCCAAAACCGGCACTCAAAAAGTAATCTATAATCTTAATAACTAAACATAAATCTATAGGTATTGAGTTGTTTTTTTTTCTATTTTCGAAGTCTCATTTACCTAGACAGATTATGCATATAGCTATTGCCGGAAATATTGGTTCGGGGAAAACCACCTTAACTACACTTTTATCTAAACATTACAAGTATACTCCGCATTTTGAAGAGGTTGATAATAACCCATATTTGATTGATTTTTATAAAGACATGCAGCGTTGGTCTTTCAACTTGCAAGTATTCTTTTTAAGAAGCCGCTTCAAGCAGCTGATTGATTTAAAGAAGAAATCAAAGAATATCGTTCAAGACAGAACCATTTACGAAGATGCTCACATCTTCGCTCCTAACCTTCATGCCATGGGTTTAATGACCACACGTGACTTCGAAAATTACCAGGAACTTTTTGAAGTTATGGATGAATTCATAACCCCTCCAGATTTATTAATTTATTTGCGAGCTTCTGTTCCTACGTTGGTAAATAACATTCAAAAACGAGGAAGGGAATACGAAGAGGCTATTCGCCTCGACTACTTGACTCGTCTCAATGAGCGATACGAAGCTTGGATTTCAACTTACACCAAAGGGAAATTGTTAATCATAGACTTAGATAACAATAGGTTTCATGAAAAAGCTGAAGATTTAGGTCAAATCATCAACGGTATAGACGGTCAACTCAACGGTCTTTTTTAACGAACAAAAACCAAGTTGTTTTCAGTTGATCGAGATTCCTCGAAAGAATATCCCATCTCTTGAAAATCAAATAAACTTTCCGTCTTAGAAATTTTATTCTGAATAACGAAGCGTGCCATGGCGCCACGTGATTGTTTTGAAATTGTAGCAATCTGTTTTAATTCTTTACCCTTTCTTTGAAGAAATTGAACATCAATAATCTGATTGGGAAATAACTGTCTATCTAGTACTTTACTGTATTCTTCACTTGCGCAATTTAAAATGCGATTGGTTCTGGGATATGCATTTAAAAATGTGTTGACATTTTCATGCCAATAGTCATATAAATTTTTGGCATTACCCCCAGATACAGGGGTTCCAATCATAAGCCTGTATGGAAGCACTGCGTCTGTGGCGCGAAGAATTCCATACAACCCAGAAAGAATAAATAGGTTTTTTGAAGCCCAATCCCATTCTTGCTTAGAAAATGATTCTGCTTGCAAATATTTGAAAGCTTCGCCTTGAAACATACAAGCTGCAGGTGAGGATACTGTATTAAAGTCGGCTCGACTCACGTGCATTAACCAGTTCATTGATTTTTCCGCCACCTCTCTTTTCACACCTAATTTCTTTTCCCAAAAGGATACGTCGTGAACCAGCAAATCTTTCGCTAATTGTTTGGAATTTGAAATAAAGCTTGGAATAGTAATCTTGCAAAAACGGGGTTTGGTTCCATCTTCTTGTAAAAGTTTTGAAGGCGATAAAACAACTTGAATGGCCATGGTTAGAAATTTGGCTTCAAAAGATATTGCGAGTAAAATTTGTCAATCTCAGCCACAGCCTCTTCTGCTGTATCAACAATTTTAAACAATTCAAGATCCTCTTCATTGATATTATTCTCAGCTTTTAACAGCGTAGTTTTTATCCAATTCACCAATCCTTCCCAAAATGATTTTCCTACTAAAACAATTGGAAACCTGCCTATTTTGTATGTTTGAATAAGTGTTAAGGCCTCAAAAAGTTCATCTAAAGTTCCAAAGCCTCCTGGCATAACTACAAATCCTTGACTGTATTTAACGAACATCACCTTTCGCACGAAGAAATAATCAAAATGTAGGCTTTTATCGTAATCAATGAATGAATTGGGGTATTGCTCGAAAGGCAACTTAATATTCAAACCCACACTGGCTCCTTGCCCCTTCTTTGCACCGGCATTCGCAGCCTCCATTATTCCCGGACCTCCCCCCGTAATAACACCGTATCCCTTTTGAGTCAACTGAAATGCAATGTCATGCCCAATTTGGTAATACGGATTATTTTCCTTCGTTCGTGCAGAACCAAAAATGGAAACACAAGGACCAATTGCTGAAAGACGATCATACCCCTCAACAAATTCTCCCATGATCTTAAAAATACTCCAGCTGTCATTGCTTTTCAGTTCATTCCATGAACGCGCTTGAAACTTGCGCATTACTTTTTCATCCTTTTTTTCCATATTCTTTCAATTCAGTTAAAATCTCAAACTTAAACCCAACGCCATGAACATTCGTGATTTGAACACTCGGGTCCGAAATCAAATACTTTCTCAACTTCGCTATGTATACATCCATTGTTCGTGATACAAAATACGAATCTTCCCCCCAAACAAGTTGAGCCAAAGACTCTCTTGTGACTAATTGATTTTTATTTTCCACCAAAATTTTAAGCAACGATGACTCTTTTTTGGTCAAATGCTGACGATTACCTGCTCCGAAAACCAACTCATTTAATTCAGTATTAAAAACAAACTTCCCAATTCGAAAGTTCAAAATACTCTCCGCTTCATTTGGGTGAATACGAGTTAAAATATTTCGAATACGTAAGTTTAATTCACGTATATCAAAAGGCTTCGTTATATAATCATCGGCGCCCAATTCCAACCCTTTTATTTTATCTTCAATACCATGCTTTGCGGTTAAAAACACAATGGGCATTTCTGGAAAGAGTTTTTTAATATCACTTGCTAAATCAAACCCTCCTTTCACAGGCATCATAATATCTAGCAAACACAAATCAATTACCACAGATCCCAATGTAACTAACGCTTCTTTTGCGCTAACACATCGAATTACATTGTATTTGAATGATTCAAGCTGATCTTGAATAATAAATCCAAGATTAACGTCATCCTCAACAAGTAGTATATTACTCATAGTTTTTCATATGCATTGGAATTCGAATTACAAATTCAGAACCTACACCCTCCTCGCTTTTGGCAATGATTTTTGAATCATGGGCTTTTAACAATTGATGAACCAAATATAATCCAAGACCAAACCCCTTTTTATGGTGTATTTCAGAAATTGGAACTCGATAAAACCGATTAAAAACTTGATCTAAATGTTCCGAGGGGATACCCAAACCATTGTCTTCAACACTTAAGTTGAACTCGCCCATTTTGGTACTTGCACGAATAATAATTTCAGGCACATCTTGTACGGTATATTTTAGTGCGTTGTCTAATAAGTTAGATACAATAATCTCAAATGATTTACGATCAAAAAACAGCTGAGTATCTTCCAACCCGTTCCAATCCATTCTCAACTTAGCATCAAGTTGATCTATGATTGGCTGATATGTGGAAACAACCAATTTAGTCTGCTCATATGGTGAGATCCATTCTTTCTTTAAGTACCCACCTATTTTAGGTAATCGAGAAATTTCCAATACCCGTTCCAATTCGTTTTTCAACTTTTCACCTTCGGTGCGAATGATTGAAATGTACTGTTGTCGCTTTATTGAATTCGATAGTAGCTCTTCTGAATTTAATACCTCGGCGGCTAACAAAATAGTTGACAATGGCGTTTTGATTTCATGGGTCACATTATTGACAAATTCACGATGCATTTTAGAGTTATTCAAAATACTATTCACTTCATTGTATGACCATAGGGCCATCAAAAAAATAAAAACTAGCAAAACGGATATCAATATCCAGAATTTATAATTGGAAAGGAAGTGCCATGGATTTTCTGTTTCCGTTGAACCAAAGAAGTAAAGGCCAAGTATAAAGACGCCAATCATAACAAGGGCTACAAAACTTGTTATACCTATCATTCTTAAATGCCCCCTGTTCATTGAAACAAAGTTAACCTAATCCTTTTTTATAACTCCAAATCTCACTTATTTTCGCAAAAAACATCAAATATGAAAGCTTTTGTTTTCCCTGGTCAAGGATCCCAATTCACAGGAATGGGTAAAGAACTTTACAACCAGTCAGATATTGCAAAAAAACACATGGATCTTGCCAATGAAATATTAGGATTCTCATTGACCCAAGTGATGTTTGAAGGAAGCGAGGACGAGTTAAAGCAAACAAAAATTACGCAACCCGCTATTTTCTTACATAGCGTAGCTCTTGCAAAATCACTGGGTGACAATTTCAAACCTGAGATGGTTGCCGGTCACAGTCTTGGTGAATTTAGTGCATTGGTTGCTAATAATACCATTTCATTTGAAGATGCGATTCGCTTGGTATATGCACGAGCAATGGCCATGCAAAAAGCATGTGAAGCAAACCCATCAACCATGGCTGCGGTGCTAAACTTAGCAGATGATGTTATTGAAAGAATTTGTAGCGAAACTCCAGGAATTGTTGTAGCGGCCAATTACAACTGTCCCGGACAATTGGTTATCAGTGGTGAAAATGAAGCCATTGATAAGGCTTGTGAAGCATTGCTTGCGGCAGGAGCAAAAAGAGCTTTGAAATTACCTGTTGGCGGTGCTTTTCATAGTCCACTGATGGAACCCGCTCGCATTGAATTGGAAGCAGCCATAAACGCAACACCATTCAATGAACCCACATGCCCAATCTATCAAAATGTAACAGCGGCTGCAGTTTCCAACCCCGAAGAAATAAAAAAGAATCTTATAGCTCAATTGACAGCACCGGTAAAATGGACACAAACCATGAATGCCATGTTGACTGATGGTTGCACTGAAGTTGTGGAAGTTGGTCCTGGAAAAGTACTACAAGGACTTTTCAAAAAAGTAAAAGCAGATCTTGTATTGAGCAGCGCTTCCTTTGAGGGTTAATTTTTGGTCCAACCAAAGTGGCTTTCAGCCATTTCTAAGATATCCCCCCCAATTGCTAAACATGCAGTTGCAGCTGGTGAAGGTGCGTTGAGAACGTGAATACTTCGTTTGGTATATTCTATTCTGAAATCATCACGTGTATCACCATCTTCTCGAAGCAATAGTGCCCGCACTCCTGCTCTGCCTGGCTCAATATCTTCCATGGTTAAATCTGGTAGCAAGCGTTGAAGTGTTTTCAGAAACAAGCGCTTACTGAAAGCTCGTCGATATTCATCAATACCAAACTTCATATTCTTAAAAAACAATTTCCAAGTCCCTCTATACGTCAGTGCATCCCAAGTATCTCTTAAGCTAAAGTCTGTCTTGCCGTAACCTTCGCGTTTAAACGTGAAAACTGCATTCGGTCCACATTCTACAGAACCGTCTACCATTCGAGTAAAATGTACACCTAAAAACGGGAAATCTGGATTGGGGACAGGATAAATTAAATTACGCACCTTGTGCTTGGCCTGCTCTGTCAATTCATAATAATCACCTCGAAATCCAACCACTTTCTCTTTCAATTGAACACCGTCCTTTTTAGCTAAACGATCAGCTTGTAATCCTCCACAAACAATCAAATGAGATGCAGAGTAAGAACCTTGATTCGTTATCACTTCGGTGCTTTCAGTTGAATGATTGAACCGAATAACTTCTTCTTGCAAATGCAACTCAGAATTCGAATTCATTGACAACGCCAATTCAACCATTTTCTCTGTAGCTCCTCGAAAATCAATAATACCTGTACAGCCAATAAACAACCCATCTATTCCAATGCAATGCGGTTCAATTTCCTTAATTTCCTCAGCTGTAACTCTACGCATATCCTCAATCCCATTGGCAACTCCATGCTCTTCAATCTTATTCAAAAAAGGCAATTCAGATTCATCAACCGCCACTATCAACTTCCCACAAACGTCATGTTTAATACCATATTCTTTTGCAAAAGCTACTAACTCTCTTCTCCCGTTCACACAATTAACAGCCTTTTTTGAACCTGGCTTGTAATATATTCCACTGTGAATTACACCACTATTGTTTCCCGTTTGATGGTCTGCTAGTCCCTTTTCTTTTTCAATAAGGAGTATAGATTTTGCTGGGTAAGCCTTTTGAATTTTATACATGGTGGCTGCACCTACAATTCCGCCTCCAACTATGATGATATCAAACTTCGTCATTGCATTTCTTTTTACAAAAATAAACCCTGAAATCAATTTCAGGGTTTAACAAAAACAATTAATTCGTTTTTATTTCTGTCCTTCTTTCTTGCAACAGTCTTTCTTCTCACCTTCCTTGTGCTCACCGCAACCAGAAGATCCAGCGCCCGACTGACAAGAATCTTTTTTCTTTCTTCTTTTGCTGTCTGATCGCTTAGCGTCAGCTGCTGCTTGCTTTGAGCAACATTGCCCAGACCCTTTGTCGTCTGAACTTACAGCAGATTTAGAACACTCTTCTTTTGAAGCTCCTGACTTGCAACATTCTTTCTTTTGTTCAGAAGATGAACTTGAAGAACCTCCTGTACATTGTGCAGAGGCAATTCCTGCTAAAAGGAACATTCCCGCAAATAACGCTATAACTTTTTTCATAATTTTTCGTTTGAACCAAAGATAGTTGTTCCTGTACTTCACATCAAATTTTTTTCTGTTTACTTTCGCAGTGGTCTCATGATAGAAATCAAGTCATCTAAAAACAACAATTGGATTGCGGCAAGCTTTATCGCAATTAGTTCCTATGGCTTTATTTTGGGCATTGGATATTTGCTTACCGATACTCCAGAAACATGGCGTTTATCCAATCAAACCCCAATTATTGAAGAAATGGAGGTTGCTTTTGAGGATGAAGCACTTGCTGAGATGAACCAACAGCAAAACACAAGTGAATCCAAAACTTCAGAAGCTGTTCGAGATTTACTTGCCTCTTCTGATGCCAAACAAGTATCAGATCTTGTTAATTATACCGGCGAAGAATCGCGAAGCGGCAATGCAACTCAATCAGGTGCCGATGCGGCAAAATCATTTTCTGAAAATGTGGAAAAAGAATTATTCACCAAACATGAAAGCCACGGAGTTCAGCTTCCTACAACACATTCAAATCAACAAAAAGACAAAGAATTAAGTACCTCTCAGGTTTCTGGTGGTAATACCAGCTATAGTGGAAATGTTAGTGCTACTTTCAGTTTATCAGGGCGCTCAGTCAAAAGTGCACCAAAACCAACTTACAAATGCAAAGGAGCTGGACAAGTAGTGGTGGTCATTTCGGTGAATGAGTTGGGCTATGTTAGCGATGCGAAAATTGATGCGAATCAATCAAGCAAAGACGCTTGTCTTCTCAATGAATCTCTCACTTATGCGCTGAAATGGCGTTTTTCAGAAGGCAAGAACACCAAACAACCCGGCGTTATCACCTTTCAATTCAGTGCCCAATAGCATAATCTGAAAGGTATTCAAACGCTGCCGTGAGATTACCTTCTTTCGTTGTTTCTCTTCCCGTAGCCAGAACACCATCATCTTCATGAATAAGTCGAGGCAGTATGTTTTTGATGATCTCGCTTCCAAAATCCTCACTTGCATCTTTGGGCAATTCACAAGGCAAATTATCAATGGCCATTACTGCAACCGCTTGATCATTTTCATAAGAAGTTTCCAATCCAGTTATAACATCATAACCATACACCGGATCAGCAATTTTAGAGGCACGAATAGTACACGCAATGGGACCATTCAAGTCACAAGAAATGTCTGCTACTACAGAACAATTCCTGTTGTTCAGAAAAAATGATTGATTCAACAAAATAGGGTTCTTTGCATTCCACAAGTGGGCCGCAATATAGAGATTGGCTGAAAGAGCAAACTGCTCCAAATTGGAAGTATATAATTCAGGACTTGAGTAAAATTCCGACTTATCAAATTTACCGTCTTGAATGCGTTTATACATCTGCGGAGTATCAATATGCACATAGACGCCTTTTTCATTTGGATTCTGTAAAAAATCTTCTTCAGTGCAGCGCTTCAAATTAAGCTGCTTCATCACTTCTTCTGCACCATTTCCTACCCTGCCCCACCCAGTGAGCACTGCTCTTATTTGCGATACATCTATTTTCTTCAATTCCTCATCGAATTCAACGCGACCGCTTAGCAATTGCGGAGAAGGTAAGTTGAAGAGCCCGTGCTTCCAACCGAAAGCACGTATTCCCTCATAAACGCCAACAATACCAGCATACCTTCCAAATCCAATGATCCGTTTGCCATCCCTTCCTTTTAACGCTTCATAATCTATCAATTCAATGCGTTTATCGAGTATAGCCCTTAACAGTTTCGCGTTGTACGGTTGTTTCTTAAGCGTGTGAGAGAAAAAGAAATAGGTTTTATTAGGAATTAGAAATTCAATTGGAACTTCCTTCACTCCAAATAAAATGTCGCAATGGCTTATATCATCAACCACTGCAATTCCTTCTTGCTCATAGGCTTCATCTGAAAAGCACCGAATGGGGCTTGATTCAACAAATAGTTCAACATTTGAATAGGTTTGAACAACTTGAGCACATTGCTTTGGAGTAAGTGGAACACGGAAGTCTGGAGGAGTCTTTCTTTCTTGAATGATTCCAATTCGAATTTTCGTCATTGAATTAAATTGGGAATGCGAATATACATCGTAAATTTGCAGAGCTATCGCTTAAAATTGCACGGGCCCGATTTCGGATTTGACAGCAAGATGAAGTGGAGAGCAAGCATGCAGAGCGCCTGATGTTTCGGCTCTTTAATCTCGGAATATCAGTCAGAAATGACAACAATTCTTACGCACTTGCTGCCTAATCACAGGATGTGATTACGCTTAATCAGCCTCTAGGAGGTTGACAAGTAAGTCTCGTAAAACGCCCCGCTTTTGACGTTTTACATAGAGGCTTCATCAAAGAAAGCTCGCCGAAGATGAATCTTGTAGTTAACGGTTAAAAAATACAAGATAGGCGTAAACTAGGCTGCTACCTGCCGGGTTTGCGATGAAAAACAAAGATGTAGATAAGCATGTAGAAACCTTTTCGGTTCCTTGTTTGGACGCGGGTTCGACCCCCGCCGGGTCCACAAAAAAAAGCACATTCACTTGAATGTGCTTTTTCATTTCTTGCTTAATTCTTATTTCCAACCAACCAGTTCCACCACCACCTCATTGCGGCGGTTTAAAAACTGAAAAGGAGGATTATAACCCAAATATGCAAATTTTCCCGTATGCACTATCCCCAATTCAGACAACTCTTTGATCAATCTTTGCTTGTATTTTTCTATCTTTTCATCAGAAGCCCATCCACCGAATCGAATAGCCGCCATTATTACAGCTGGCTTTTCAACAAATTGAATTTCTGAATTATTGGGTTTAGGTAGAGACTCTATTGACCTTCCGGATGGAACCATAAATGACATGGTGGTAGATTCACCCATTTCCATCATAACAGGACTGGTCATTGCAATCTTTTCTTGCTTTTCGTTCCCTCCAAAAATATATCCTGCAAGTGTTCGAAATCCATTGCTAGAACTGGCCTCATACGAATTTACTTGCATGGTGTATGTGGAAAACAAAGCTGGTTTATAGGATCTAATTTCAATATCACCGTGTTTCTCAAGCACCTCATAACCATATTGCTCAATATTTTCAGTTTCCATATAAAACCATGCTGATAACCCCACAAGCACAAGAGCTAAAGAAAAGAAAATGATTAAAAAGATTTTCATACTCCAATAACAACCACACCTAATTTATGTTCAACATTTGGCGTTGAAGTGAGTACCTTTACATTAATGAGAATTGAATCAATCATGAGAACCACCGTTTATCTGCTTTTTGCCGCCTGCATATCCTTGCCAAGTTGCACATTTTATTACACCACCTCAGAGATTGATCAAAATATCAGAACAACCGTTCAGAACGCGAGTGCAGCCACTAGCAAATCAACAGAACAAATCAACAATGCATTCAAGACCTACAATGAAATTCCGTGTGAAAAAAACACACAGCCCTTTGCCATTGCTGAATCTATGAAGTCTGAAGTTAAATCAAAGATGGAAAGCGTAAATAACCACACTTCCGTAATGAACGCTCTTTATAGTGACTTCAAATCGTATACCGCAGGCAAAGATAAAATCACCTCAAAAAGCCAAGAGTGGGACAAAGTAAAAAAAACCAAAGAAGATCTTGAGTTGGAGACTAAAGCATTAGAGAGAGAGTTCAAAGAACTTTCAGATGCATCCAATACATTTACAACACATGTACAGAATGAGATTATCAATAAAATAGAATTGTGCGTGGTTGCTAATTTCATGACTGAATTGGACGCGAATATCTCTAACTTAAGAAAATCTGCTACTACATATAGAAGTTCAGCTCAAGAATACGACAAGGAAATCCAAAATTTGAGTGCTAAATTTTCAGGGAAGTTTCCAAAAGAAATTGAAATATTAAACTCCTCAATTGTAGAAATCAGAGCACTTTCCAACGAAATTAACTTAATTATAGCGTCTATAGATAAGTCTGCATACAAATTCAAAACTGCTTGCAAAGGAATTGACAAAATGTATTCTTGTGATCCGAAATGGTCTAGCATTAATCAATTAAAACAAGAAACGTCTGAGGCGTCAAAACGACTCAGTGAGATAGAGAAAAAAACCAATCAAATAATAGAAAACAACCAAGCCTTGGTGCTTTCATTGAAATAACTTCGAATTGAAATCTTTTACATTTGACTCATGAAGGGAATTATTTTGGCAGGCGGAAGCGGCACTCGACTTTATCCTATTACAAAAGCTGTGAGTAAGCAGTTGATGCCTATTTACGACAAACCTATGATTTATTATCCTTTAAGCACTCTCATGCTTTCTGGAATAAGAGAGATCTTAATTATTACCACGCCTCATGAGCAAAATGCGTTCAAACATCTTCTAGGTGATGGAAGTCAATGGGGCTGTACTTTTTCTTATGCCATTCAGCCAGAGCCCAAAGGGTTGGCTCAAGCCTTTCTAATTGGAGAATCATTTATTGGCTCAGATTCAGTGGCACTTATTTTAGGAGATAATATTTTCTACGGACCGGGTTTTGGAAAACTTTTACAACAAAATACAAAGGTTCAGGGTGCACATATTTTTGGTTATCATGTGGCTGATCCGGAGAGATACGGTGTAGTAGAATTTGATGAATTTGGCAAAGCACTTTCTTTAGAAGAAAAACCGAAAGAGCCCAAATCGAATTACGCGGTTCCGGGATTATACTTCTATGACAACTCTGTGGTTCAAATTGCCAAATCAATTGAACCCAGTGCACGCGGTGAATACGAAATTACAGATGTCAATCGAGCTTACCTCATGGCTGGCAATTTACACGTTCAGCGACTAGAAAGAGGAACCGCATGGCTTGATACAGGCACATTCGACTCTTTACTCCAAGCCAATTTGTTTGTTCAGACAGTAGAAGCACGTCAAGGACTCAAGATTGCCGCTCCAGAGGAGATTGCCTGGCGTATGGGTTTTATAAATGATGAACAATTCAAGAACTTAGCAGTTGATTTAACCAAGAGTGGATATGGACAATATCTTCTGAATCAACTTTCACAGCGATAAAAAACATGTTGCAAAACTATCTCGAGGAAATCGAAAGGGAATTGTATACCAATCCTTTAAATCCGCAAACATCAAATCTAGTTGAACCAATTCACTACCTGCTTCAAATTGGAGGAAAGCGAATTCGTCCAATTTTAACCTTAATGTCTACCAAACTGTTCGGAGGTAGAACACAAGACTCATTGAACCAAGCTATGGCTGTTGAAGTTTTTCACAACTTCACCCTCATGCATGATGATATCATGGATAACTCTCCTCTCAGAAGAGGTGCAAAAACGGTTCATGAAAAGTGGAATATTAACACCGCCATACTCAGTGGTGATGGCATGATGATTCAGGCTTATGCGCTGCTTCAAAAAAATGCAAATGAAAAATTCTCTCTGTTATTCGAAAGGTTTAACACTACTGCGTGGGAAGTTTGTGTTGGTCAGCAAATGGATATGGACTTCGAAAAACGCACAGACGTTACCAAGGAAGAGTATATTGAAATGATTCGATTGAAAACAGCTGTTCTTTTAGGATGTGCTCTTGAACTTGGCGCCATTCAAGCCAATGCATCCAAAATAGATCAAGAACATATTCGTAAATTCGGTGAATACATTGGCATTTCATTCCAACTGAGAGACGACTACCTAGACACTTTCGGAAAAAAAGAAGAAGTTGGTAAGCGCATTGGTGGTGATATTTTGGCCGACAAAAAAACATTTCTATACCTCCATGCATTGGAGACTGGCACAAGCAGCGACTTGGAATTGTTGCGACATTTTCATGGAAACCATCCAAATGACCAGGAAAAAATTGCTTCCATCACGTCTATTTTTGAATCGACACAAGCTGATCTAGAAATTCTAAAAAAGAGCGAAGATTACTATCAAAAAGCACTTCAGGAATTGAACAACATTTCAATACCAGAAGAACAAAAAATTGAATTGAGAGCATTGGCCGCTTGGCTTTTAGAAAGACATGTCTGAGTTAAATTCTTTACCTCTTCATACTGAGGTATGCAGCCAAATAAAAAAAGATTTCATTTTAGCGGGCTTCGAATTCAACATTGCAGATTCGTTTAGCATAGATGATTTTATACCCTTTGTTGTGAATTCTTTCGCCCAACACGGAAAACAATTCAAACGACTCTTATACACCTTTGATTTTTCTGAAAAACAAATTGGTGACGCGTTATCGAATCAAAAGAATGATGAGGCACTGATTATACTAGCTCATTTATTTGTTAAGAAAGCTAAGCAGAAAGTAGAATTCAGAAAACGCTTTTCAAATCAATCATTGAACCTGCCCGATCATATAAATCTCCATAACGGCATACAGGATCTTGACTCCAAAAGCGAGACCAAGTAGTATAGTTAGGGTAACCCGAGCAGCTTTAAGTCTCGGATTAATTTTATCAAATTTCACAATACCGTCAACGACTACACTAGCCAAAGCGAGTAATTCTAAGAAGGTAAACATGGCCCAAAAAGATCGAATTTGCGCATATATCGATTTCAAAAAAGAAATATGATTTCCAAAAAATTTACCTGTAAAATAAAGCAAACTGTACAACACAAGCGCCCCAAAAGTGAACACTATAATTCTCGAAGTTGATTTTTGATTTGACATATTACATTTCTTTTTTCTTTATTTCCTCCATCCACTCAAAAACGGCTTCCATTGGTGATTTCAGGCCCAATTGAACTTCTTGTTTTATTTGTTCAAATTTACTCCTCACTTGTTCATCATGAAGAAAATAATTCAATAGAAAATCATGAGCTTGCTTTTGAAAAAGAGCTAGGCGTTGACTCTCTCGTTTTTTATGCTTTAAATCTCTGGCAATTTGCCAAAGATCATATTGCTGAATCGACTTCCAAACTTCATTCAACCCTTGATTCTCTATCGAAGAAACAGAAAAAACCTTTGGTACCCATCCGTCATCTCGTTCCGGAAAGAGATGCAACGCAGAAGCGTACTCTGCTTTCGCATGATCTGCTCGAGTTTTATTTTCCCCGTCGGCCTTGGTAATAATCATTGCATCAGTTAACTCCATGATGCCTCTCTTAATTCCTTGCAATTGATCGCCCGCACCAGCTAACATTAACAGCAAGAAAAAATCTGTCATGCCATGAACTTCAACTTCACTTTGACCAACTCCAACCGTTTCTATAAAAATGATGTTGTAACCTGCTGCTTCACACAATTGAACACCCAAGGCGGTTGCACGCGCAACTCCACCTAAATGGTTACCTGCTGGTGTTGGTCGAATAAATGCGCGGTCATCTATACTTAATCGTTCCATCCGTGTCTTGTCTCCAAGAATACTTCCTCCAGTAATTGGACTACTCGGGTCAATACTTAACACCGCAATTCTATTTGCACTTTCTTGCAATACAACCTCTGAAAACGCCTCAATAAAGGTTGACTTACCAACCCCAGGAACACCAGTTATACCAATTCGAATGCTAGTCCTATTCTCCTTTGGCAACTCACGAAGAACCTGAACCATATATTCTTGATCAGAAAACCGAGTGCTTTCTAAAAGCGTGAAAGCCTTCGCCAACGCCTCTCTTTTGCCTTGACAGATAGACAAAGCCAGCTCTTGAGGACTAGGCATTTCAGATCGATTCCGAAGGCGATCAACAAAGTTTCTCTTAGCAGAAAATTCATTCACACTTCAAAGAAACAACATTTTCTGATTGTATTTTTACTGCATGGAGTGGATTATTTTGATTGTTGCGTTTGTAGGTGCTGCTTTAAGCTTTTTCACTGGCTTTGGCTTTGGAACAATTTTACTACCCGTAATGGCTTTGTTCTTTGACTTAACAACAGCTGTGATGATGACGGCGTTTGTGCATTTCGTAAATACAATCTACAAATTATTTTTAGTTGGAAAACAAGCGCATTGGCCCACGGTCATAGCCTTTGGAATTCCAAGCGCGATTGGTGCTGTTATTGGAGCACTTCTTTTATCACAGCTTACCTCCTATTTCACTCCGTTTGAGTATTCATTATTCGGATGGAACGGAGAAACTTCCGGACTAAATATCATCATGGGAATTTTGCTTATTTCGTTCTCACTGTTTGAATATTTCAATTTTTTGGAGCGGGTAATTCAAGGGAAAAAATCACTTTGGTTAGGCGGTCTATTATCTGGTTTTTTTGGTGGAGTTAGCGGTCAGCAGGGCGCTTTACGCAGTGCGTTTCTAATTCATCAGCTCAATGACAAGCATGTCTTTATGGGAACACGAACGGTATTGGCGGCCATTGTAGATTCGGTTCGAATTACTACCTACCTCAGTTCCATTCCGCTCATCTTCGCACAACAAAACAGTTGGCCTATGATTTTCGCAATATTAGGGGGTATAGGCGGAGCAACTGTGGGGAATATCTTATTGCAAAAAATTAGCCTTTCGTGGATACGAAAGGCTATTGTCATTTTCTTACTTGTTGTAGGATTCTACCTTATGTTTTAGCCATTCAACATGACTGGCATAACTAACATAAGAATATCCTCTGCCTCCTCGGGCTTTTCTACCTCTGTAATGATTCCAGCTCTATTTGGAGCGCTCATTTCTAAGTTCACATTGTCTGAATCAAGATTGTTCAACATCTCTTGAAGGAAGCGAGAATTGAATCCAATTTCCATTTCGTCACCAACGAAAGAACAAGACAATTTCTCATGAGCTTCATTCGCGAAGTCTAAATCCTCGGCTGATAATTGAATTTCACTTCCTGTTAATCGCAAACGAATTTGGTTTGTTGATCTGTTCGCGAAGATACTTACACGTTTAATAGAGCTTAAGAAATCTAACCTATCAATGGTGAGTTTAAACGGATTCTCTTTTGGAATAACAGCCTCATAGTTCGGGTATTTCCCTTCAATTAATCTGCACATCAATGTAACGTGCTCAAAAGTGAACATGGCGTTGTTACCGGTATATTCAACCTTCACGTCAGACTTTACACTTCCCAATGACCCCTTTAACAAGTTAAGTGGTTTTCTTGGAACAATGAATGCCGCTGAATCACCTCCTATATCTGTTCGTGTAATACGAACCAGTTTGTGGGCGTCAGTTGCTACAAAGCGTACACTTTTTTCTTCCACCTCGAAATAAACACCGCTCATGATTGGACGCATGTCATCATTTCCCGCTGCGAACAAAGTCTTTGATATACTTCTATTTAAAACGTCTGCGCCAATAACCAACGCTTTGGTGTCTGACATGGCCGGTGACTTCGGGAATTCATCTCCATTCTGCCCTGTCAATTTATACTTTCCGTTGTCACTCGTAATTTCAATTCCATAGGTTTTCCCATCCACATCGAAGGTTAGTGGCTGGTCTGGCAGTGTCTTCAAAATATCCAAAAGTAATTTCGCAGGAACAGCAATTACCCCTTCTTCTTTGCACTGTATAGCCAATCGAGTAGTCATGGATGTTTCTAAATCCGATGCGGAAATGGTCAACTCGTCTGATTTCATTTCAAACAAAAAGTTGTCTAAAATGGGAAGTGTGTTGTTCGAATTCAATACTCCTCCTAACATTTGCAACTGCTTGAGCAAGTTGAGGCTATTAACTATAAATTTCATATTCTTTATTAATGTGAGGCAAATATAACCAACGAAACTATTTTATATACGCGAATCGAATTTGAACTTATTCACCTTCCTTTCTCGATAACCCATCCTCTTGTGGTAACCAAAACGGATCATCATCGGGAAGTTCTGGCTCCAACTCATATTGATAAACAGGGTCACTTGGACCTTTTTTGCGATAAAACCAAGCGATAGCAATACCTGAAACAAAGCCACTCAAATGCCCTTCCCAAGAAATTCCTGATTGAATTGGAAACATATACCAAACAGTATATCCGTAAACAAAAACCACAGTCAGCGCCACGCGTTTCAACGAACTGTTTTTCCGAATAATACCACTTGTAACTAAAAAGGCCGTCAAGGCATAAATAAGTACACTTGCACCTATATGATGGCTATCCCTTCCTATGAAGAAAAGGAACACCGGCGAAATCAACCACAACCACGCAAAGACTTTAACTGCAATTTCATGATAAAAGAAAACCAACAATCCCGTTAAAA